>JAJDAR010000310.1 GCA_029261775.1 Deltaproteobacteria bacterium | reverse complement strand
TTGCCGACGTTGGCCGAGCCGATCGTCGCCCAGCCGTCGTCCACGAGCGCGATCTTGGCATGCACGTAGACGTGCTGCAGATCGCCGGGGCCTCGCGAGCTGGCGATGCCCGCCAGGGTGAAGTGGGGGTGCTCGCCGAGTGCGGCGAGCGAATCCCAGAACGGCTGCGAGCTCTCCTGACCGCGAGCGGCGGCCATCTCGTTGTTCGGGTCGAGCGGGACCAGGAACGCGACGTGCACGCCGCGGGACAGGGCGGCGTGCAATCGATCGAGGATCTCGGGTGCGCCGATCGCCTGGTCCTCGATGTAGATCGTGTCCCGGGCGGCATCGAGGGCGCGCCGGTACTGATCGACGATGCTGAACTCGCCGCCCTCGATGTCGTGGGGACGGGTGTCGGGCGCAGGGTGACCGTTGCGGTAGCGATCGCGCCGCACGGTGCGCTGGATCTGGACGGGCACGTCGCCGACGGCGGACCCGGCCTTCTCGGGAAAGCGGAGATCGTCCTGGGAGCTGGCGTCGGGCCAGCAGCCATCCGCCTCGCCGCGATCGCTGGCCTCGTTCCAGCGCTGCACGAAGTTGTGGTGCACGTCGCACGCGACGGGACCCTGCAGCTCGGCGTAGACGTCGTGGGTGTTGCCCCGATCCGACGGGGGGTGCCCCGGCGCGACGACCGAAGCGGGATTGAGATTGATCCCGCCGACGAAGGCGACCTCCCCCTCGTGCCCGGCGTCGACGAGCCACGACTTCTGGTGCTGGCAGTAGCGGCCGTGGGCCTGGTCCCAGCGGGCCAGGAAACGCGAGCCGCGCCCAGCGAGGATCCGGCGCTGCGCTTCGCTGCCCGGGAAGTGCGCGTCGGCCTGCAGCTCGTGCAGCTGCCAGTGCCTCCAGAACAGCACGCGGACGTCGAGGCCGCGGGCCTGCGCCCCGTCGAGCACGTCGAAGAAGCTGCCGCGCCCCCCGGGCATCTCGAAGTGCGGGTCGAGGAACGCCACCGTGACCCAGACGCTGTGCTCTGCGGCCTCCACCGCCTCGGCGATGCGGGAGAAGGCGGGCCCCCCGTCCACCAGCGGCTGGACGCGATTGCCGGGCCGCAGCGGATAGGAGCCGGACTCGACGAAGGGGACGTGGCTGGCGTCTCGATCCATGGCACCTCCGGGCACGCGGCGCCCAGTCTAACCCGGTCCGGTCGTGGGGCGGGACCTTTGGTAGGGTCGGCGCCGTGCTGGCGACGGAACGCATCCTCTCGTGGAACGTGAACGGCCTGCGCGCCTGCGATCGGAAGGGCTTCCGACGCTGGCTCGATCGTTCCGGGGCCTCGGTGGTCGGCATCCAGGAGCTGCGGGCCGGCACCGAGCAGCTGCCCAGGCGGCTCGTGGCGCCCAAGGGCTGGCATGCGGAGTTCTCGAGCGCGAGGCGGCCCGGCTACAGCGGCGTCGGTCTCTACGCCCGCCGCAAGCCCGACGCGGTCGACACCGCCCTGGGGCAGCGCGCCTTCGACGACGAGGGGCGGGTCCAGCTGGCGCGCTTCGGGCGGCTGATGGTGGCGAACGTCTACTTCCCCAATGGCAACGGCAAGGACCGGGACAACGGCCGGGTCGCCTTCAAGCTCCGCTTCACGAAGGCGGTCTTCGCGCGCCTCGAGTCACTGCGGCGCGCCGGCCACCGGGTCCTGGTGATGGGCGACTTCAATACAGCGCACCGGGAGGTCGATCTCGCGCGACCGAAGGACAACCAGAAGACGAGCGGCTTCCTGCCCGTGGAGCGGGCCGCCTTCGATGCGCTGCTCGGGGCGGGCTGGGTCGACACCTTCCGGCATCGTGAGCCGGCGGCCGGTCACTACTCGTGGTGGAGTCAGCGCGGCGATTGCCGCGCCCGCAACGTGGGCTGGCGGATCGACTACGTGCTGGCTTCGCCGGCCGCCATGCGGTTCGTGCAGGACGCGTTCATCCTGCGGCGCGTGCAGGGCTCGGACCACTGCCCGGTCGGGGTGGACGTGGATCCTGCCATCTACGGGGCGGGAACGCGGTAGAGTACGGGGGTGAACCTGCCCCTCGCGACGCGCCTCGAGACCGGCCTCATCACCGGGGTCGCCTCTGCCGCTGACGCGCGGCGCACCGCCGAGCAGGCGGTCGCGCTGGGCTACGACGCGGTCTGGACCGGGGACCACGTGGCCTTCGCGGTGCCGATCCTCGATCCGCTGCTCCAGCTCGCGCAGATCGCCGCGTTCGCGCCGGGTCTCACGATCGGCACCGCCGTCTACCTGCTGCCGCTGCGTCATCCGGTGCCAGTCGCAAAGCAGGTGGCCACCTTGGACCACCTGTGCGGGGGGAAGCTGATCTTCGGTGTCGGCGTCGGCGGGGAGTTCCCGGGCGAGTACGCGGCATGCGGGGTGCCGGTCGGCGAGCGCGGGGCGCGCCTGGACGAGGCGATCCCCGTCCTGCGCAAGCTCTGGACGGGCGGGCCCGTCTCCCACGACGGCCGCTTCTACCCCTTCCCGGAGACGACCATGCGACCCGCTCCGGTGCAGCCCGGCGGCCCGCCGGTCTGGGGCGGCGGCCGAAGCGATGCGGCGTTGCGGCGATTGGGGCGCATGGGCGACGGCTGGATCTCGTACGTCGTCACGCCGGAGCAGTACGCCGAAGGGCTCGCGAAGATCTCGCGCGCCGCCGACGAGGCCGGTCGCACGCCCGAGCGTTTCGGCACGGCGCACCTGCTCTTCACCTACATCGCCGACCGCTACGAAGACGCGCTCGATGCAGCGACCGACCACCTCTCGAAGCGCTACGCCATGGATTTCCGGCGCGCGGCGGGGCGCTACGCGGCGCTCGGTCCGCCCGACGCCGTCGCGGAGACGATCCACCGCTTCCGGGAGGCCGGCGTTCGCCACGTGATCGTCGATTCGACCGGTCCCCTCGAAGAGCGCGAGGCGCAGCTCGAGCGTTTCGCCAAGGAAGTCCGCCCCCTGCTCGGCGCCTGACCGGCGCACGGGTGTTTCCCACGACAAGGAGAGCTCCATGGCCACCCTCGACGGCGCCACGCTCGTCGCCCGCTGCCTCAAGGCGCAGGGCGTCGAGTTCATGTTCGGTGTGGTGGGCTTCCCCGTGATTCCCATCGCCTCCGCCGCGCAAAAGGAAGGCATCCGCTACATCGGCTGCCGCAACGAACAGTCGGCGAGCTACGCGGCCGGCGCGGTCGGATACCTGACGGGCCGACCCGGCGCCTGCCTCGTCGTGTGCGGTCCCGGCGTCGTCCACGGGCTTGCGGGCATGGCGAACGCGTGGTCGAACGCCTGGCCGATGATCCTGATCGGCGGCGCGCCGGATGCGTTCCAGGACGGCATGGGCTCCTTCCAGGAGGCCCCCCACATCGAGACGGTGCGCAGCTACGCCAAGCTCGCGCGGCGGCCGGAGAGCCTCGAGCGCGTCCCCTACTACGTCGAGCAGGCCGTCCGCACGAGCCTGTATGGCCGGCCGGGCGCCGTCTACCTGGATCTGTCCAACGACCTGATCGTCGGCGAGATCGAGGAGGACGCGGCCCCTGTGCTGCCGCGCTGCCCCGAGCCGCCCCGCCCCCACGCCGGAGCCGACGAGATCGCCGCCACCCTGCGCGTGTTGCGCGAGGCCGAGCGGCCGCTCGTGATCGTCGGCAAGGGGGCGGCGTACGCCCGTGCCGAGGACGAGGTGCGGCGCTTCATCGACGCGACACGGCTGCCCTTCCTGCCGACGCCGATGGGCAAGGGCGTGGTCCCCGACGACCATCCGCTGTCGATCGCCCCGGGGCGCTCCCACGCGCTTCAGCACGCGGACGCGATCCTGTTGCTCGGCGCGCGGCTCAACTGGATCCTGCATTTCGGCAAGGCGCCGCGCTTCGCCGAGGACGTGAAGATCCTCCAGCTCGACATCGCCGCCGAGGAGATCGGCACCAACGTCACACCGGAGGTTGCCCTGGTCGGCGACGCGCGCGCCATCGTCCAGCAGCTCAACGAGGCCCTCGATCGCGAACCCTGGTCCTACCCCTCCGAGACCGATTGGCGCGTGGCCCTGGGCGAAGCCGTCGACAAGAACCGCGAGCAGGTGCTGGCCATGGAGCGCGATGCCAGCGAGCCGATGGGCTACTACCACGTGCTCGCCGCGATTCGCGACCGGGCCCCGAGCGACGCCATCTTCGTCAACGAGGGTTCCAACACGATGGACATCGGCCGCAGCGTGTTGCGCAACCAGGGCCCGAGGGAGCGCCTGGACGCCGGCACCTTCGGCACCATGGGCGTGGGCCTGGGCTTCGCCCTGGCGGCCGCCGCCGTGCACCCCGACCGCAAGGTGATCGCCGTCGAGGGCGACTCGGCCTTCGGCT
>JAJDAR010000309.1 GCA_029261775.1 Deltaproteobacteria bacterium | reverse complement strand
GTTCGAGATCCGCTGAACGGGCCGTCCCCCGCGGCCCGAGGAGGAACCCCCATGCATCTGGACAAGCGCTTCGAAGTACGAGCCTCTCCCGAGGCCTGCCGCTCCATCCTGCTCGAGGACGAGATCCTGATCGAGCTCTTCCCGGACGCGGACAACGAGATCGTCGGTCGCAGCGACACGCGCAAGACGGTCCGCTCCCGCTACCGGGCCCTGGGCCAGGACGGGGAGGCCACCTTCCACTTCGACGTCCAGCCGGATGGAGGTGTGCGATTCTCCAAGGTGTGTGACGGAAGAGTCTGGAAGCGGCTCGAGGGTCGGGTCGGGCTCGAAGCCCGCGGAGCCGGCACGCGCGTCCTCCTCGAGCTCGACGGCAGCACGAAGGCCTTCGTCCCCGAGTTCACGATCCGCGCGCCGATGAAGGACCAGCTCGAGCAGATGGCCGACGCCCTGCACCGACGCATGGAATCCGCTCGGTAGACCGATGGCTGACGTCCACGCCAGCGACGGTGTCCGCCTCTACGCGGAAGCGACCGGGGAGGGAACGCCCCTCGTGCTCTCCCCCGGTTACTGCCAGACCCACGAGAACTTCCGCGCACAGGTCGGGCCCCTGGCCGACGCCGGCTACCGCGTCGTGCTGTGGGACTATCGCGGTCACGGGCAGAGCGAGGCCCCGGAGGCCGAGAGCGCCTACTCGATGGAGCAGGTCGTCGACGACCTGGGCCGCGTGCTCGACTGGGCGGCGCCCGGAGAGCCTGCGGTGGTCGGTGGGCTCTCCTTCGGAGGCCTCGCCTCCCAGCACTTCGCCCTGCGCCACCCGGAGCGCGTGAAGGCGCTGCTGCTCGTCGCCAGCGGTCCCGGCTTCAAGAACCCGAAGGCGCAGGCGGGCTGGGAGGCCCAGGTGGGGCGCATCGCGGGCCGTCTCGAGCGGGTCGGCTTCGAGGGCTACACGAGCGGTCGGGCCGCTCCGAACGCGATCGGCCTGAAGCCCGATCTGCCGGCGGCACAGGCGGCAGGACGCGCGATCGAAGCGCAGAGCGCGATGGGTGTGGCGAGCTTCGGGCGACGCGTGGCGGGCCCGGCGCCGTCCACGTTGGATCGCCTCGCCGAGATCCGGATCCCCACCCTCGTGCTCGTGGGGGAGAACGACGCGGCCTACCTGCCGGCGGGCCAGGTGATGTCCGCCAAGCTGCCGAACGCACGCCACGTGCTGATCCCAGACGCCGCTCACTGCGTCAACATCGAGCAGACCGACGCCTTCAACGCTGCCGTGATCGACTTCCTGCGGGAGACCTGAGGGCGGCGCTGCGACCGGCGCCGGCTACTCGCGTTCGAAGAACTCGCGCGTGAGCTCCTTGCCGGAGTCGAACTCGGCCACCTTCTTCTTCTGGCCGTTCTCCCACCAGCCGATCCAGGTGCCGTGATAGGCCCCGCGCGCGAACTGCCCCTTCGTCTGCGGGGTGCCGTCCGCGTACCAGGTCTCCGCGTTGCCATGTCGCTCGCCGTTCTCGTACGAGGACCGGGCGAAGAGCTGGCCGTTGGGGTGCCAGACCCGGGATTCGCCGTGCAGCTTTCCGTTCCGGTACGGCTCCTCCGAGCGCTTCGTGCCCGCCTCGTCGAAGCGCGTCGTCGTCCCGTGGCGGCGCCCCTTCTCGTAGTGGCTCTCCTCCCGCAGCGTTCCGTTCCGGTGCCACTCGCGATAGCGACCGTCGAGCTCGCCGGCGTCGAAGCGGGCGACGGCGCGGGGTTGGCCGCCCGGGTACCAAGAGAAGCTCGGGCCGTGCTGGGTGCCGTCCGGCCGCTGGCACCAGGAGGAGCCCTTGGGCTCGCTGCGGGCGAGGCTCGTCCCCTTCGGGCAGGAGGCCTGTGCCGGCTCTTCGCCCAGGCCCGGCCGGGGGAGGCCCAGCAGGATCAGGGCCGCTGCGAGACGTCCCACCGCCCTCCGGGTGCGGGCGCTTCGGCCCCCTCGCATCATCCCCGAAGGCTAGCGAAGTGGACCCCGCGATTCGGGAGCGCGGTGGCTAGATGCCCGCGTAGAGCCAGTCGCAGGCGTGATCGAAGACCGGTCCGAAGAGCGGACGGATGGCGAACCAGGCCGCCAGAAAGCCGCCGTAGCGCAGCGCGGGCTGCGTCATCCAGTGCATCAGGCGCTGGGCTCGTGGCTCGCTCACGAACAGGTTGAGCACGCCCGCTCCGTCGAGGGGTGGAAAGGGCAGGAGATTGAAGACGCCGAGCAGCAGGTTCAAGGAGAAGAGCAGCGACAGGAAGGTGGCGACCGTGGCGGCCAGGCCCGGGGTCGTCGCGATGGCGACGCTCTCGAGGGCGCGATAGCCCGGCTCGAGGCTTCCGGTCGCCAAACCGATCCGGATCGCCAGGCCGGCCAGGGCGGCGAGCAGGAAGTTCGACGCCGGTCCCGCCAGTGCCATCCAGCCGGCGCGCCGGGGGTGGATGAAGGCCCACGCCGGGTCGTAGGGGGTGCTGGCCCAGCCGATCATCCAGGGCGGTCGCCCCTGCAGCACCGACCACAAATAGAAGAAGATCGGCACGAAGACGGTGCCGAAGGGCTCGCGGCGCACGTGGGGACACGGATCCAGCGAGACCTGGCCGTCGTGGTGGGCGGTCGGATCTCCTCCGCGCAGTGCCGCCCAGGCGTGGGCCGCCTCGTGCACCGTGAGCGAGAGCAGCAGGACCGCGTACCAGACGATCCCCAGTGCGAGTACGTCCGTGTCCATCGATCCGGGGGTCCTTCTGGCGGGATGCGCACCGGTCTTCGGGTCTTCGCGGCCTCGCTGCGAAGCGTCGCCCGACGAGCCGCTACCATCCCGCGCGTGCCCACCCGCCGCAAGTCCAGAGCCGCCGCAACACCCACCGCGAGTGATCGTCCGATCGTCGTGATGAGCAACCGCCTGCCCTTCACCTACTCGCGGACGGCGGAAGGCCTGAAGCGCAGCCGGTCGTCCGGCGGCCTCGTGTCCGCACTCGATCCGGTGCTGCGCAAGCGCGGCGGGACCTGGATCGGCTGGCCGGGCGTCGAGCTTCGAGGCAACGAGCGCATCTCGACCCGGGCCGGCAGCTACCGCATCGCTCCGGTCCCCTTGAGCGAGCCGGAGGTCGCGCGCTACTACCGCGGGTTCTCGAATCGGACCCTCTGGCCCCTCTTCCACTCGCTCCCGGCGCTCTCCCAGTTCGAGCGCGTCGACTGGGAGGGCTACGAGGCCGTCAACCAGCGCTTCGCGGACGTGGCCGAGAAGCACGCGCGCGAGGCCGAGCTGGTCTGGATCCATGACTACCATCTCATGCTCTCCCCGGAGTTCATGCGCCGGGCCAACGCCGACGCGCGGCTCGCCTTTTTCCTGCACATCCCCTTCCCGTCCTACGACGTCTTCCGTCTCTGTCCGTGGGACCATCAGCTGCTCCGCGGTCTGCTCGCCTGCGATCTGATCGGCTTCCACGTCGAGACCTACGCGCGCAACTTCCTCGACTGTGCGGCGAGGATCCTGGGGGCCCGGGTCGACATGGAATCGATGGTCGTCGAACACGGGGATCGGGTGGCTCGGGTCGGCGTGTTCCCGATCGGCATCGAGTTCGCCGAGTTCGAGAAGGCGGCGATGAAGGCCGGGCGTGAGCGCAAGCGCGAGCGGATCGTGCTGGGAGTCGATCGCCTCGACTACACGAAGGGGATTCCCGAGCGGATTCGCGCTTTCGAGCGGCTGCTGGAGCTGCACCCGGAGCACGTCGGAGAGGTCGTCTTCCTGCAGCTCGCCGTCCCGAGCCGCTCGGAGGTGGAGGAGTACCAGGACCTGAAGCGCGAGATCGACGGGCTGGTCGGTCGCGTGAACGGCCGCTTCGCGACCTCGACCTGGTCGCCCATCCGCTACCTCGTGCGCTCCATGCCCCGCGAGAGGCTCTGTGGTCTCTACCGCGACGCGGAGGTCGCGCTGATCACGCCACTGCGGGACGGCATGAACCTCGTCGCCAAGGAGTACGTCGCCTGCCAGGTGGACGACCCGGGGGTGCTGATCCTGTCGCGGATGGCCGGAGCCGCCGAGACCATGCGCGAGGCGCTGCTCGTCAATCCCTTCAATCTCGACGACACCGCCGAGGCCATCCACCGGGGCCTGACGATGGGGGAGGACGAGCGCGCTTCGCGCATCGCCTCCCTGCGGCGTCGCGAACGGCGCGACGACGTCGAGGCCTGGGTGGGGGGCTTCCTCACGGCGGCGGCCGCCGAGCGGGCCGACCTGCAGCCGATCTCCGACGAGGAGATCCATCGCTGGCTCGTGAGCTACGTGAAGCGCTATCCGCTTTGTCTCTTCCTCGACTACGACGGCACCCTCACGCCCATCGCCGCCCATCCCTCGAAGGCGAAGCTGCGCAAGACGATGCGTGAGGCTCTCGCCCGCTGTGCGGGTCGTCGCGATACCGAGGTCTCGATCGTCAGCGGTCGGGCCATGGCCGACATCCGCAAGATGGTCGGTGACCCCGACCTGATCTACGCCGCGAACCATGGACTCGAGGTCGAGGGCCCGTCGATCGAGAGCTTTCGCCACCAGGACCTGATCCATTACGAGGGGCGAAGCCGCGATCTCCTGGTGGGGCTGGAGAAGATCGCCAGGGACGGCGCCTGGACCGAGGCCAAGGGACCGACGCTCACCTTCCACGTGCGCCCGGTGCCCGAGAGCAAGCGCAAAGCGCTGCTGGAGAAGGCGCGGGTCGTGATGGCCAACCACGGCTACCAGGCCCGCGAGGCCCACGCCGCCCTCGAGGCCCGGCCGCCGATCGGCTGGGACAAGGGGCGCGCCGTCCTCCACATCCTGCGCGAGTGCTACGGGCCGGCCTGGTCCGAGCGGGTGCGCGTGATCTACGTGGGCGACGACCAGACCGACGAGGACGCCTTCCGCTTCCTCTCGGGGCTGGCCATGACCTTCCGGGTCGGAAGCGCCGAGACGCCGACGGCCGCGCAGCATCGACTGCCCAACGTCGACGCCGTGCGACGCCTCCTCGAGTGGATCGGTGCCCGCCCTCGGGCCGACAGCGAGCTGCTCGACGCCTCGCGCTGATCGCGTCTCCCAGGCGCACCTTCCTCCAGACGTGAAGAGGTGCCGCACCCAGGTCGCTAGGTCAGGTCGTGCTCCCGGTAGCGGGCGCGGGGCCGCAGCACGTGACCGGTCCGTGCCTGCTCGAGGGCGTGGGCCGCCCACCCGGCGCAGCGCCCGACGCAGAACAGCGCAGCAGCGCTTCCGACGGGCAGCGACAGAGCGGCGCGCAGGGCCACCAGACCGACGTCGAGGTTGGGCGCCGGGCGCCCGGCACGCTCCATCGCTCCGACCAGCGCGTCGACGGCGCGCGACTCTTCGGTGCGTGGCGACTGCGCCCATGCATCCTCGAAGAGCAAGCGCGCGCGGGGATCGCCTGCCGGGTAGAAAGGATGGCCGAAGCCGGGCAGGCGCTCACCGCGGCGCATGCGCTCCTGGACGACGCTCTCGGGCCGATCGGCGCCGACGGCCTCCGCGAGCAGCGCCTCCACCCGGTCGGTGGCGGCCCCGTGCAGGGGCCCGGAGAGTGCGGCCATGCCCGCCTGGACGCAGGCGTACAGATCCGCGCCCGTCGAGGCCACCACGCGCGCGGCGAAGGTCGACGCGTTGAGCTCGTGATCGGCCAGCAGCACCAGCGCCCGGTCGAGCGCCGGCTCCGCGGTCCGGGGGGCGCCGAGCGCGCGGGCCACGGCGGCCGCGATCGTCGGGGCTCGCCAGGCCTTCTCCGCCCGCGCTGGGGACCGGGGCAGGGCGAGACTGGCCGCGACGATCCGGATCACGTGGCGCGCGCGCGCGATCACGGACGCGGGCGTGGTGTCGTATCGCCCGTGATCCTGGGCGCCACTCAGGGCGACGACCGTCGACAGGACGGCGTGCGGCGGTGCCGCCGGGGGCAGGATCGACGCGAGCTGACGGAAGTCCGGTTCGAGCTCCGCGAGCGGCTCCCAGCGGGTCTCCTGCTCCGGAAGCGTCCCCGTCCAAAGCAGCTCCGCCACCTGCTCGAAGCCCACGCCCCGGCTCGCGAGCTCGAGTGCGGGCCGACCCCGGTAGGCCGGCCCCTCGGCCGTCATGTCGGTGATCGAGCTCTCGAGGATCGGGTCGCCCCAGCGCAGGGCGCGCTCCGGGGAAGGCTGGCGGCCTCGATCGCGCAGGGCCTCGAGGTCGGCACGCCGATAGCGGCGCTCCCGCCCGGCGCCGGATCGGCGGCTCGCGACCTGTCCCCGGCTCACGTAGGCGTAGAGCGTGGCGCGCTTGATGCCGAGCAGGGCCGCCGCCTCGGCGGCCCCGATCCACCCCGCGTCTTCAATAGATTGATTCATGATCAAGATTGATAAATGATGATGATCTCGTACGCTAGCCGACTGGAACGAAGGCGCCACTCGAGACGCGGGAGACGGAGATGACCGATGGACCGGAAGCCGCGCGTCGCTCGGAGGATCCTTGGAAGACTCTTCGGTCCTGATCCTGTGGGCCGTGGCCTTCGCGACGGCGGTGCTCTCCGCCATCGTCGGCATGGCGGGCGGCATCACCCTGCTGGCGGCGATGCTGTTGTGGCTGCCGCCGCTCGTCGCGATTCCCCTGCACGGCGCCATCCAGCTCGCCTCCAACGGCTCGCGCGCCTGGATCCAGCGGCGCCACGTCGACGCGCCGATCCTGTGGAGGTACTCGCTGCCCTTGCTGCCGGCCGGGCTGCTGGCCCTCGCCGTCGTTCGCGAGCTTCCGGAAGACGGGCTCGAGATCGCCATCGGCGTCTTCGTGCTGCTCGCGACCTGGGCGCCGCGCGTCCTCCTGCTGGGCCTCGGTCCCGCCCAGGGAGACACGCCCGCGTCACGGGGCCGGAGTCGCTTTCTCGGGGTCGGCGCGGTGGCGGGTCTGCTGAACGTCACCCTCGGCGCGACCGGCCCGTTGATCGCGCCGTTCTTCCTGAACCTCGGCCTGACCCGGCAGCAGCTGGTCGGGACGAAGGCCGCCTGCCAGGCGATCGCCCACCTCGTGAAGATCCTGCTCTTCGGTCTGGTCGGCTTTGCGTATCAGGACCACCTGCCGCTCCTGATCGGCTCCATCGTCGCCGTCATGGCGGGCACCTGGTTCGGGAGCCGGATCCTCGACCGCGTCAGCGAGGTGGTGTTCGGGTGGCTCTACCGCGGAGTGCTCACCGTGATCGCGCTGCGGCTGGTGCTGAGACCCCTGCTCGATCCCTCCTAGCCACCCGCCCGGAAAGACCGGAAAGGCATCGGTTCTTCGCCCCATGCCCGATGACGGGCGCGGCACTCGCAAGGCCCGAAGCCCAACAAAACCCTCCCATTGCAGCGACGCATGCCGATCCATTCCCTGCCGACGCGTGTGAAGGGGAGAGGATGATCAAGGCAGGCACCGAGGTCCATTTCCGCGATCCGGGGGTGACGACGGAGCGGATCCTGCACCACGCCTGTGTGGACGGAGCAGACGAGGACCAGCGTTGGATCGCGACCTTCAGCGCCGGTTCCCCTCCGCTCGAAGCGGGACAGGACGTGCTGATCTACTTCGAGATCAAGCACGAGTTCATGCAGCAGCCCGCCCACGTCCACGCACTGGACGACACCGAGACCGGCAAGATCGTGATCTTCGAGCCGCTCGGGGATCCGGTCTCCGCAGAGAGCCGCCAGCACTACCGCGTCTCGACCATCACGGCGAAGATCGCCGCCGACGTGGGCACCGAGAACGGCTGCAAGGTCGTCGACATCAGCTCGACGGGCTTCGCGGCCGTGGTCGAGCAGAAGCTCGCGATCGGAGAGACCGTGTCGGTGCGGATCGACTACGACGGCCGGCACTGCGAGGGAACCGCCTCGGTTCAGAGCACGCGACAGAAGCCCGGCGGCCAGTACCGCTACGGGTTCCTCTCGGTCTCCCACAAAGATGGCGGTGCCTTCCAGGAGGCGCTCAACGAGATCAGCCTCGACGTCCAGCGCACCCAGCTCCGCCGGCTCTCCGGGCTGGGCTGAACTACAGCGTCGTCGAGATGCCGCCGTCCACCGGAATGACGGCGCCGGTCACGTAGGCCCCCGCGCGCGAGGCCAGATAGAGGGCGACACCGGCCATGTCCTCGGGCTCACCGATCCGGCCCCGCGGATTCGACGCCCGGATGTGGTCTCCGAACTGCTCCAGCGTGGCCGCCATCATCTTGCTCTGGAAGGGCCCCGGAGCGATCGCGTTCACCGTCACGTGCTCGCGCGCCAGTCGTTTCGCGAGCACCCGCGTCAGGTGGTGCAGCCCGGCCTTGCAGGAGGAGTAGGAGTAGGTCTCGAGGTCCGGCACCTGCAGTCCGTCGATCGACCCCACGTTGATCACCCGCGAGGGGTCCGCCGCGGTCGCCTTCTTGCGCAGCAGCGGGAGCATCTTCACCGTCGTGTGGAAGGGCCCCTTGAGGTTCAGGTCGAAGACCTTGTCCCAGCCAGAGTCGGGGAACTCCTCGAGAGGCGCTCCCCAGTTGGCGCCGGCGTTGTTCACGAGGATGTCCACTGCGTCCTCGTGCTCGCCGACCTCGCTCGCCAGCGCCTGCGCCCCTTCTTCGGTCGAAAGGTCGGCGGCGATGCCCCGGCAGCTGCCCAGCTTGGCCAGCTCGCGTGCGGCCTCCTCGCAGGCGTCGGCCCGCCGGGAGGCCACGATCACGCGCGCGCCGGCCTCCACGTAGCCCTGGGCGATCATCAGGCCGATGCCGCGGGTTCCGCCCGTGACGACTGCGACCTTGTCCTTCACCGCAAACAGGTTCTCGATCATGCCGGCTCCGTCTCTTCGATCGGCGCCGATGATAACCGGCGCCGATCGAGCCCGCGATCAGGGCGGACCGCCCGCGCCAGTGGACCTGCCGCGTGCCGGCTGCGGCGTGGGGTACCGTCGGGGCACGCCATTTCGAAGGAGTCGCCGATGACGGACCCGGCCGCCGCACGATCGTTCCTCCTGGCCGAAGTCGAAGCGCTCGAGGCCTTCGGTTTCGTCGCCGCCGTGCCGAGCGGGCGACCGCTGCATCTCGTGGAGGTGGTGCGGCTCGAGGACGGAGGCATCGAGGTGCGCGTCCCCGGCCGGCCGAAGGGCGCGCCGGAGCTCGAGCCGTCGCTTCGCAGCGCATTGGGTGAACACGGCTTCGCCTCGGAGGACCCGGGTGATCCCACCCGCCCTTGGAGCTTCGCCGCACCCGACGCGGAGTCAGCGGTCCGCTCGCTTCAGGAGACCCTCGTCGAGGTCTTCGGCGAGAAGCCGGAGGCGCCGCTGGACATCGGCCATGGCAGTCACCGGGCTGAGCACGAGGCCAGGCAGAAGCTGACGATCGCCCGAACCCGCATCCAGAGCGTCGTGACCGAGATCCTCGGCCGTGCGCCGGAGCAGGACGCGGACGGCGACTACGTGCTGCCGATCGACGACGTCCACCTCACGGTCGCTCCGCGCGCAACGCCGGACGGGCAGGTCGTCGTCCGGATCTTCGCCATCACGAACGTGGGGGTCGACGTCACGCCCGAGCTCGGTCTCTTCCTGGCGCGGCTCAACTTCGGCATGATGTTCGGGCGCTTCGCCCTCGACGTGGAGCATCGCTCGATCTGGTTCGACGAGGTCCTGCTCGGGGAGCAGTTCCGCGAGGACGAGCTCCGCTTCGCGGTGCAGATGGTCGGCACTACGGCAGATGGCTGGGACGATCGACTGAAGCAGATGTTCGGCGGCGCGACCTATCAAGAGGTGCTGGCAGGACGCACGGCAGAGGCCCCCCCGCCGACCAAGCCCGGCGAAGGGGTCGGCCAGTACCTCTGAGCCTCTCCAGGCTCCGACCCGAGCCGCCGGGCAAGGCGCCCGCGGCCCCGGGGGTTTCCCCTAGGTGGCCGGACCCTCCAGGTGGTTCAGGCTGGGAAGCGCCGAGCCGATCCGTCTTGCGTGGGATCCGGCGCCGACGAAACCACCAGCACCACCCATGCCCGCAGGCAGTCCACCGGGACGGCGGGTGTCGGGCGCTCCTGCCTGGTCGTCTTGAGCGAGCCGCAGCTCGGACGGCGCATCCCCATCGAGGATGCGGAACTCGTGGTCGGCCGGGGCTCGAGCGCGGGCGTGCAGATCTTCGACTCCAGCGTCTCGCGCAGCCACGCGAAGCTGACGATCCGCAACCGCCAGGCCTTCCTCCAGGACCTCGGGTCGACGAACGGGACCGTGCTCGGCGGCCTGGCGCTCCCGCCTCACGAGGACTTCCTCCTCGAGGGAGGCGACCTGATCCGCATGGGTGACTGTGTGATCAAGTACCTGGAGGAGGGCGCGGTCGAGAGCCGCTACCACGAGCAGCTCTACCGATCGATGGTCATCGACGAGCTCACCCGGATCTACAACCGCCGCTTTGCCGTGGAGTTCCTGGAGCGGGAGATGTCCCGCACGCGACGCCACGGGCGCGAGCTGTCGGTGGTGCTGCTCGACATCGACCACTTCAAGTTCGTGAACGACGAGGCGGGTCACGCTGCCGGTGACGAGGTGTTGCGGCAGGTGGCGGTCTGCCTGCGCGACCAGCTCCGACGCGAAGCCTGTGTCGCACGCTACGGGGGCGAGGAGTTCCTCGTCATCCTGCCCGAGACGGGTGCCGAAGGTGCACGAGTGGTGGCCGAGATGCTGCGTGCGGCAGTCGAGAGTCTGGCGCCCGTCATCGACGGGGCGCCCCGCGAGATCACCGTCTCGGCCGGCGTCGGGGTCTGGCACGACGGTCTCCGCGGAGTCGAAGACCTGGTCCGCGAGGCCGACGGACACCTCTACGCCGCCAAGGACGCCGGCCGCAACTGCGTCGCAGGCTGAGGGTCGATCGCCCGCGGGCTCCCGCGGGCGAGGGCGGCCGGTTCAGTTCACGCCCTGGGTGGAGACCAACGTCGCGGGCTCGATGCCGAGGCTCCGGACGGCTGCCGTCCAGAGCTCGTCCCGGGTGGTGTCGAAGACCAGCGCCCCGGCCCGGTCGTCCGACATCGGTACGACGAGCCACGCCCCGTCGGCGATCTCGTCTTCGACCTGGCCCGCCCCCCAGCCCGCGTAGCCGAGGAAGATGCGAGCAGCGCTGTCGGGGTTCTCGGTGACGTCCCGCAGGGCTTCCCTCGACCCGCTCCAGGAGATGTCGCCGAACACGCGCTCGGAGTCGGTGGCACCGATCAACGGGTCGCGAAAGACGACCCAGCCCTGATCGGGTTGCACGGGCCCGCCCCAGTCGACCGTTGCCCGGTGATCGCCGTGCCAGCCGAGCTCGAGCGTCTTGCACAGCTCGCTCATCGGGAAGTCGGTGGCTCGGTTCAGGACGAGGCCGAAGGCGCCCTGCTCCGGGTCGTGGTGCAGCATGAGCACCACGGTGCGGGCGAAGTTCGGGTCCAGGATCGGATCGAGCGCAACCAGGAAGCCGGGTGCGAGGGGTGTGGTCACCCGCGAAGGGTAGCCGGCCGGGTGACCGAAGCGCCCCCGGGCCATGGGATACGCTGTGGGTGTGGAGGCTCTCGGGTGGGCGCTGCTGGCCCAGCTCTTCTGGCTGGGACTGGCGATCGCGGGTGCGCTGTCGCTCCCCGGCCGCGTGGGCTTCCATCTCGGCCTGGTTCGCAGTCGGCTGCGCATCGGCCCGGTGGTCGCACTGGCCTTCGGCTTCCTGTGCGCGTCGATCGCGCTGGATCTGGTTCTGCGGAGCGTCGAGCTGCGCGAGGTCGGCCAGCTCGGCGGGCTCGACCGCTGGATCCGCGAGACGGACGATGTCCTCGGCCTGCTGCTCGCCCTGGTCGTGCTGCCCGCGCTCGGCGAGGAGCTGCTCTTCCGGGGACTGGTCCAGCGCTTCCTCCAGGAGCGCTTCGACGCGCGCGTGGCCGTGGCGCTCGCCGCGGCCGCTTTCGGCGTCGCGCACGGGGATCCGGTCCACGCCACCGCCGCGTTCGGGCTGGGGCTCTACCTCGGGGCGATCGCCCTGCTCTCGGGAAGCGTCTGGCCGGCCGTCCTGGCCCACGCCTGCAACAACGCATTGGCCGTGGCCTCGGTCTGGCTGGGGATCACGGGGCCTCCTGGGGGCCTCCTGGCGGCCTCGGCGTGGGCGCTCGCTGCCCTCGCCGTGCTGGGCGAAGTGGCCCGGAGGCAGCAGCGGAAGAGCTCGATCCCCGAGGGGAATGCACTTCAGGACGGGCACTGATCTGCCGACTCATGAGGTCGGACCGGCGCCTCCCGCGAGGCCCCGAAGCCGGAGCGAGACCAGGCGAATGTCACCCTCGGTGCTGCTGATCGACGACGGCGAGCTCGACGACGTGCGCACGTTGCTCGCCCAGCTCGGTGCGGAGTTCGTGCACATGCGCGGCGGTCAGGTGCCGACCGAAATCGAGCCACCCCGGGATCTCTTCATCGCGACGACGCGACGCGCGCTGATCGCCGAGCCCTGGCCCGTCGGCCCGAAGGCGCCCCAGAAGATCGCGGTGGTGACCGAGGACTCGAACACGCTGCGCAATCGACTGCGTCGCGCCGGTTTCGATCTGCTGATCCGACGCCCGGTGCATCCCTACGCCCTGCGGCTGGTCCTGCTGAAGGGACTCTACTCCGGCGCCGAGCGCCGACAGGATCCGCGGGTGCCGATCGGCTACCCGGTCCGCTACCGCGTGGGCCTGCGGCACCGCAAGGCCTGGATCGCCGACCTCTCGCTGAGCGGTGGCCGCCTGCTGGTCAAGGAGCGCCTCGCACCCGGCAGTCGGCTCACGATCCAGCTGCCTTCGGGCGTGACGGACGGTCGCGGTCTGAGCCTGCGCGGCAGTGTGCTGCGCGTGAACGCCGCCGGTGAGAACAGCGGCGGCGCGAGCTTCGCCGCGGCGATTCACTTCGAGAAGCTGTCGATGAACGCGCGGCGCCGCATCTTCAACATCCTCAACGACCGCGTGCATGGTCCCGCGGTGCTCCCCGAGGCCGTCGCCCTCGACAAGCGGGCCTGCCCGGAGCCCACTCCGCTGGCCGCACCGGCCACGCCCGACGATCGACGCAAGCACGAGCGCGTGCTCTACGAACGCGCGGTCGCCACGCCGGGCGAGGCCCAGAGCGTGATCATGGGACGCAACCTCTCGATGGGCGGCATGCGCATCGACGCCCACGCCGGCCTCGAGCTGGGCGACCGGCTGGAGCTCGCACTCTACGGGGACGCGAACGAGTCGCCCATCCGTGTCGGTGCCGAGGTCGTCAACGACGAGGAGACGGCCGGAGTCGGCCTTCGCTTCGTCGAGCTCGATCCCGGGGTGGCCGAGCGGCTCGAGAAGCTGATCACCCACCTTCCCGCAGTCGAGCCGCTGCAGGACGGTGAGAGCGACTCGATGGGATCGATCGTCTCGAGCATCCTCGAGCATCGCAGCGAGGCCGACGAGGGCTAGACGGTGCGGCGCCCCGCGCGAGCGGCGGGCCACGACGTCCGGCCCGCCTAGCCGCCGACCTTCTCCTGGTCGACCCGGATCCGCCGTGCCTGCGGGGGCTCGGAGCTGCACACGCCCTTCGGGCAGAACGCGACCTTCAGCACCTCGGCCGCGAGTTGGCTGGCGCTCATCCAGTAGAGGGGGCCCTGCACGGCGACGGTCGCGACGGCGATCGTCGGAGCGTCGGCCGGGGCGACGCCGATGAACCATTCGTAGCGGCCGTCCGGGTTGCGTCCGTTCAAGCTGCCGGTCTTGCCCGCGACCGGGATGCCGCGCAGGAGCGGACGTCCGCGTCGGGTGCGGAAGGCCTTGCGGGCGGTGCCGCGCAGCGTCGTGTCGACGAGCATCTCCCGCAGGTCCCGGGTGAGCCCGTCCGTCAGGACGCGATCTCCGGAGGGCCCGTTCTGGCGCAGGTCGGCGGCATCGCGCTCGACCACCCAGGTCGGCTCGACCCGTCGACCGTGGGCGAGCACCCCGGCGAGCTGGATCGCATGCAGAGGCGTGATTCGAAGGCCGTCGAGGCCCGAGCCCAGCTTGCCGAGCTGGAGCGGGTCCTCGCCCGGATCCACGACGGCGCCGGCCGGGTACAGCGGTGCGGCGGGTCGCAGCAGCCCGAAGCGGTCGAGGGCGTCGAGCAGGCGCGCGCCCCCGAGGCGGTGCACGGCGTACTGCGCAAAGCACTTGTTGTTCGAGGTCGAGATCGCCCTACGCAGGCTCATCTGGTTGCCGCCTCGCGCCGGCGGATCGACTCCGCGCCGGTTCAGGCGGTAGGGGTTGCCTGCGTAGCGGCAGGGTCGGGCCGCCGCGGAAGGCGAGGCATCGAGCAGCGCAGCCGCCGTGACGATCTTGACCAGCGAGGCAGCCGGATAGGTGCGGTCCGGCGGGAAGGCCTGCGGGTCCGTCGAGACGTAGGCCAGGAGCTCGCCCGTCAGCGGGTCCATGACGAGCACGTGCCCGAGGGCCACGCGGCCTCGATCGAGCACCTGCCACACCTTGCGGGTCAGGTCCGGGTCGAGGGTGAGCCCACCGGCGGCGTCCTCCTCGAGCGACGCCAGCGCCTCGCGGGCGACCGGGGGCTCGGCCCAACGGGTGCGAGCTGGCACGGGCGGCACCGGCGGCGTCGGCTCGGCGGAGACCTCGGCCTCGGGCCCTGCGGAGACTTCCGGCGCGGGCTCGATCTGCGCTTCCGGCGCAGGAGTGGCTCCCCGGCCCTGCAGCAGCAGGAACAGGACGAGCAGCAGCAGCGGCGCGGCGAGCGTGAGCTTTCCGCGGACGGTCATCTTCGGCCGGCTGGAAGGTCGCCCTCCGCGGTGCCGTGTTCGGGCTCCGGTGCTTCGGAGCGGGGCTTCCGCACCCCTCGGAATGGCCTCGGCCAGGGCCCGGAGCCGTTCTCGACCCCCCTGCGCCGCGGCCCCGAGGTGTCGACGTGCGGTCTCGAGGAGGGCGCTGAGGGTCCGCCGCGGCCGCTCCGGTGCCGCGCGCCCTTCGGGGGGTTCGGCCTCCGACCCAGGCTGGGCCGAGCGGCGCGTGAGACGGCCGATCCCGAGCCTCCGCCTGCGGCGCGTTCCCGAAAAGAACGCACGTCGCGGCTCGTCGCCCATTCCCCCACCCATGGCCTGCGGCCTCCCTGGCCCGATGCTGCGGCTTGGCTGCTCTTCGGCCCGCGACGCATGGGGGGAACGTGCGCGGGCTCACCGACGGTCTCGAGACCGCCTGCGGTCTGTCAGACCTGGATCACCTGCTCGACTTCCGGGACCGCCTCCTTCAGCCGATTCTCGATGCCGAAACGCAGGGTCGCGGTCGAACTGGGGCAGCCGACGCAGGAGCCCTGCAGCATCACCTCGACGGTGCCGTTCTCGAAGCTCACGAACACCACGTCACCGCCGTCCATCGCGACCGCCGGTCGGATGTCCTGCTCGATGACGGAGCGAATGCGATCGACGACCTCACCTCCGGGCCCGGCGACCTCGGTCGCCTGGAAGTCGGGGCCGAGCGCCGCCTCGCCGCCGGCTGCGAAGGCCTTGATGGCATCGACCACCGGCTGTGCCAGGTCCGTCCACTCGAGCTCTTCTTCCTTGGTCACGGTGACGAAGTTCGAGCCCACGAACACGCCGACCACGCCCGGCACCGCGAACAGGCTGGCGGCGAGGGGCGAGACGAGAGGGTCGACCGGCTCGCGGAAGTTGGCCGTGGATCCCTCGGTCGTGAGCTCCTGGCTCAGGACCCATTTGATGCTCTGGGGGTTGGGAGTGCGCTCCGCATGCATGCGGAAGCCCAAGCCGGGCTGGAGGCTCATGGCGGGACCTTTCTGGGGGTCAGGACAGGGTAGGTACTGGAAGCCCGGAGATCACGCGCCGAACAAGATCGCTTCGGCATCGTCGAGGGAGAGCACCAGGTGGCCGCCCCGCCGGGCCGCGAGGTGCTCCCTGGGCCCGTTGTAGCCCCAACCGGCCAGGGCCGTCCGCACGCCCAGGCCCGCCACGGACTCGAGGTGGTTCAGCTTGTCGTCCACGAAGGTGAGCTCGGCCGGATCCAGGCCGTGACGCCCGGCCAGGGCCTCGAGATGGGCTCGCTTGTGTCGGCCCGCCTCCTTGTCGAGGACCCGCTCGCCCGGGAACAGGTCCTCGATGCCGTAGCGGACGAGAAGCCGCTCGACCGAGGCACGGTCCTTGGCGGTCGCGATCGCGAGCAGCGCATCGCCGCGCCGGCGTCGCAGCATCTCCAGGAAGCCCGGGTAGGGCGCCATCAAGTCGAGCCAGCCCTCGGGATCCCGGGCGGCCCAGGCGCTGCGCACCTCGTAGAAGTGCTCGTGGAAGGCGAGCAGCTCGGCCTCGTCCTGGGTGCGAAAGAAGGCGTCGTAGGTCGGCTGATCCGGCAGCGCGACGTCCTGCTCGAGTGCGCGCAGCACGACCGCGAAGTCCTCGGCCCGGTTGCCGAGCGGCATCTGCTCGACGAACGCACGATAGAGGGCGGGCGCGTCGTCGATCGCCCCGACGGCGGGGAGCCGGCTCCCGGGCCACACGTCCCGGTAGCTCGCCACGGCGACCAGGAAGGCCTCGGGCGCCGAGTCGGAGATCACGCCGTCGAAGTCGAGAGCCAGGAGCTTCACCGTGCCGCCTCGTCTCCGCTCGCGATCTCGAGGACCGCGGCGCCGCGGATGCGGTCCTCCTTGAGATCCCGCAGCGCTTCGTTGGCCTGCTCGAGCGGGTAGGCGTGGGTGTGGCAGTGGATCGGAATCTCCTCCGCCAGCTCGAGCAGCGCGCGCGCATCCCCACGCGTGTTGGCCGTGACGCTCACCACGCCGCGTTCCTGGAACAGGTGACGGGCGTAGTCCAACGGCGGGACCTCACTCAGGTGGATGCCAGCGATCGCCAGGGTGCCGCCGCGATCGAGCGCCGCGAGGGCGTGGGGCACCAGCTCTCCGGCGGGTGCGAAAAGGATCGCCGCATCGAGCGGTGTCGCGGGCGCCTCGTCCGAGTGTCCGACGTGATCGGCGCCCATCTCGCGGGCCAGCTCGGCGTGCCGACCGCCCCGAGTGAACACGCTGACCCGGCAGCCTGCATGGAGAGCCAGCTGCAGGACGATGTGGGCGGAGCCCCCGAAGCCGTACAGGCCGAGGTGCCCACCGGGCTGGATGCGCGAACGGCGAAAGGCGCGGTAGCCGATGATGCCCGCGCACAGGAGCGGCGCGAGCTCCCGTGCGCTGCGGCCCTCGGGCAGCGGGTGGACGAACTCGGCGGGCGCGATGACCGCCTCGGCATAGCCGCCGTCGGCATCCCAACCCGTGAAGCGCGGTTCGAGGCACAGGTTCTCCGCCCCGCGCGTGCAGAAGCGACAACGTCCGCAGCTTCGGTGCAGCCAGGCAACCCCGACCCGCCGGCCGATCGCCGGCTCGCGGACGTCCTCGCCCAGGGCCTCGACCCGGCCCACGACCTCGTGGCCGGGCACGACCCGCGGTCGATGTTCGGCGAGGTCGCCCTCGACGACGTGCAGATCCGTTCGGCAGACGCCACACGCCTCGACGCGGACGCGCACCTCGCCTCGGCCGGGCTCGGGCAGCTCTCGCTCGGCGAGGCGCAACGGCCGATCTTCCGCCGGCCCTCGCCGGACCAGCTCCATCACTCGCATCCGGTTGCGGTAGCACGCCCCTCTCGTCGATGCCGTCGGAGACGGAGCGCCGCAGGCCGGTCCCATCCCGATCGGAGGCCAGGGCGAGGCGCTAGCTTCTTTCGCCTTGGCGAGCACGAGCAGAAGCACGAAGCGTTGGCAGCGGGTCCTGCCCTGGGTCGTCTCGGCCTCGGCCCTGATCTACGTGTTCGGTTACGCGACGGATTGGGGCCGGCTGGTCGAGGCGACGCGGCAGGCCAACCTGCCCCTGTTCGCCCTCGTGGTCTCGCTGGACAAGATCGTCTTCTTCGTCGTCTGGGCCTGGCTCCAGGCCGAGGCCCTCCGGCGCCTCGTCACGCCCGTCCCCCGTCGCGAAGTGATGGCCCTGCGGGCCGGCTCCGAACTCTTCCGCGCCATCAGCAATCCGCTGGCGGACGCCGCCTTCCTGGTCGGGGTTGCGCGGCTGACCGCCGGGCGGGTCGAGGCGGTGGTCGCGGTCGCGCTGATCCCCTTCGTCACCCATCTGGTCGTGCTGTTGATCCAGCTCGCCGTCGTACTGCCCTTCCTTCCGGGAGGTGTCGAGCAGAACCAGCTGGTGCTGACCACGACGATCGTCGGCTGGGGAGCGATGGCAGCCGTCGGCCTCGGGCTGCGCTTCGCTCCGGCCGAGCGGATCCCAGGTGTCGGGCGGGCACTGCACTGGCTCGAGCGGGTGCCCGTGCGCCAGCTTCTGCCCTTCATCGGCTGGTTCCTGCTGCTGGCCGCGTTCGACGTGCTCATCCAGGGGATCGCCAGTCGGGCCTTCGGCGTACCGATCCCCTGGGTCGTGCTCGCGGGTCGCATCCCCCTGCTCTACCTGGCCCTCGCGTTGCCCTCGGTGGGCAACTTCGGCGTGCGCGAGTTCACCTGGGCCGAGCTGTATGCCGGGTACGGGGACCGCGACTCGCTGATCGCGTATGCGTTCGCGACCAACACCATCTTCCTGGTCTGGAACGTGTTGATCGGCGTCGTCTTCCTGCGCCGTGCCCTCGCGCTGGTCAGCGAGGTCCGGCGGACCCGCCGCAGCGGCGAGGAGCTGCCCGAGCCGCTGCTGCACGACGCTCTGGACGGCTGAGCGGACGAGACCGACGGAGCCTGGGGAGAAGTCCTCAGCCGCCTTCGCGCTGTCGCTGCCGGTCCGAGCTGAGGTTCAGGATCTCGCGCGGGAAGGCGTCGACCAGGAACTGCACGACGTCCTTGACCGAGACGACGAAGACCGGGCGCCGCGAGGGATCGACGATCGGCACGTGGCGGTAGCCGCCCACGCTCATCTGGGTGAGGACCTCGGCGACCGACTGATCGTCGCTCAGGCACTCGGGGTCGGGGGTCATGACGTCACCCAGGGCCAGGACGGCGGGGTTGCGACCGCCATCGACGATCCGGAACAGGACGTCGCGCTCGGTGAAGATGCCCACGATCGCCGAGCCCGGTCCCCCGTCCTCGGTGACGAGGACGACTCCGCGGTGCTCGGCCTTCATCGCCCGCATCGCGTCCGTGACCGAATCGGAGGTGCCCATCACGATCGGCTTGCGCGTCTTCAGCGAGGTGGCGGGCTCTCGGAGCAGGGTGGTGTCGAAGGGTCGGGGCTCGCCGTCGCCACCCCGGTCGAAGTAGGCCTCGTCCTGGTACTCGAGCGCATCCGGGAACCCGGTTCTCTCGTCGGCCATCGCCTGCCCTCCCGTCGGCTTCGAGGACTCAGGAGTGTACCACGGGGAGCCCCCCAGCTGGGGGAGGGGCACCTCTAGGGCCTTCTCAGCGGCTTAGGCGGATAGAGACCTCGGGTTCTTTCAGGGAAAACCCCAATCCGTCGCCCAGACGCAGGATCAGGTCCCGGACTTCGGGCGCCAGCTCCGCGGGCCTCATCGCCCGCGCGATCCGCCCCGGGGCCAGCGCGAAACCCAACTCCCGCGCGAAGGGGCCCTTCGGTCCGAGCAGCCGCTTGGCATCGAGGCGCTCCCAGGGTGCATCCGCGGGTCGAGGGAGGTGCTCGCGCAGCAGGCGGTCGAGCACCGCGCTCTGTTTCGGGTCCAGCCGTTGAGCGCGCCGAATCGCTTCCGGCACGAGGAGGTAGCTTTCGATGTGGCGCCGGCTCCAGGTGAACGTGTCGAGGCCGGGCGTGGGCCGATCGGGCTCTGAACCTCCGTCACGGTCGAGGATGCAAAGGCCCCGCGCTTCCGGGAACTCCTCCCGCACCGACGCGAGATGGACGCGAGCGCGTTCCGGTCGACGTCCCCCGAGGATGACGAGCGAGGCAGCCAGCGCCTTCGTCAACCGAGGTGAGAGAGGCCGCGTCCACCGACGGAGGATCTCCCCGTCCCGTGCCCCTTCGACGTAGACCTGGAAGGGCGCAGCTTTCCCACCGTTCTGCCCGTTGGGAGCTTTGGCAACACGGGTGGACACACGGCCTCCGGGCGAAAAGCGAGCACGCGGGAATCTACCTTCGTCTCGTGGCCATTGTCACGCACACCCCCGGGGCCCTACCCTTATGAGGTCGGAATGTTCAGGGGGCTGTCTTGTGATCGGTGCTGTCATCGCCGACGACCACGGGGTCGTACGGGAGGGGATCCGACGCCTGCTCGAAGCGGAAGACGACATCGAGGTCTTCTCGGAAGCCTCGGATGGTCGCGAAGTCCTCGAAGCCGTCGCCAAACATCAGCCGCAGGTCGTCATCCTCGACATCACGATGCCGAAGCTGGGTGGGCTCGAGACGTTGCAGCGTCTCCGTACCGCGCATCCCGGTGTGAAGGTCATCCTGCTCTCCGTGCACAGTGACCCGCCGCACATCCAGAGTGCCGTCAGCCTCGGTGCGGACGGCTACGTACTGAAGAATGGCCGCGTGAGCGAGTTGGTCTCCGCGGTGCGCGCCGTCACGAAAGGCGGAAGCTACTTCAGCCCGCTGGTAGCCAAGGAGATCGTCGAGCAGCTGCGTGCGCCAGAGCGCGCCAGCGCCGAGCCCTTCTCCGTCCTGTCCTCCCGAGAGCGCGAGGTGCTGCAGCTCATCGCAGAGGGACTCTCCGCCAAGGAGATCGCAAGCGAACTCGGCATCAGCACCAAGACCGTCGAAGCCCACCGCACCAGCGTGATGCGCAAGCTCGGCGCGCGGAAGGCCACCGAGCTCGTCCGCTACGCCCTCCGCCACGGTCTGATCGAGCCGTAGGCGACCGAGCCGGCCTCAGCGCTTCGCCATCACGGCGAGGCTCTCGAGGTGCGAGGTCTGCGGGAAGAGGTCGAAGGCCTGCAGGTCCTCGAGGTGGTAGCCGTGCTCCGCGAGCGTGCGGAGGTCGCGAGCCAGCGTCGCCGGATCGCACGAGAGGTAGACGACTCGGGGTGCGCCGAGAGCGCCCAGCGCTTGAGCGCCGCGCTTGGGCAGCCCGGTGCGCGGCGGATCGAGGACGACGACATCCGGCGGCGCCCCCTCGGGCGGTTTCGCAAGGGCGTCGCCCGCGTCTCGTGCCTGCACTTCGACGTGATCCGCGACGCCGGCGGCCCGCAGGTTGTGCTCCAGGTCGCGCACCGCGCGCTTGGCGAGCTCGACGGCGACGACCTTGTGGAAGCGCCGCGCGAGACCCAGCGTGAAGAAGCCGGCCCCGGCGTACAGCTCGAGCGCGAGCTGACCGCTGCCGGCGGCGCCGTGCACCGCTTGGGCGAGTCTTTCGCGCAGGTGGGCGTTGGCCTGGAAGAAGACGCCGGGACCGATGCGGAGCTTGTCGCCGGCCAGCTCGAGCGTGATGGCGTCGGCGCGCGCGCCCGGACCGCGGGTCCGCACCGACACATGCCCGTCGTCGCCCTGAGCGAGCAGCCACTCGGCGGGGCCCGCCGGAGGATCGGACGCGATCTCGGCCAGCATGCCGTCGAGCCCTTCGGTCAGCACGGGGCAGTGCCGGATGCCGCAGACGTCGTGGCTCTGGAGCTTGCGGAAGCCGATGAGGCCGCCTTCGGCGAGCACGCGCGCCCTGCCGCGGTAGCCGAGCTCGGGGGACGGCACGATCTCGAGCTCGCCGGGCACGGTCAGCCCCGCGATCCGCTCGATGGCATCCCGCAGGATCGTGGCCTTCGCATCGAGCTGTGCCGCGTAGTCGAGATGCTGCCAACGGCAGCCCCCGCACTGGCCGGCGACCGGGCAGGGGGGCTCCCGGCGGTTCGGGCCCGGGCTCAGGATCTCGCGGATGCGTCCGCGCGTGAAGCGACGCTTCTCTTCGGTCAACCGGACCTTCAAGCGGTCGCCCGGGGCCGACCACGGGACGAAGACCACCCGACCGTCGGGCAAGCGGCCGACGCCGTCCCCACCCGCGGCGAGCGACGAGATCTCGACGATGAAGTCCTCGCTCACGGCGGGTCCTCCGCGCCGAAGCCCAGCGCCTTCAGAGTGTTGCGAAGCTCGCTGCCCGGCTCCAACAAGCCGCGCAGGGCGCGGACGGCCGGGCGATCCAGCCGATCCGCCGGTACCGCGAAGTCGTAGTGCTCGGCCTGCAGCGGCCGGAAGCGCAGGCCGGCCTGCCGGGCCACCGGCTCGATGGTGACTCCCCAGTCCGCCCGTTTCTGGGCCACGGCAGCGGCGACGGCGTAGTGCGAGCGCGGCTCATAGGCGTAGCCGGGCGGTCGACGCTCGCCCAGCAGCTGGTCGATCAGCACACGGGTTCCCGCGCCCCGGTTGCGGTTGACCATGCGAAGCGCCGGATCGTCGAGCAGCTCCGCGATGTCGCGCTCCTCGTCGGGTCGCGTCACCACGCCCTGCATCCGGGTGTAGCCGTGCACGAGCTCGATCCCCTCGCCGACGAAGGGCCGGTTGTAGACGCCGGTCCCGACGTCGAGCAGATGGATCGGCGCGACGTCGCACTCCCCGCGCCGGACCGCTTCGAGGCCGCCCTGGCTTCCGACGGCCATGACCTTGACCCGGAAGCCCTCCCGCGCGAGAGCCCCGGCGATGGCGTCGAGCCCGGAGCAGTGGCTCCCGATCACGACCAGATCCGCCGGGGCGAGCTCACGGCCGATCCGCATGACCTCGACCTCCCGATCGGCCTCGACGATCTCGGTATTGCGGCCGATCCGGAGGAAGCCGTCGGCGCGGCTGAAGGAGGTGACCGAGCCACTGCCCTTGCCCATCGGGTAGGCCGCAAGCCCGCCGTCGGCGCGCGGCACCAGGCCGACGAGCAGGTACTCGAGTCGGCCGCGCTCGGACCGGGTGTGGACGGCCAGACGTGCGGTCACGGACTCGCGGTCCTCGCTCGGAAGCCCGGCCATCTCGCGCAGCACGGGGGCCACGAACTCGTGGAAGGTGAAGACCGCCGAGGTGGGGAAGCCGGGCAGGATCACGACCGGTCGAGTTCCCGCGGCCGCGAGGCAGATCGGCTTGCCCGGCTTCAAGGCCACGCCGTGAACGAGGATGCCCGGCTCCAGGTCCGCGACGACCCGCGCATTCAGGTCGCCCTCGCCCTTCGACGTGCCGCCCGAGAGCAGCACGAGATCCGCCTCGCCGAGCGCCCGGTCGAGAGCGGCGCGCAGCGCAACCTCGTCGTCGCGGAAAGCGCCGAGGAACCAGGCCTCGCCCCCCAGCTCGCGCACCGCATCGGCCAGGATGCGCCCGTTGCTGTCGAAGACCAGGCCGGGTCGCATCGCCTCGCCGGGCTGCACGATCTCGTCGCCCGTGGAGAGGATCGCCACCCGGGGGCGCCGCAGGACCGCGACCCGGGAGGCGCCGATCGCCGCGAGCACGCCGGTCTCTCGCGAGGTGAGGCGCGTGCCCGCGAAGAGCACCGTCTCGCCCATTCCCACGTCGGTTCCGGCGAAGGAGACGGCGGAGCCGGGCACCCGCGAACGGCGGACGATCAGCGTCGCGCCGTCGACGTCCGTATCCTCGACAGGAACGACGGCATCTGCGCCGCGGGGGAGCATGCCTCCCGTGGCGATCGAGGTGGCCCGGCCCTCGCGCACCTCGGTCTGGGGAGCGACGCCGGTCGGAATCGTCTCGTCGTTCAGCTGCAGCGCGATCGGCTCGCTCTCGGAGGCTCCGAAGGTGTCGCGGGCCCGGACGGCAAAGCCATCCATGTTCGAGCGGTCGAAGCCTGGCACGTCCACGGCGGCCCGGACGTCGTCCGCCAGCACCCGGCCGAGGGCGTCTTCCAGGGCCACCTCCTCCTCGCCGACGGGACCCACCCGCAAGGCCTCCCGCCAGCGGCGCTCCGCTTCGTCCCGATCGAGCACCTCGAGGAACTGCTGCTGCTTCACGAGGCCTCCTCCTCGTCGTAGAGCAGCACCTCGACCTCGGTGCCCTCGGGCATGCCTTCGAGGGCGCGCGGCACGATCACCGCTCCCGCCGCCCGCACGGTCGAAGACAGGATCGAGGCGCCCGAGGTCGCCAGAGGCACGACCCGGCCGGCCTCGATGGCGACCCGCACGTAGTCGGTGCGGCCGACGGCGGAGACGATCTTGCGGGCCAGGGGGAGCCGGGCCCTGCGGTGTGGCCAGGTCATGGGGCGGCCGCCGAGCCGACGCAGGGCCGGACCCGCGAAGAACTCGTACGCGCACAGGCAGCTGACCGGATTGCCGGGCAGCAGGAACACGCGCCGGTCGGCAACTCCTTCGACACCCGGCAGGCGTCCGACGCCGGCCGGGCTCGACGGCCGCATCGAGATGCCGTGGAAGTCGAGCTGCCCCAGCTCGGCCACGAGCCGGGGGGCGTGATCCTCCTTGCCGACCGAGCTGCCCCCCGAGACGAGCAGCACGTCGGCCGGAGCCCGGGCCAACAACTCGGAGATCCGTTCGGCGCGGTCGGGCAGGATCGCGTGGGGCAGGAGCTCGCCGCCGTCGCGGGCGACGAGCGCTGCGATCACCACCGAGTTGCTGTCGACGATGCGCGCGCCTTCGGGCCGGCTGCCGGGGGGCAGCAGCTCGTCGCCGGTGATCACGAGCTGCACGCGCGGTCGGCGCACCACCGGGACCCGCGCGACCCCGATCGAAGCCAGCAGGCCCGCGTCCTGGGGTCGCAGCCGACGACCCGCCTGCAGGACGGTCGTTCCCGCGGCGATGTCCTCGCCCGGCGCGCCCACGTGGCGGCCCGGGGCGACGGCCTCGCGGACCCGGACCGAGGTCGCCGTCTCCTCGCAGACCTCGGCCATGGCGACCGCGTCCGCGCCTTTCGGCACGGGCGCACCAGTCATGATGCGCACCGCTTCGCCCGCGCCCACCGGGCCTTCGAAGGGCCGTCCCGGCATCGACTCTCCGAGCAGCTCGAGCGCCAGCGGGTCGTACTCCGAGGCGCCGAACGTGTCCTCACCCCGCACGGCGTAGCCGTCCATCGCGGAGCGCGCGAAACCGGGGACGTCCACCTCCGCCCGCACGTTGCGAGCGAGCACCCGGCCCGCGCAGGCGAGCAGATCCACGTCCTCGTCGGGCAGCGGCCGCAGTGCGGCGGAGAGGAAGTCGATCACCTCCTCGACGTCCGCCCGCTCGGCGAACCCGCGCATGCGAACGTCCCGCGTGCTCACGAACGTGCCGACCTCACGAGTGCGTGTGTGCTCACCGAGTTCCTGGTCTCACGAGTGCGTGTGTGCTCACAGGCACCTCGAACGATCGAGCGGGCAGAGGGTCGACCCCCCTGCCCGCTCTGGAACGAAACGAACCTGGCTTTCGCCGGAGGCCTCGCGGCCTCGAGGCGTCAGCCGGAAGCCTTGGCCTCGAACAGGTCGTCCTGGGCCGGCATCCGCTTGTACACGGCCTGGATGATCTCGGCGGGCACATCGAAGACCTGCTTCATGCCCTCGGCGCCGATGGCGTCCTGCATGAGGCAGTCGGCGAGCCGATCGTCGGCCGCGGTGAAGCCGGCCTGGCGATTGAACTCCCACTCGTCCTCGAGGCACTGCCAGCCCTGATCGTGGATCTGCTCCCGTGTGACCTCTTCGCCGTAGAGCGCGCCGTAGAAGCCGCGGATGTTGTCCAGGTTCGGCTGGAGGAACTGGCAGAAACCGGAGGAGTCGCAGACCGCGTTCACGATCTGGACCTTCTGGCTCTCCCACGCGAACTGATCCGGCTGGAGGCCCGGGTTCACGATCAGGCCCGCCGTGTGGTCGGCACCCATCGGGCTCGTGCAGTACGAGACGCCCGTCGCCTTCAGCGGCCGCGGGTCCCACGCCGGGATGGCCTGGCCCTTGCCCGTCGGCACCCGGTGGTGGCCGGTGAACTTGCCCGTGGCCACGGCGCCGTTGCCGATCGCCTTGCCCCGATCGGTGCCCTCGGGGATCTCCGCGATCAGCTTCTTCATCGCCGCGGCGTCGCCCCACTCGAGCTGGCCGGCGTCCATCAGGATCGCGATGGCCGCGCCGGTCTCGATCGTGTCGAGGCCGACCTCGTCACAGAGCCGGTCCATGTCCGCCACGTCCTCCCAGCTCGCCACGGCGCAGTTGGCCCCGAGCAGGGTGAGCGTCTCGAACTCGAGGGCGGAGGTCTTGTACTCGCCCTGGGCGTCGTGGACCACGTTCGAGCACTTGACGATGCAGCCGGTCATGCAGTTGTGCATCTCGCCGCCGCGGGTCTCGAAGCTCTCGACGATGCGTGCACCGTCCAGCGTCTGCGCGTCAGGGCTCTGGCCCTCCACCCGGTTCTTGTAGGGGAAGGTGTGCAGCATGTTGGCGACGGGCACCACGGAGCTGGTGCCGGTCTTGAACATCTGCGGGCCGTCGAGGTAGTCCTTGGTGTAGGTCTTGCACAGCTCGCCGAACGGCTTGCGGTCGGCAGGCTGGCGGACGCCGGACTTGCCGGGGTCGACCATCACGTACTTGAGACCCTTCGAGCCCATCACCGCACCGAGGCCCCCGCGGGCCGCGTGACGCGCCGGGTAGCGGTTGTCCTGATCGGTCGTCGCCACCGAGGCGCCCGTCAGCCGCATCTCGCCGGCCGGGCCACAGGTGATGAAGGACGAGGTCTTCGGGTACTGCTCGTGCAGATCCATGCAGAGCGCATAGTTCCACTTGCCCTTGTGATCGTCCGCCGCAACGATCTTCGCATCGTCGGCGGTGACCTCCAGGGCGAAGCGCGCGTTCGCGTCGGCCGGCTGGCCCTTCACGACGATGCCGCGCACGTTCAGCTTCATCAGGTGCTGGCCGGGCTGGCCGCCGGTGTTGGCCTCCTTGATGCCGCCGGTGAGCGGGCTCTTGCCACCGATCGAGATGCGACCGCTGGTGGGGGCCGCCGTGCCGGAGAGCACGCCCGGCGCCATCACGAGCACGTTGTCGGGCCCGAGCGGATCACAGCTCGGGTCGCACTCTGCGAGCAGGATCTTGGCCGACAGGGCGCGACCGCCGAGCAGCTTCCACTCGTCGGGGAAGTCCTTCACGGATACGGACTGGTCGGTCATGTCCACGTAGATCAGCTTGTCGCCGCTGGGGCCACTCATACTCGTCTCCTTGCTTGGGCTGGAAGGTTCGGGATGCGGCGTCGGGCACTCCGCCCGGGATGGCCGCAGGAAGATCTAGCCGCCGGCAATCGCCGCCAGCACCTCGAGCTCGTCGCGGGGCTCGAGAACCGTGCGCAACGCCGCCCCGGCATCGAGCACGTCACCGTTCTGGAAGAGCTTCACGTAGCGATGCACGGCCCCGTCGCCGTCGAGGATCTGGGCGAGGAACCCCGGGTACTTGTGATCGACGGCCTCGAGGCACTCGAGCACTGTCGTTCCCTCCACCTCGACCTCGCCGGTGCCCTGGGTGGGCCCTCGGTACGGCGGCGGAATGATCACCTTCGGCATCGGTCTCCCCGGGCGGGCTGCCCCTCGCTGCGGTGGGTCGGCAGTGTAGCGCCCTCGGCGGGCTCCGGTGGGCCGCCCAGGGGGACGGCGGCCCGTATACTGCCCGGCCATGCATCCCCGGCGCTTGCCTCGCTGCTTCCCCGGCCGACGGCTTCGGAGCCGGGTCGCCGGGCCGGATCGCCACGGACGGCGGCTCGGAGGCACGAGGAGCTGGCCCGCGCTCGCCGTGGGGCTGGCGCTCGTCGTCTGTGGTTCTCCCGCGTCGGGGCAGGGGCATCCGATCGGGCTCACCCACGGGCGCCCGCTGCAGGAGCGGATCGGCCAGGCGGATCTCGTCGTCCTCTGCGAGGTCCTGTCGCTCTCGCCCGGCCGGATCCAGCTGCGTCGCCTCGAGGTGCTGCACGGGGAGGCACCCGACGTCTTCACGGTGAAGCGGAGCCGCTCCGACCCGCCGCCGCTGGTGGTCGGCGACCGTGCGATCCTGCCCCTGCAGGGTGCCCGGCCTCCCTACGTGCTCGTGGATCACTCGTCGGAGACCATCCGGCTCGCCCACGCCGAGGCGGAGCAGCGCTGGAGCCAGGCCGTGCGCGGGGTGGTGGAGCACCGAGGCGACCCAGAGCGCCTGGCCGGCCTGATGCTCGGCTGGGTCGACGCAGGGCCGGTGGCGCTACGCGATGCGGCGCTGGCTTCGCTCCTGCCGCTGCTCGGCGCCGAGCCGGAGCTGCGGCTCACGATCTCCCTGGCCCGCGCCGACGCGGCCGCCGATCCGCAGCACTCGGCCCCGGCCCGTGCCGTCTCGGCGCTGCTGGCCCAGCTGACGCCGGAGGGCACGGCGAGGTTGATCGACCTCTACGCGGCCGGTGCGCCGCTCGAGGAGGTGGCGCTGGCGAGGGCGCTTCGGGCCGCGACCTTGCTCGGCCATCCGGGGCTCGCGCGGCTGTTCGAGCGAGGTCTCTCCGCCAACGACCCGCGCCTGCGGAAGGTCGCAGCCGCCGAGCCCGGCGCGGCAGCACGGCTCGGCGACGATGCCGTCGCCAGGCTGCGCCAGGTCGCCGAAGAGGACCCGGACCCCGAGGTCCGCCGGGTCGCGAACGAGTCGCTCGGGCGCCTGCACCGGGCACGAAGACCGGCGGATCCCGAAGCGCGCTGAGGCCGTCAGGGCCCGCGGTAGAGTCGCCGACAGGAGGATCCCATGCAGTTCGGAGTCTGTGTGGCGTCGCACATCGGCGATGTCGGCTACGTGGTGCGCGCCGAGGCGCTCGGCTATTCGCAGGCCTGGCTGGCCGACAGCCAGATGATCTGGTCCGATTGCTACGCCACCCTCGCGCTCGCCGCACACCAGACCGATCGCATCCGCCTCGGCACCGGCGTCGCGGTCAGCGGCACGCGCCCCGCTCCCGTCACGGCCGCAGCGATCGCGACGATCAACGCCCTGGCGCCGGGGCGCACCTTCCTCGGCGTCGGCGCCGGCAACACGGCGCTTCGCATCATGGGCCAGCCTCCGCAGCGCATCGCCGCCTTCGAACGCACCCTGGCCGAGCTGCGTCCGCTGCTCCGGGGGGAGGAAGCGCTGCATGGCGACCCGGCCCGCCCGATCCGGCACCTCATGCCGGACCGGGGCTTCGTCAACTTCGAGGATCCCATTCCTCTCTACGTTTCCGGCTTCGGGCCGCGATCCCTGGCCCTGGCCGGGCGGCACGGGGACGGCGCCGTCCTGCCGATGCCACCCCATCCCAAGGGCATGGGGCTGCTCGCCGGCTTCGTCGCGGCTGGCGCCGGCGCGGCCGGGCGCACGCTCGAGCGCGGGAGGTTTCCGATGACCGCCCTCACCACGATCAGCGTGCTCGAGCCCGGCGAGGCCGCCGATTCGCCGCGCGTACGCGCGGAGTGCGGGGCCTTCGCGATGGCCACGCTGCACTACGCGTACGACCAGTGGCGGCAGCTCGGTCACGCGCCACCGCCGGTGCTCGCCGACGTCTGGGACGACTACTGCCAGATGCTCGATCGGGTGCCCGCCGAGCGGCTGCATCAGCGCATCCACGCCGGCCACAACTGCTGGGTGCTTCCGGAGGAGGAGCGCTTCGTGACCCGGGAGCTGATCGAGGCCAGCTGCCTCGTCGGCACGGCCGACGTGCTGGCCGGGCGCCTCCAGGCTCTCGAGCAGGCCGGTCTGGACCAGGTGATGATCCTGCCCGCCTTCGAGCCGCGCTACGCGGTGCTGGAGCGGGTGGCGAACGAGCTGTTCCCGCTCTGCGCCGGCGAGTCCTAGGGAGCTCAGGCCCGTTCCGCAGGAATCTCCCAGAGGTGATCCTGGCGCGCTGCGAAGGGGTCTTCGAGATCCTCGTCCGGCAGCCAGGCCGTGAGCCGCGCGCCCGGCAGGCGGTGCACGCAGCCCGTATCCAGCCCGCGGATCGAGTCCTCGACGTGCAGGCCCTGCATCGACCAATGCCCGTAGACCAGCGCGTGGGCGTGCTTGCGTGCACGCCAGGGCCGGTGCCACGGCACGGCGCCCCGGCCCATCTCCGACGGCAGCTCCGAAGCCCAGGCATCGCCTCGCACCGAGCGGCAGGTCAGGATCCGGCCGAGATCGTCCCGCACGGCCGCGAGCTCGGGATCGCCGCCGGTCGTGGCCGCCGCGAAACGCCGGGCCACCTTCTCGTCCTCGTGTCCGAGCTGGCGCTCGGCGCGTCGGGCACGCTTCGCCAGCTGACGGGCCGTCCACTGGGGCGCGCTGGCGGCGTGAAGCATCACGAAGGGCCGCTCGCCGAGCGTGCCCCCTGCGATCACGGGCAGCTTGCGGATCCAATCGATCCACTCCCGCGCGTCGGCTCGCGAGACCAGCCGGTCGAGCGTGTCGCCCGGGCGCAGCTCGCGCTGGCCCCAGGCCAGGCGCAGGAAGTTGAGCTCGTGGTTGCCGAGGACCACCCGGGCGCGCCCGTCCTCGACCCGCCGGCGCACGGCCTCGAGGACCTGCAGGTCGCCCGGGCCGCGGTTGATCAGATCCCCGACGAACCACAGCTCCGCCTCGGGGCCGAAGCGCTGGTCGGCCCGGGCGAGGATCTGGGCGAGCTCGGTGTGGCAGCCCTGGACGTCCCCGACGAAGATCCGCTGCATCCCGAGGAGAGGTAGGGAGCACCGCGGAGGCAGGCAATCGCCCGGGCCGCGCCGGCCGAGGAGTTTTCCCCCAGGGGAAACCGCCGAGGTTGCGCTCGGCTTCGTCGGCTAAGCTTCGCGCTTCGTCGTCGGACCCCGTCATCCCCGGTCCGACGCCTCGATGGGGGCCGGGTGGCCAGCCGATTCATCGTCTGTGACGGGGCCGAGCTTGCCCGCCTGTGGGCTCGCATCGGCGCCAGTGAAGCCGAAGAGCTGTTCTGGGTGCCGCGCGAGGACGAGTCTCGCGCGCGGCCTCAGGGCTTCCGCTCGATCGCCGGAGGTCTGAGCGCGGAGGCGCTCGCCAAGCTCGAGCCCAAGGAGGGCGACGAGTGGGCCGTGGTCAGCGAAGACGGGCCCTTCGTCCGGGCTTCGGTTGCGGCCATCGCGGCGGCCGCGCCGGGCAGCGCCATCCTCGTGATGTCGGACAAGCTCGAGGCCGACGACATCCCGGATCATCCCTGCCTGCGTCGGACCGGGCTGCGCAGCCAGATCCGGGACGACGTGGACCTCGACTTCGCGCATCTGGGCAACCTGCGCCGCGTGGTCGGCCTGCGCGAGCTGCTCGGAGGCCGCGAGAAGATCGGCATCCTGCTCCAGCCCGATCCCGACCCGGACGGGATCGCGGCGGGCTACGCCCTGCGCATCCTGCTCGGCCGCAAGGCTCCGACGGCGCCCCTGATCTCGTTCGGCGACATCAAGCGGCCCGAGAACGTCGCCATGGTGGAGGCGCTCGGCCTGGCGGTCCGGGTCATCGCGCCCGAGGAGCTCGACGAGTTCGACGGCCTGGCCCTGGTGGACGTGCAGCCGACCGTGTTCGGCGAGCAGCCGCCCGCCCGCGTGCTCTCCGTGGACGTCGTGATCGACCACCACCCCGAGCGCAGCGGTTACGACGCCGTCATGAAGGACATCCGGACGAGCTACGGCGCGACCGCCTCGATCATGACGGAGTACCTGCAGGCGGCCGGCACCGAGATCCGGGGCAAGCTCGGCACGGCCCTGCTCTACGGAATCAAGAGCGACACGCAGCTGCTCGGTCGCGAGACCAGCGCCGCCGACATGCAGGCGTTCGCGACGGTCCACGCCTGCCACAGCCCTGCGCTCCTGCGGCGCATCGAGCGTCCCGCCCTGCCGCAAGATGGTCTGCGCGCCCTGGGCCGGGCCCTGGCCTCGACCACCGTCGAGGAGGGCATCCACCTGCTCGTGCTCGGGCGGGTGCGTGAGGACGTGATCCCGCAGGTCGCCGACCTGGGCCTGCAGGCCGAGGGCGCGGAGTGGGCGATCGCGGCCGGCATCGTCGGCGGAGACCTGGTCTTCTCGGTGCGCAACGTCGGCTACGTGAGAGCGGCGGGCGAGGTGGTGCGCGCGGTCGTCGAGGGCCTCGGCGTCGGCGGCGGACACCGCTCGATGGCCAAGGGCATCATCCCGCTCAAGGCCTTCCGCAAGGTCTACGAGCGAGCCGACCGGGCGACGATCCGCAGGGCGCTGCTCGCGGCGTTCACCCGGGCCATCCACTCGGACGACTGATGGCCGCTGCCGTCCTGGGAGAGGCCGAGCTCGGGGCCGCACTCGAGAAGCTCGAAGGCTGGTCGCTCGAGGGGGGCAAGCTCCATCGGGAGTTCCGCTTCGCGGACTTCAACGAGGCCTTCGGCTGGATGACGCGGAGTGCCTTGCTGGCCGAGACCGCGAACCACCACCCGGAGTGGTCGAACGTGTGGAACCGGGTGGTCGTCGACCTGGTGACCCACGACGCGGGTGGGATCACCGCGAAGGACGTCGCGCTCGCGGCAGCGATGAACGAGCTGGCAGGCTGAGGCCGAGCCGGCGAACCGGCTGGCGGGCCAGGGCCCAAACGAAAAGGGCCCGCGGCGCGTGACGCCCCGGGCCCTTTCGAAGAGTCAGCGACTCAGCACTCGGCGCCGGGCGCGGACCAGAGGACCTTGCCGCTCTTGCCGTAGACGCAGCGGCCCTTGGTCTCCTTCTTCGGAGCGTTCGCCGGCGTGGCGCTCGACGAAGCGGCCTGGGACGCCGGAGTGTCGCCCTTGCAGACGGCACCGGCGGGGCGATGGATCACCTTGCCCCCGGCGCCGTACATGCAGCTCTGGCCGCCGTTAGCCGAGCTGCCGCCGCCGCCGCCGCGTCCGCCGATCGTGTCGAGGACGGCGTCGAGCTGGCGCTCCTTGTGGTCGTAGTAGCGCTCCTGCCGTTTGGCATGGCGGTCTTCGCGCTCTTCCTGCCGGCGCTCGGACTCCCACTCGGCGGAGTAGTTCCGGCGACTGGAGCTTCGGGCGTCCGACGAGTCGGCGACGAAGAAGGGAAGAATGAAGCTCGCGGCCAGGACGGCCGCGGCAAGAGCCTTCGGGCGGGAATCCATGGGGGGGTTCTCCTGCGAGTTTCGATGGGAGGGTTTTCCCCCCTATCGCCCTGTGCGCAGGGTCACTGAAGCACTTTTCGGATCTCCGCGGAATTCCTCAGGATTTGGGCTCCCCCTGGGGGATTTTCAATGCCCCTTGGTCAGCTGGGTCACCGAACTCATCCGCTTGACCGTCCGGTCATCGGGCGGCGTGGCCACGTTCGCCCACGATTCCCGGCGCCAGCTGCCCGACTCGGCGAGGTTGGCGAAGGCGGCTCCCACCGAGTCGATGACGCGCACGGGCCGGGTCTCGTCGTCGGGCCAGGCGGGGTAGCCCTCGCGATCCTCGCTCCAGCGGCCGACGTAGAGCCCGACGTTGGTCATCTCGTCTCGCCCGTCGAAGGTGGCCATGTAGAGCGGCTGCAGAGTCTGGAGATCGACGTACAGCACCTGCCGCGCATTGAGATCTCCGGTCTTCTCCTTGGCGCGCATCTCGAGCACCAGCGCCCTGCGCAGATCCCAGGTGTCGCTGGCGAAGGAGAGGCCCCAGGGGCCGAAGTCGCGATCCGGGTTCTCCGGGTAGCCGGGCACCTTGCTGTTGATCGGGGCCAGCACGTCGTGCAGCCCGAGCACCTTCGTGTCGTAGAGCAGGGGCCGCAGGACCAGCCCCTCGTAGCCGCTGCGCTTGTTCTGCACCGTGCCGCCGATGCCCGTCACGCCACCGGCTGCGGCGGCTCCGCCCGCGTCTCCGCCGCCCCCGCCCACGGTGAGCTGCTGGTTCTGGACGACTCCGACCGAGAACGAGGGCATGTACAGGCCCTCGACCTGGCCGGCGCTCAGCCGACGCACGCGGCGCCACTGGGGAAGGTACGCGTGCAGGTCGTCCGAGCGGTCGGGGTCGACCTCGTGCTTGACGTCGCGGAACTGTCGCCACGAGTTCTCGCGTGCGTCGAAGGGCTTGAAGAAGATCCCACCCGCCACGAAGTGCTTCTTGCGAGCGCCCGGAGCGACGTAGTCGTCGGCCACCCGGTCGCTCCGGTGCGCCAGCTGGATCTTGAACATCTCGCCCTCGAAGGGCTCGGCGCGACCTGTGCGCCCGACGAGATCGGTCATCCGGAACTTGCCCTGGAAGCCGGCGCCCTGGTAGCGGAACTCCACGTTCCAGAGCCAGCGGTTGCCCGCGTCGGAATCGCCGGCTGCGATCGCATCGCGCGCGAAGGGCTCGCCGGCGGTGTAGTCCTTCAAGCCGCCGGCGTCGTCGAGGCTGGCTTGTCCGCGAAAGGCCTCACTCGCCTGCTGGTAGAAGGCCGGCGGCGAGAAATCGCGAAAGCAGGGACCGATCTCGAGGCGCATGCCCTCGAAGAAGAAGCGCTCGCGGTGCGGCCACACGAAGTCGGGCAGGAAGTCCTTCAAGGCGTCCACGCCCTCGAGCCCGAAGGTGTCGCCAGGGGCGAAGGGCAGCGCAGGCGGAGCATCCTCGCTCGTGGCGCGAGGGCCTCGCAGCAGACCACCCGTCGGGTTGCAGGCGTCCGCGGCGGGAAGAGACCAGTCCGATCCTGCGGATCCGGCGGCGGTCTTCTCGTCGGCGTGGTGGTCCGCGAGCGCCGGACCGCCGGAGAGGAACGCGAGACAGGCGCTGATGGCGAGGGCTCGGATCGTGGAGGCGCTCATGGCGAGGGCTCGGATCGTGGAGGCGCTCATGGCGAGGGCTCGGATCGTGGGCGCGAGGCGCATGGGCAGGTTCCTTCCTGGGCTCAGCCGAGGGTCAGCAGACGATGGCTCTCGGCCATCCGGTCCTGGATCGGGATGCCGACCGGGCAGCTGCCCAGGCAGGGTGCGCTGCAGGAGGCGCAGACCTCCGCGTTCCGGTCGAGGGCCCCGTAGAGGCGCATCGCTTCCTTCTCGTTGCCGTAGTCCTCAAAGTACATGCGGTGCCGGAGCACGTCGTGGATGGGCAGGGACTCGGGGCAGGTGTCGAGGCAGGCGCCGCAATGGGGGGCGCAGTAGCTGCCGAGGATCTGCCGGTCGTACTCCTCGAGCAAAGCCAGGTCCCGGTCGGTCGCGCGGCCGCCCGAGGCGTGGAGGTACTCGTCGACGTGCTGGAACTCGAAGAACGAGATGATCGCCGCCGACACGTCCCGGTTCGAGAGCACCCAGCGCAGCGCGGCCTGGCTGTAGGCGTCCGCGTGCTCCCGGAAGCCGGCGAGCCCGTGGTGTTTCGCGCCCTTCAGGGTCTTCATCGCGACGATGCCCATGTCCTGCTCGCGGCGCGCGCGCCCGATCACCTCGGCGAGGCCAGGCCAGATGCCGTGGTGGTAGGCGAGCATCATCACGTCGAAGCGTCCGTCGGCGATGGCCGCCTCCGCGACCTGGGTCAGGTTCGGCGTATGGGAGGAGAAGCCCAGGAAGCGGACCTTGCCTTCCTGCTTCAGACGGTCGAAGGCCTCGTGCATCGTCTCGGAGGTGATGCGATCGATCTCGTCGCAGGAGTGCTGGTGCACCAGGTCGACGTAGTCGGTCTTCAGGCGGAAGAGGCTCTCCTCGACGACCCGCTTGTGCTCGTCGACCGTCGCCCGTGCTCCCAGGTGGCCGCGGGCCGTGCAGAACTTGGTGGCCAGGAAGACCTGGTCCCGGCGGCCCTGCAGCGCCTGGCCGACGGCGTTCTCGCTGCCGGTGCCGGAATAGTCCGGCGAGGTGTCCACGTAGTTGACCCCGCGGTCCAGGGCGAGGCGCACGATGTCGGCCCCCTTCTCGCCCTCGACCCGGCCCCCGCCGATCACGATGTCGGAGACCTTCCAGCCGGTGCGGCCCAGCATGCGATGGTCCTGGACCGTGCTGCCCTTCCAGCTGTCCTTCGGATTCGGCGAAGTCTTCTCCACGTCGCCGCCGAACACCTCGCTGAAGGTCGGAGCCCAGCCCCGGCCCTCGTTGCCGAGACCGCCGAAGGCTCGCAAGGCTGCGATGCCTCCGGCACCGGCCGTCGCAACGAGCGCCGTCGCGGCGCCGGCTGCGGCGCCGGTCAACACGCCCCGGCGGCCGGGATCGGTCGCGACGACCTGGCGTCGCACCGAGCGACGAACCAGCCAGAAGCCCAGCGTCCCGGCCCCGAGCACGCCCGCGAAGGTCCAGAAAGGTCCGGCGATGGGTCGCGGGTAGGGCACGCCCAGCGCGTCTGCGGCGGCCTGGATCCAGGCGCCTGCCGGGAATGCCGCCGAGACCAGGTCGATCGAGGTGCGATAGAGGGCGGCGCCGGCCACGAAGTAGCCGAGGGCCACGGCCGCGCCGAGCGCGAGCAGGAAGGCGTTGCGCGGACGCATGGATTTCCCCATTTCATTCACGGGTCGAGGTCAGGCCCCTCCCGGGTTCGGATGTCGATCCGGGTTCGAAGATGGCCCCCGGGTTCGAAGCTCGCCGGAGTATACGGGAGGGCTCAGCGCCCCGTTTCCCGTCGAAGCTGCTCGGCATGGCCGGTGGCCTCGTCGAGTCCCGGGCCGCCGGCCGACCCGCCCCAGGGCAGGATCCAGTCGATCGCGGCCCCGCTGCGGCGCACCCCATCGAGCGCCGGCATCGCGACCTGGGGGGCGGGATCCCCGGCGCCGAGCAGCAGGGCGAGCCTGGGCTGTCGCCCCGGATGGCACTCCTGCCAGGCTTCGAGGAACGGGCCGGGCGAGTCGCCGACGCGCAGCACCAGGCCGCAGCCGCGGGCCGCCGCCCGCCGCTGGGCAGCGGGCGCAGCCGCGCCGACCCAGATCGGCGGGCCCCCGGGCTGGGTGGGCAGGGGGTGGACCGTGATGCCCGACACGGGAAAGTGAGGACCCGATGCGTCGAGGGGTTCGCCCCGCCAGGCCTGCTGGATCAGGTCGAGGGCCTCCTCGAAGCGCTCGACCCGCAAGTCCGTGCCGACGCCGAAGCGGGCTAGGGCGTCGGGATCGCTCCCGAGACCGACACCCAGCTCGAAGCGGCCGCCCGACAGGCCATCCACAGAGGCACCGTCCTCGGCGACTCGCAGGGGATGGTGGAAGGGGAGCGGCAGCAGGCCCGTCGCGATGCGCACGCTTCGGGTGCGAACGGCCACAGCCGCGCAGAAGACCAGCGCCGACGGGATGAGCGCGCTCTCGCTCGTCCAACGCTCCGCGACCCAGATCACGTCGAAGGCCCGCGACTCGGCCTCGATCGCCAATACGGCCAGTCGCTCGAGTTCGGCGCCCGCGTCCGGGGTCTTCGGCAGCAGGGGATCCAGGCGCAGCCCGACGCGGACGCGGTTCGACACGGCGCCGAGCATCGGTCGGGCGGACAGGTGATGCCAGCCCCGCCGCGGCGGGTCCGCGCCCGGGCTATGCTGCGCGGCTCTCATGGCGAAGCTCGTCATCCCCGACATTCCGTCGCTGAAGCCCCTCGTCGGGAAGGAGCTCGGCGTCTCGGACTGGCTGCTGATCAGCCAGGAGCGCATCAATCTGTTCGCCGAGGCGACGCTCGATCGGCAGTGGATCCACGTGGACGTCGAGCGGGCGAAGCGGGAATCACCCTTCGGTGGGACGATCGCGCACGGCCATCTCACCGCCTCCCTCGCGCCGCACCTGCTGAGCCAGATCGTCGAGGTGCAGGGCGCGCGGATGCTCGTCAACCCGGGCATCGAGAAGATGCGCTTCCGGACGCCCGTCCCCGCCGGAGCCCGCCTGCGCATGCGCGCGACGCTCCGCGCACTACGGGATCTCCCCGGCGGCGCGGTGCGCGCCACGGTGCGCATCCGCTTCGAGATCGAAGGCGAGTCCAAACCCGCCGCCTTCGGCGACGCCCTCCTCGTCTACTACCCCTGACCCAACAACTCAAGAAAATGGCCCGGCCCCTCCCTTAAGTTGTCGACCTGGGTCCTCGAGAAAACAACTTAAGAAAAGTGCCGGGCCATTTTCTTAAGGTGTTGGGGAGAGGAAGGTGCGGAGGGTGGTGAGGAAGGCTTCGGGTTGGTCGTGGTGGACCCAGTGGCCGGCTTGCTCGATGTTGGCGAGGCGCGCGTCGCGGAAGTGGCGGATGCGGCCGTCCTGCTCGGGATCGCTGGCCCAGCTCTCCATGCCCCGGACCAGCAGCACCGGACAGGTGATGCGTGCCCACAGCTCGTGGACCTCCTCGGGCTGCATCCGCACCGGCGAAAAGGCCCGGACGTAGTTGTCGAACTTCCAGCTGAAGGTGTGGTCCTCGTTCCGGGCGACACCGTGGATGGTCAGGTGGCGCGCGAGCTCCGGCGGAAGGAAGGAGTTGACCTCCTGCATGCGCTGCGCCGCTTCGTCGATGGACGCGTAGCGCCGCGGTGTGCGACCCGCGAGCTGCTGCATCGCGCCCGCCCAGCTGCGCATGCGCTCCGCGATCGGCGTCTCGGCCATCCGCGCCTGCAGCTCCGGCGCCGGGCCGAGCCCCTCGATCGCCACGAGTCGCGAGACGTTCTCGGGGAAGACCCCCGCGTAGTGCAGCGAGACCGCGCCGCCCAGCGAGTGCGACACGATCGTGAGCGGCGCCAGCTCCAGCGCGTCGACGAGCTGGGTGATGTCGAAGACGAAGTCGAGCAGCCCGTAGCTCCCGCCGATCGCCCAGCCGCTGTCGCCGTGCCCGCGCAGGTCCGGCGCGATGACGTGCCAATCCCGACGCAGCTCGCGAGCGATTGGGTCCCAGCTCCGGGCGTGGTCCTTGCCGCCGTGCACGAGCAGCAGCGGAGGCGCCGACTCGTTGCCCCAGTCGACGTAGTGGAGGCGCAAGCGCTGGGAGACGTAGAATCGGGAGCTGGGTCCGACGAGCTCGGGGGCGTTCATGTCCGCAGGGTAGGGGGCCGCGCCCGCCGGCTCCTCCCCGTTCGCTTGACGGCCCCCGGCGCCCCCCCGATCCTCCGGCCGTGAGAATCGCCATCGCGCAGATCGACCCCACGGTCGGCGACCTGTCCGGCAATCGGGCTCGGGTCGAGGCCGCCGTGCAGCGCGCCCGGGAGGCGGGCGCCGAGCTCTGCGTGCTGCCCGAGCTGTGCCTCACCGGGTACCCGCCGATGGATCTGCTCGAGCGCGCGGGCTTCGTTCGCGATCAGCTCCGCGAGCTCGAGGCGCTCGAGGCCAGTGCCCGGGGCATCGACGTCGCTCTGGGCGCCGTGCTGCCCGTTCCGGCCCAGGACGGCAAGCGCCTCGCCAACAGCGCCGTCCTGCTGCGCGACGGGGCCCGGGTCGCGGTGCAGGCCAAGACCCTGCTGCCCACCTACGACGTGTTCGACGAGAACCGCTACTTCGTCGCCGCGACCGAGCGCCGGCCCGTCGGCAAGCTCGGCCTCACGGTCTGCGAGGACGCCTGGAGTGCCGAGATCGGCTACGGGCGCGATCCGGTCGGCGAGCTGGCCGGAGCCGGGGCGGAGCTCGTCCTGAACCTCTCGGCCTCGCCCTGGCACGTGGGCAAGCCCGCCGAGCGCCGCCGGCTCTTCGGCGCACTCGCAGCGCGCCACGGCGTGCCGATCGTCTTCGCGAACCAGGTCGGCGGCAACGACGAGCTGATCTTCGACGGAGGCTCCTTCGTCGTCGATGCCAGCGGCCGGATCACGGCCCAGCTGCCGCTCTTCGAGGAGGCCTTCGAGATCGTCGAGGTGCCGTCACTCGACCCCGGGCGCCTGCCGGACGACGTGCCCGAGCTCGACCGGACCGCGCAGCTCGAGGCGGGGCTCGTGCTCGGCATCCGGGACTACTTCCGCAAGCAGGGCCTTCCGCCCGGCGCCGTGATCGGCCTGTCGGGCGGCATCGACTCCGCCGTGACGGCCCACCTGGCGGTGCTGGCCCTCGGTCGCGAGCAGGTGCTCGGCATCGCGATGCCCGGCCCCTTCTCGAGCGAGCACAGCGTGGACGATGCCCTGGCACTCGGGGAGAACCTGGGCATCGAAGTGCGCAAGGTCGACATCGGGGACGTGTACGCCGCCTATCGCAGGGTCTTCGCCTCGCTCTTCGGCGAGCAGGAGGACTACGGCCTGGCCCAGCAGAACATCCAGTCGCGGATCCGCGGCGCCACCCTCATGGCGGCGTCCAACCGCGAGAACCGGCTGGTGCTGGCGACCGGCAACAAGAGCGAGCTGTCGGTCGGCTACTGCACCCTCTACGGCGACACCGTCGGCGGTCTCGCGGTGCTGGGAGACGTCTACAAGCGCGACGTCTATGCGCTCGCCCGCCACGCCAACAAGAACGGCGAGCGCGTGCCCGAGAACACCATCGACAAGCCGCCCTCCGCCGAGCTGGCGCCGGATCAGCTCGACACCGATGACCTGCCGCCCTACGAGGTGCTCGACGCCGTGCTCGAGCAGGCCATCGAAGGCGGGCTCGGCGCGAGCGGCATCCAGCCGCCGGCGGGAACCACCGCCGAGGAGGCCACGGCCATCGTGCGCCGCCTCGACCGCAACGAGTACAAGCGACGGCAGTCGCCCCTCGTGCTGCGCGTCTCGGAGAAGGCCTTCGGGTCGGGCCGCCGCCTGCCCATCGTGCACCGCTACTCCTCCGGCTGAGCGCGGAGGCCGGCGGGAATCCCGCCGTGGAGTGCCGGGCCTAGGCCGCGTCCGGCGAGATGGTCTTCACGTGCTCCGCCCGGGCGCCGCGCGGGCCCTCCTGGATCACGTACTCGACGATGTCGCCTTCGGCGATGTTGTCGTACTCGGTACCGTTCATGCCCGAGCGATGGAAGAAGACTTCCTTGCCGTCGTCGCCGCGGATGAAGCCGAAGCCCCGGTCCCGCACCATCTTCTTGATCTTGCCCTTGGACTTGGGGCCCGTCGGCGCTGCGGGTGCCGCGGTGGCGCCGCGCCGACCGCGGCTGCGGCCCCGGCTGCGGCGGGCGGCCAGGTAGCGCTCGCCGACGTGGAACTCCTTCAGGAAGAGCTCCGCGGGCACGGTCAGCGGCTCGTGACCCTCGGTCTGGGCCTCGAGCAGCACCTCCTGGCCCTCGACCTCGACGACGGCGTAGCGAAGCCCGGTGTTCTTGTGGGTGCACTGAGCTCCCGCCTCGATCTCGTCCAGGGTGAGCATGACGGAACCTCGAGTTTGGGGTGGCGGTGGCGCCACGACGCGGCGCCCAGGGTCGGGGCCGCGGGCGATGGCGGGGACCCTGGTTGGAACCGGTCGGGACACCCCTGCTCCGCGAGGCGAGGACGTTAGAGAATCCCCCGTGGGTGGTCAAATCGGGGCCCTCGAGCCCCCAGAGCGCTTCCCACGGCGAGCGGCCGCCGTTTCGGCCTACCCTCGCACACGTTCGGAGGGGGCGGCAAGAGATGGCGGTTCGGGGTGTGCTGTTCGATCTGGGGGGCACCTTGTTCCGCTACCGCGACGTGCGTGAGCACTTCGACGGGATGCTCCGCGAGCTGGCCGCCGAGCACGGCCTCGACGCGCCCTTCGACGAGATCCGCAGCGCCTACCGGGAGGCGATGGCCGCACGCATGGCCGCCTACCACGAGCGCCCCTACTACCTGCACCGGGAGCTCTTCTCCGAGGCCCACCGCGATCTGCTCGCGCGCTTCGGCGTCGAGGCGCCCGCCGGGGATGCGCTCTACGAAGGCCAGCGGGAGGTGGGTCTCGGTGCGGTCGAGCCCCGGGCCGGCGTGCACGAGACCCTCGCGGCGCTCCGCGATCGGGGCCTCCACCTGGGGATCGTCAGCAACATCGACGACGACCAGTTCGAGCCGCTGTGGGCGCAGATGGGGCTCGCCGCGTATTTCCATGCGACCACGACCAGCGAGGAGGCCCGCTCGTGCAAGCCCGATCCGGGGATCTACCACCACGCGCTGGCGAAGGCGCCGGGCCTCGCACCGGCCGACGTGGTCTTCGTCGGCGACTCGGCGCCCCACGACGTGCTCGGTGCCAGGCGGCTCGGGATGACGACGGTGCTGATCGCTTCCCGGCCGCCCGAGCTCGACGCCGCGATGCGCCCCGATCACGTGATCCGCGAGATCCCGGAGCTGCTGGAGATCATCCCGGCGTGAGGCCGCGCTGCCCGGGCCTGCTCGCTGCGCTCGCAACGCTGGTGCTGGGCTGTGCCGCCGCCGGTCCTGCCGAACGCGCACCGACCTCCGAGGTGCCCGCCACCCCTGCGTCGAAGGCGGAGCCGCCCTCCGGCGAGGTGCTGCGCGTCGGCACCAGTGGCGACTACGCCCCCTTCAGCTGGACGGACGCCCAGGGCGAGCTCGCCGGGCTCGATGTCGAGATCGCGCGCGCCTACGCGACCGACCGTGGCCTGTCCCTCGAGTGGGTCCGCTTCCGCTGGTCGCGGCTGCACCGCGATCTCCGCGCGCGTCGTTTCGACGTCGCGCTCTCGGGCGTGACGGTGCGGCCCGAGCGCTCGATCCTCGGCACCTTCACGGTGCCGACGCTCTTCTCGGAGCCGTTGCTGCTGGTCGCGGCGTCGGGAGAGCTGCGCCAGCTCGCCGACCTCTCGGTGCCGGGTCGACGCATTGCTGTGAATCGCGGCGGGCATCTCGAGCGTGTCGCCCGCGAGCGCTTTCCCGCGGCGGAGCTCACGCCGGTCGATCGCAACGAGGACGTGCTCGCGGTGCTGCTCGAAGGCAAGGCCGACGCGGTGGTGACCGACTCCCTCGAGGCGCCGCACTGGGAGCGCGAGAGCCCCGTGCCCCTGCGGCGGATCGGTCCGCTGCGCCGCGACCGCAAGGCGGCCTGGGTGCGCGCCGACCTTCCGGACCTGGCCCGCGATCTCTCCGCCTGGCTGATGGCGAGGGAGCAGGACGGGAGCCTCGAGCGTTGGCGGGTGGCCGCCGGCATCGAGGATCATCCGCCGACGGCCTCGAAGGCGCCGGCCCTCGAGTCGGCGGTCCTGGAGCGGTTGGCCCTGATGCCGCTCGTCGCCGAGGCGAAGCGGCGCAGCGGAGGGCCGATCGACGTGCCCGAACGCGAGGCCCGCGTGATCGAGGCCGGGCTCGCCGCCGCGCGCCTCGAGGCCGGCCGCCAGGGACGCGCCGCGCCGCCCGCCGACGAGATCGAGGCGTTCTATCGCCGGCAGATCGCGGCGGCCAAGCGCGTGCAGCGGGCCGTGCTGGCCGGCCCGCCGAGCCCCGTCCCGCCCCCGGACCTCGATGCGGAGCTGCGACCTGCGCTGCTCCGCATCGGCGAGCGGATCGCGTGGCTCCTGGTCCAGGACCGCTGAGCCGGGGGTCGGGCTAGTCCCGCAGCAGCTCGGCGAGGATCCGCTCGCGGTCGGCATCCAGTTCGGGCGCCGGCGCGCGATCGCCGGGGTCGGGGCGACCCCGGAACTTGATCGGATTGCCGGGCATGGCGACCCGCCCGGCCACCGGGTCGTCCGCGTGCACGATCATCTGGCGCGCCTGGACCTGCGGGTGGGCCATCACCTGGGCGACGTCCTGGATCGGACCGCAGGGTACGCCCGCCGACTCGAGAAGAGCGAGCCAGTGCTCGAGCGGTCGGGTGCGGAAGACCGCCTCCAGCTCCTCGGTCAGGGCGACCACGTGCTCGGTGCGGTGGGCGTTGTCGGCGAAGCGCTCGTCGCGCGGCAGATCCGGCCGTCCGACCGTCTGGCAGAGCGCGGCGAACAAGGCATCGTTCCCGGCGGCGACGACGAAGCGACCTTCTTGCGCAGCGAAGGCCTGAAAGGGCGTGATCGAAGGATGGCGCGAGCCGATCGGTCCCGGGACTTCGCCGGTCGCCGCGTAGCGGGCGATCGCGTTCTCGAGCAGGGCGACCTGGCTGTCGAGCATCGCGACGTCGACCTCGAGCGCCTCGCCGGAGCGTTCGCGGTGGTGGAGCGCAGAGGTCACGCCGATCGTCGTGAAGAGGCCTGCGGCCAGGTCGCCGATCGAGGTGCCGACCCGCGTGGGCTCGCCGCCCGGCGCTCCGGTCAGGCTCATGATCCCGCCCATCGCCTGCACCACCAGGTCGTAGGCCGGCCGTTCGCGGAGGGGCCCGGTCTGCCCGAAGCCGCTCGCGCGGGCGACGATCAGGCGCGGCCACCGTTCGTGCACGGTCTCCCACCCGTAGCCGAGTCGCTCGAGCGCACCCGGCCGGAAGTTCTCCACCAGCACGTCGGCCCGATCCAGCAGGGCTTCGAAGGTCGTGCGATCGGCGTCTGCCTTGAGGTCGAGGGCCAGGCTCTGCTTGCCGCGGTTCAGCGACATGAAGTAGGCCGAGCGCCCCGCGACGAAGGGGCCGACGCGCCGGGCATCGTCGCCGCCGGCCGGGTTCTCGATCTTGATCACCCGAGCGCCCAGCTCGGCGAGCAGCATCGTGCAATAGGGGCCCGCCAGCACGCGGGTCAGATCGATGACCAGGATGCCGGACAGCGGAAGACTCACGAAGCCGGTCCCCGCGTGAAGGCCCGCACCAGCAGGCCGGCCAGGATCGGCAGCAACAGGGACGCGGCGTAGCGCAGCACGGCGAAGCGCACGCCCAGGATCGGGATCTCCCAGGCGACCAGACGGTGGACGGCCAACAGGGCCCAGGCGGTGAGGAAGGCCACCACGGCCGCGGGCGCCGCACCCGAGCGGATCAGCACGGCGGCGATGGGCATCGACACGAAGGGTCCGGCCGGGGTCACCGCCCCTGCCGCGGTGGCGATCAGGATCCCGCGGAACCCCGCGTCGTGCCCGAGCGCGCCCTGCACCCATTCGCGCGGCACGAGGCTCTGGGCGAGGCCCGCGGCCAGGAAGGACACCGCGATCAGCAGCCCGAAGCGCAGCAGCAGCTCCCCTCCTTGTCCGAGGCCCTCGCGCACCAGCGGCGTGCCGCCTTGCCAGAAGGCGAGCCCCGCGAGCGCCAGCAGCAGCACCACCATGAACGCGAGCTGCGGGTCGAACACCGGGGTCCTCCTGGCCGTGGGCGGGCCCGCCATCGATCAGTAGAAGGTGCAGCGGGTGCGGTGGCGGGGGCGGGCCTTGATCGACGGCGCCTGGCCCCGCGACCAGAGCAGGTGGTCGACCCGCTGCGCGTTCACGGGCCAGCCGCGGCGGTGGCAGCCCGCGACGATCTGCTCGACCGCGTGCAGCGCCACGGCGCGGATCTCGACCTCGGCTTCGCAGCCGTGCTCGAGCAGTTCCTCGTGATCGATGCGGAGCTCGAGGAGCAGATCGTAGTGGAGCACCTCGAGCATGCGCAGCGTGTGCGGAACGAGGTTGTCCGCAAAGAGCGTCAGCTCGTCGAGGTCGTCGAAGCGCCCGAGCGCCTTGCCGCCCAGGGCCGAGGACAGGTCCGAGCTGGTGATCTGCGCGCGCTTGTAGAAGGGAACCTCGAGGCCCTCGTAGCGCGAGACGTCCCGGTAGAAGGGCATGGCGTCGGCGAGGATCGCCACCAGGCGGGCTGCCGAGCGGCCCGCAGCCTCGACCGGCCCGGCGAAGCGGGAGCGGTGCTCCCGATGGAGGAAGCTGCCGAGATCGCGGAGCGCCTCGGCATAGAGCGCCATCAGCTCGCCCGCGGGTCCGTCGCTCGTCTGGCCGAAGACCTCCGCGCAGTCCGCGGTGTCGAGCTGGCTCAGCTGTCCCGCACTCCAGGCCCCCTTGGTTTCGAAGCGCTCGCGAAGGGCCGCGGCGATCGTCAGGTAGCCCGAGCGTCCGTCGCGCTTGGTCAGGTGCGGAAACCAGCCGGAGCCGAAGTTGATCGCATTGATCGTCAGCACGAACGCGATCGTGGCCTCCGGGTCCTTGAACGGCCGGTGCGCCGGGTCCAGTCCAGGTGACGAGGGACGCTCGCGGGTGAACAGGGCGATCAGGCGCTCGAGGGCCGCGTCGTCGATGCTGACGAAGCGCGCGCGCCGCGCGACCTCGGCACAGTTCTCGCGGATCCGCTCGAACAGGTCGGGGCCCGTCACCGGGTCTCGCTCGCCCCGACCAGGGTGATCGCCCGGGGCAGCACCTCGAAGCGGGCCGGCGTGTGTCCGAGCGGCTCGCCGTCGACCTCCAGCTCGCAGGAGTTGCCGATCGAGCGCGCCTCGAGCTTGCGTCCCGTCAGGTAGAGCACCCCCGGCACGTCGACGTGCGTCCCGGAGTAGAGTCGCGGCAGCTTTCGGAAGAGCGTGGGCTTCGAGAGGCCGGGGATGATCACCACGACGAGCAGGCCGTCGTCGAAGCGCGCACGCGGGGTCCCCCGCATTCCCCCGCCGAAGTAGGTCCCGTTGTTCGCGGTGGCGAGGACGATCGGTCCCGCATGCACCACCTCGCCATCGAGGGTCAGCTCGACGGGGGTGGGCTCGAAGCGGGCGAGGGCGCGCACGGTCCCGGCGAGGAACGAGACGGTGCCGCCCAGGCGCTTGCTCGTCTGATTGACCATCGCGCAGACCAGGCCCGAGACACCGACCGTGGCGCTGTTGATGAAACGGGTGC
>JAJDAR010000308.1 GCA_029261775.1 Deltaproteobacteria bacterium | reverse complement strand
GCGAAACACCGAATCGAGCGCGGAGAGCCACTCGTCGGTCTCCGTCGGATCGGTGTCGTTGCTGCGATCGACCATGGGTCCCCCGGGCACGAAACCTGAGATTCGCCAATGGGGGATCGGTTACCAAGGGGTGGGAACTTGAGGTACGAGCCGCCGGTACCGGCCGTCTCGTCGTGGCGTAAAGCCCTCATCCCTCAACGGATCGCAATCCGGGTCCAGCGGCCGCTCGCCAGGTAGGCCCCGTTCGAAACCGTGACGACCACCGCGCTCAGCAGGCTCGCGAGGAAGACGCCGCGCGGGCCCATGTCGAGGCCCGACTCGCCGGCCATCCAGAAGCCCAACGGAATCGTGAAGAGCAGCGACGTGCCGAGCGAGAGCACCATCGGCACCGTCATGTCGCCCGCCCCCTGCAGGCTGCGGAAGAAGACGAAGGAGAGCCCGAAGCAGACGAACTGACCGGCCTGGTAGGCCATGAACTCGGCGCCGATGCGGATGACCTCGGGGTCGTCGGAGAAGAAGCCCATCATGGGCTCGCGGAACAGGAACAAGGCGAGCGCGATCGACCAGAGCAGCGGTGCGTGCACGCCGAGCCCGACCGCGATCGCGCGCCAGGCCCGCGGCACGTTGCCGGCGCCGAGGTTCTGGCCGACCAGCGTGGCCGCAGCTCCCGCCAGCGGAAACGCGATCATCGGACCGACCATCCCGAGGCGCAGGCCGATCGAGTACGCCGCCTGGGCCTTCTCCCCGAAGCTCCCGACCAGCCCGAGGAAGGCCACGTTGACCGCGAACCCGCCGATCATCTGCAGGCCCGGGCGCCAGGACAGCGACAGGATGCGCGTGAGCCAGGCGCTGTCCGGCCGGAGGTGGTGCAACCGCAGATGCACGCGGCTGTGACCCCGGAAGAGCACGGCCAGGGAGACGGCGACGCCCACGAGTTGACCCAGGGCCAGGCCGTAGGCCACGCCCAGCACGCCGAAGGCCGGGATCGGGCCTGCGCCGAACATGAGCACCCACTCTGCGCCGAGGGTGATCGGGATCGTCCCGATGCTGATCAGCATCGGGGTCGTCGTGTCCCCCGCGCCGTTCAGCACGCCCTGGAAGAGCATGCCGAAGATGAACCCGAAGCCGAGGGTGAGGGAGACGCGCAGGTAGGGGACACCCGCCTCGAGCACGGCGGGGCTCACGTTCATGGCGGCGAGCAGTGGCTCGGCGAAGACGAGGCCGATGACGGCGACGATCCCGGCAAGGCCTGCACCGAGCAGGAAGACCTGGCCGGTCACGTGCTCGGCGAGCTCGTCGTCGCCCTCGCCGATCGCGCGGGAGATCAGCGCCTGTGCGCCGAAGCTCGCACCCATCGTGAGCATGAAGAACACCTGCCGGATCGACTGGTTCGTCACGACGACCGCGGTGGTCGCCACCTCGCCGAGGCGGCTCAGGAAGGTGAGGTCCACCATCTGGAACGCGACCTGGGCCAGGCTCGTCGCCATCAGCGGGAGGGCCAGGACGAAGAGGGAAACCAGCAGTCGCCCTCGGGTGTGGTCGCGGCTGCGCCAACCGCCGCCGGTCGCGGCACCTGCTTTCGCGACGTCCACGGTCTCCGCGTCAGCCACGCGCGACGCCCACGGTCTCCGCGTCAGCCACGCGCTTCGTCTTCGGGGAGCCCGGCCAGGAAGGCAGCGACGGCGTCGGTGAAGGCGTCGTTGCGGTCGCCGGCGACCATGTGACCCGCCCCGCTCACGTCGGCGTAGGCGGCGTGAGGCACCAGCTCCCGGAACTGGTCGGCATGCTCCTCGCTGACGAGCTCACTCATCCGTCCGCGCACGAGGAGCGTCGGGATCTGCAGCGCGCGCGTCGCGGCGATCAGGTCGGGCTGGCTCGCGAGCGCGCGCGAGCCGGTCCGCGTCGTCACGAACTTCGGATCCCAATGCCAGCGGAAGCGGCCGTCTCCGGTCTCGCGCAGGTTCTTGCGAAGTCCTTCGAGGCTCTTCGGACGCGGCCGATGGGGCAGGTACGTGGCGATGGCGTCGGCGGCTTCTTCCAGGCTCGAGAAGCCTTCCTCGAGGCGCTCGCCCATGAAGCCGATGATCTTCTCGACGCCTTCAGGGTTCATCGTCGGCGTGACGTCCACGAGCACGAGCGCGGCGAACGCCGGGACCTCTGTGAGCGCGGTCGCCAGCAGGCCCGAGATGCCCCCGAGCGAGGCGCCGACCACGACCGGCGGCTGCCCCAGGGCCTTCGCGACGCAAAGCGAGTCCCGCGCGTAGCGCTCGAGCGCGTAGTCCCCGGCCGCGGACCAGTCGCTGTCGCCGTGGCCGCGCAGGTCGAGGGTCACGGCGTACCAGCCTGCCGCGGCCAGCGCCTCCGCGGAGCCCTTCCAGGAGTGGCGCGTCTGGCCGCCGCCGTGCTGGAAGAGCACGCAGCGGTTCGCGGGCTCGCCGTAGGCGTCGGCGACGAGCTCGAGCCCGTCGTCGGTCCGGAAGCGCAGCTCGCGAAGACGGGTCAAGCGGAGGTCTCTTCCAGAGCGTCGAACGCGGCGAGGATCCGTTTCCCTTCCGGGTGGGCGAGGATGCGCGTGGTCAACAGCTCGCGCTGCTGCTCTGCGGCGAGCTTGGGTTGGTCGACGGTCGCCCAGCGAACGATCCCCTCCCAGATCGGATCGACGATCTCGTGGCCTGGGATCGGACGCCCATCGGATCCGCGGAAGTGGACCTGCCGGAGCTCACCGAGGTACAGGCGCAGGGAGGTCACGTGGACCTCCTCGTCCTCACGGATCCGCTCGACGATGGTGGCCGCGTGGTCGGCTTCGGCGCGTCGCTCGAGGAACAGGTCCGGATCACGGAGCAGCGCCTGGGAGAGCCGGAAGCCGCGCTCCGCGCGGAACTCGATCAGCAGCAGGTTGAGCAGGAAGTAGAGCGTGCGCGCGTGCGGCTCGGGCAGGCCCTCCGGGAGAACGAGGTCCTCCTCGGGACGGCCGATCGACTCCGGGATCTCGGGCTCCGGGTAGTCGACCTCCCCGAAGGCGAGGTCACGCAGCGCGAACCACATCACGTCGTGACCCCCGATGCCGCGCTCGGGCTCGCCCCCCTCGTCGAGGCCGTGGGCCCGCAGCAGGCCGCGGTTCAGGTGGCCGACGCCCATGCCGGAGATGTCCTCGACGATCACCTCCTGGAAGTCCGGGAAGGTCATGTCGGCCAGGATCCGGCCGCGGGCCTCGATGTGGCCCGTGATCGTGAGGGTGTTCCAGAAGGTCTGGCCGAGGCCCTCCAGCAGCATCAGCTTCATCTGCCCTTCGCTCGGATAGCGGATGCCCGCCAGCAGCGAGGAGTCCGCCGCCAGCAGGTCTCCGCCGCTCGCGCGCAGCGCCTGGGTCCAGGCCTCGATGGCGGGTCCGCGGACCGCGACCCTCGGCGGGACGTAACGGCCGTCGGGCAGGAAACCGCCGTGCAGCCGCCGGCCCGCCTCGACCTGGGGAGTGAGACCCTCGTGGGAGCGGAGCAGCTCGTCTTCGGTGTACTCGAGGCGGTTCATCGTTCATCCTCCGAAGGGGTTCCGGGCGTACCGACGACGGCGCGTCCGATGAAGCGGGTGACCTCGCGCAACAGGGTCGCACGGCGAACGCCGCGCTCTGCGCCCGCGCGCAAGGCCTGGCTCACGAAGCCCACGATGCCGTGGGCGATCACGTCGAAGTCGAGATCGTCGTCCAGCTCGCCTCGGGCGGCCCCGCTGCGCAGTCCCTGGGCGAGGGATTCGGCGAGCTGCTCCTGAAGGCTCGCGCCGGGCGGGAGCTCCGAGGCGACGACGGCCGCATCCAGGAAGGCCGCGCGAAGGGTGCCGGGATTCTCATCCGAGTATTCGAGCAGGGCTTCGAGGGATCGGTGCAGACGCGCCTCGAAACCGCTCGCGTCGGTGCTGGCCGCGCGAACGCGTTGCATCAGCTGCGTGGCCGCCTGCTCGCTCCACGCGCGGAAGGCGTCCGCCTTGTCCTCGAAATGGACGTAGAAGGTGCCCGTCGCGAGGTCGGCCGCCGCCGCGATGTCCTGGGGTCGGGTCGCGTGGTAGCCGCGCTCCACGAAGGTGCGGCGCGCGGCCTCGAGCAGCCGGGCCCGGGTCTCGGCCTTGCGGCGTTCTCGCCGCCCGTGGCCGGAGGAGGCGAGGGCTTCGGACATCCCGATGACAATTAGTCATCGGTGAGGAATCGTCAAGATCGAGCCTTTCAACATCCATGACGACAGTGCATTGTCATACTGCAAGGGCTTGCATTCGAGCCGATTCCCGGCATCTTGACAGTCCATTGTCGAATCGGGAGCGATACACGCCGGCGGGAGCTGCACTGTTCGGGCTGCTTCGGGAGGTCGAGCAGCTGAGGGACCCGCTCGGGCCGACGCCCGGTCGGCTCGGAGTGCTTCGGGCGCTCCAGCGCAGCGGGCCGGCCACGGCGAGCGAGCTGGCCCGCCTCCGCGGGACCTCGCGGCAAGCGACCCAGCGCATCGTCGACGACCTGGTCGACCTGGGATGGCTCGAGCGCCGGACGAATCCGCGACACCGGCGAGCCCCCAGGCTCGAGCTGACGGTGCCGGGCCGTGCCCGCTTCGAGGCCCTGCGACGTCAGGAGACCGAGGAGCTGAACGGGCTCGCCGCAGGTCTCGACCCCGCCGCGGTCCAGGCCGCGCGCCGGCTGCTCCGGGATCTCCGCGATCGCAGCGTCCCCGCCTAGCGCCGCGCCGGACGCACCAGGCCTTCCTGCGCGACCGAGGCCACCAGGGTTCCATCCTCCTGGTAGATGGAGCCCCGAGCGAAACCCCGTGCGCCCGCGGCGGAGGGACTCTCCTGGGCGTAGAGCAGCCAGCGGTCGGCGCGGAAGGGCCGGTGGAACCAGACGGCGTGATCCAGGCTGGCCCCCATGGCGGGGGGGCCGAGCGGACCCTTCGAGCCGTGGTGACGCATCACGGTGTCGATCATCGACATGTCGGAGGCGTAGACCAGGAAGCACTGGTGGAGCTGCGGATCGTCCGGCAGCTCGCCGTCCGCTCGGACCCAGATACGGTTGGGGTCCTGGCCGGCGTCCCCGCCCAGATACACGGGCAGGTCCACGTACCGGTAGTCGACGGGCGGCGCTCCTCTGGCCTCGCGACCTTCGACGTTCGGAATCCGCTCGCGGTTGGCCTCGATCAACTCGGTCCAGGTGGGAAGGCTCTCGGGCGGCGGGGCATCCGGGGGACCCGACTGGTGCTCGTAGCCGGGCTCGTTCGCATGGAAGGACGCCGACATGTTCAGGATCGCCCGGCCGCGCTGGATGGCCACCACCCGTCGCGTCGTGAAGGAGCGCCCGTCGCGGATCCGGTCGACCTGGTAGAGCACGGGCACCGCCGGATCCCCGGGTCGGAGGAAGTAGGCGTGCAGGGAGTGGGCCGGGAGGGCGTCGACGGTGCGGCACGCGGCGGCCAACCCCTGCGCGAGGACCTGGCCACCAAAGAGGCGACCGATCTGGCCGGCCTCGTTCTGGCCCCGGTAGATGTTGAGATCGATCTCCTCCAGGTCGAGGAGCTGCCGGAGTTCGTCGAATCTCGTGCTCACGGTCGCCGTCTGTAGCATGGCCCTTCGCGCCGCGCTGGCGCGCGATACCCTGCTGGCTGACCCGAGAGCGGGCAACCCATGAGGAGATGGAATGAAGGTCCGGGCCGCGGTCGCGCGCGAGGCGGGGAAGCCGCTCGTCATCGAGGAGATCGATCTCGAAGGTCCCAAGGCGGGCGAGGTGCTGATCGAGGTGAAGGCGTCCGGCGTCTGTCACACCGATGCGTACACGCTCTCGGGCCGCGACCCCGAAGGTCTGTTCCCGAGCATCCTGGGTCACGAGGGGGCCGGCGTGGTCGCGGAGGTCGGCCCCGGTGTGACCTCGCTGGAACCGGGCGATCACGTGATCCCGCTCTACACGCCCGAGTGTCGACAGTGCAAGACCTGTCTGTCCGGCAAGAGCAACCTGTGCACGGCGATCCGCAGCACCCAGGGCCAGGGCGTGATGCCGGACGGAACCAGCCGCTTCTCGAGCGGCGGCGCTTCGATCCACCACTACATGGGTTGCTCGACCTTCGCGAGCCACACCGTCCTGCCCGAGATCGCGCTCGCGAAGATCCGCCCGGACGCCCCCTTCGACAAGGTCTGCTACATCGGCTGCGGCGTGACCACCGGCATCGGCGCGGTGATGAACACCGCGGCCGTCGAGCCGGGCTCGAACTGCGTCGTGTTCGGCCTGGGCGGCATCGGCCTGAACGTGATCCAGGGCCTGCGCATGGTCGGTGCGAACCGCATCGTCGGCGTCGACACGAACCCCGCGAAGCGCGAGCTCGCCGAGCGCTTCGGGATGACCCACTTCGTGAACCCCCGCGACGTCGACGACGTCGTCGCGAAGCTGGTGGAAGTGACGGACGGCGGCGCCGACTACAGCTTCGAGTGCATCGGCAACGTCGAGCTGATGCGCCAGGCGCTCGAGTGCTGCCACCGCGGCTGGGGCGAGTCGATCATCATCGGCGTCGCCGGCGCGGGAGAGGAGATCGCGACCCGCCCGTTCCAGCTCGTGACGGGCCGGGTCTGGAAGGGGACTGCCTTCGGTGGCGCGAAGGGCCGCCGCGACGTGCCGCGGATCGTCGACTGGTACATGGACGGAAAGATCAACATCGACGACCTGATCACCCACAAGCTGCCGCTCGAGAGGATCAACGAGGCCTTCGAGCTCATGCACGAGGGCCACTCGATCCGGACCGTGATCGAGTTCTGAGCCACGATCCCGCTCCCGGTGGCTCGGGAGCGGTCGGGCAGGGGGTGGCCCCACATCCCCGCGCCGTTTCGCCCCCGATATCGTGTAGAGTGGGTCGATTCCGGCCCGCCTCCGTGCGCGCTGCCTCCGTTGGGGCACGGCGAGGGCCCGGCACGCCCATGGGAGCTTCCTGATGAACGCCCTCCACCGCACCGCCCCCCTGCTCCTGCTGGTCCCCTTCCTGATGGCCATGCCCTGCGCCTTCCAGCAGCCGGGAGGGCCCTTCATCGATGCCCCCCAGCCGGGAGCGCCGGTCACGACGGCAAGCTTCCTCGTCCAGGTCACCGTCCCGGCCGGCTCCAGCTTCGACCCGCTCGCCGACGTGACCCTGAACGACGTGGCGCTGGCCATGACCGGGGGCCCGACGACGTTCACGACGACCGTGCAGCCCGGGTTCCCCCTGACCGACACCAACGTCCTCGTCGCCAGGGCGCGGAACGCGACCGGGGAGGAGACCGCCCGCACCCGGCTGGTCGACTACCAGCCGGAGAAGGCCCGGGCCCGTCGCATCACCCACGCGAACGATCTGATCCACGGGCCGCTCGCCCACTCCCGCCTGGGCGACGTGCTGATCGAGAACGACGTCGCGCGTTTCGTGATCCAGGATGTCGGCAAGCGCGACCTCTACAGCGTGGGCGCCTTCGGCGGCAACCTGATCGACGCCGAGCTGAAGGCCCGCCCCGCAGTGGACAACTTCCTCGAGATCCAGCCCATGCTGAACATCGAGACCGTGATCAACGCGCAGACCCTGGAGATCGTGAACGACGGAGCGGACGGGCTCGCCGCCATCGTGCGGACCTGCGGGCCCGACGATCTGCTCGACTTCGTGAATCCCTCCTCGGTGGTGAGCGATGCGGGTCTCAACACCTTCCCCGCCCTTGCCGACGATCGGGACCTCGAGATCGAGGGCTGCACCGAATACGAGCTCGAGCCCGGGGCTCCGCATCTGCGCATGAGGACCGAGGTCTTCAACAACCAGGCTCCGGGCGCGGCGATCCCGGACCTGCCGCTCTTCGTCGGCGACTGGCTGAATCCGGCGGGCCAGCTCGACACGTGGTCCAAGCCGGAGGCGGGCTGGGCCGACGGGCTGACCTCGCTCTTCGACGCGATGTCCTTCGTCGGCGTCGATCAGGCGGCCGGGGCCGAGTACGCCTACCTGGGCATCCGCAATCCGCTCTTCGGCTTCGGGGGCTCTTCCTACTTCTCGACGAGCGGCGTGTTCTTCGTCCTGCACAACCTGTCCGTCGTCGGGGTACTGCTCGGGCAACCCTCCCAGTTCATCGTGCCGCAGGGCGGCTCCCAGATCTTCGAGCGGGTCCTCGCGGTGGGCGATGGCACGGGTGCCGCGGCCGTGCAGCTCGAGGCGGACATCACGGGTCTGGCCGTGGGCCATGTCGAGGGCTGCGTGACCGTGGGCGGCACACCCCGCGAGGGCGCCCGGATCTCGTTCGGAAAGACCGGCGCCACGGGTGCCTTCACGCGACTGGACCAGGCCGTCGAGACCCGGTCCGGCCCGTGCCCGAACTACCGTGCTCCCGTGGCACCCGGCGTCCATCAGGCCGTGGCCGGGCGCCGCGGTGCACCCTACGAAGGGAGCGCGCCCGTCCCGCCCCCGCAGGCTGTCGTGGTCACCGCCGGCGCAACCACCTCCGGCGTGGATTTCGCGCTGCCGGCGACGGGTCGGCTGGACGTCGACGTCTCGGACGAGGGCGGCAGCCCGCTGCCCGCCCGCGTCACCGTGGTCGGCTTCGATCCGAGCCCGGAGCTGACGGTCCCCGGCCTCGCCATCCCCGGCTTCGGCGGGGCGACGCTGTCGGTCCTGCACGACATCGACGATGGCCTTCCCTTTGGCATCGTCGACTTCGCCCATACCGACGTGGCCGGGCGCGTCTCGTTCGAGATCGAGCCCGGCTCGTACCAGGTCTTCGTCAGCCGCGGCACCGAGTACTCCCGCTTCGAGACACCGGTCGTCGTCAGTGGAGGGGCCGTGACTCCCGTGGTGGCCCAGATCGCACGCGTGGTCGACACGAGCGGCTTCGTGTCGTCCGACTTCCACGTCCACGGCATCCGCAGCGCGGACTCGCAGATCCCCGACGTCCGCCGTGTGCAGCAGTTCGCCGCCGAGGGCCTCGAGAACGTGGTCATGACGGATCACCACGTGCACACCGATCTCGGGCCCGCGATCGCGGCCCAGGGCCTGGAAGGATTCGTGACCTCGACCATCGGCGAGGAGATCACGACCTTCGACTACGGTCACTTCAACGGATACCCGTTCACGATCGACTCCTCCGTTCCGTCAGGGGGATCGACCGACTGGGGCGGAGCCGCGCCGCCCGGCGAGGATTTCCCGTCGTTCGGCAACTTCAACGCCACACCGCCCGAGGTCTTCGCTCTGGCCACCCAGGGCGCGCGCTCGCTGCCGGACACCGCGGTGCAGGTGAACCACATCAACTCCCACTACGTGCCGTTGCAGATCGATACGGCTCCGGCAGGCCCGATCCAGGATGGGCTCGATCCAGCAGAGCGCGCCATCCTGCGGCTCCCCGCGGCGGGCAACCTGTTCCATCCCTTCCCGGCTCTGGAGCTGTGGAACGGGATGAATCGGGGTCATCAGAGCGAGTTCCTGAACGGGCGGATCGGCATCTGGTTCAACCAGCTCAACAAGGGTCTGGCGACCACTGCGATCGCCGACACGGACACGCACACGTTCACCAACCTGCGTACCGCCGGAGCGCGGACCTGGACGGCATCTTCGACCGACGCCCCGGAGTCAGTCGACCCGGACGAGGTCGCTCGTTCGGTCCTGACCGGGCGTGCCGTCGGAGGGCAGGGCCTGTACGTCCAGACGCGGCTGCTGGCCCGGGACGGCTCGAGCGGCGTGGCGGATCTGACCCTGGGTGGGACGACGGAGGTCGTCAGCAGCAACGGGGACGTCGACCTCGAGGTCCGGGTGCAGGCCCCGCTGTGGGCACCCTTCGACCGGATCGAGGTCTACGCCAACGCAGCGACGGCCGCGGTCGATCCGCAGGAGCCCTACCTGTACGTCGCGGCGCCGGGTTCGGCGCAGGTCTTCCTCGAGGGCGACTGCGATCCCCTGACCTCGGGCGACGGCCAGTTCGACGTGTCGATCGTCGATGTGGCCCCGGGCGTCCCCGGCGGCCAGCGCCTCGAGACGACCGTGGTCGTGCCGTTCGCGGGCCTCGCCCAGGACACCTGGTTCGTCGCGGTCGTGAAGGGAACCGACGGGTCCTGCCCGCCGATGTTCCCGGTCCACCCCCACGATCTCGATACCGGGCCGAACGCGACGCTCGCCGATCTGCTGGACGGCAACGTCGGAGAGCGGGGGGTGCAGCCCCTCGGGCTCACCAACGCCCTGCGCGCGGATGTCGATGGAACGCCCGGCTTCCAGGCTCCGAATCCGTAGCCGCGGGTCGGCCCTCGCGCTGGCCCTGATCGGGCTCCTGCTCGCGGCGCCGGCCTCGCCGGCGCCGCCGCGGGCCAGCGACGGCACCCGGCTCCTGGAGGCAGCCGAGACCAGCGGATCGGCCGTCGTCGGTCGGGTCGGTGCGCCTCGCGCGCTCGACGGCAGCGGCTGGCTGGCCCCCCTCCGCATCGAAACGGTGCTGCTCGGACCGACCGTCGGCGAATCGATCGAGCTCGCCTGGGAGGAGCTGGCCGCGTCGCGCGCCCCGCGTTTCCGCGAGGCCGAGCGGGTGCTGGTCGTGTTGGCTCCCGTGCCCTCCGGTTCGCTGTGGTCGAAGCGCGTCGGCTCGCCAGCCCTGCGCCAGCGCACCCGGGTCGTCGCCGATCGCAGTCGGGCCTTCGTGCGCGAGCCGAGCCTGGGCGCGACGAACCGGCTGCGGCACTACTGGGCGCTCTCGCAGACCGAGCGCCGCGGTGCGACGGGCCTGGGCCATCTCGCCTCGCTGATCGGCTCCGCGGAGCCGCCGCTCGCCACCTCGGCCGCCCACGCCCTGGCCTCCTCCTCGGCCGGGGGGGAGCTGATCGATTCCGGCTCGGCTCGCGATCTGGTGCTCGGCCTGCTGCGCGACGACGTGCCTTCCGCGTTGCGCGACGCCCTGCTCGGTTGGATCGGCGGCGCCCGCCCGCCGGCCCTGCGGGCCGAGCTCGAGCGGCGGCTGACTCCGCCGGATGCGCCCGCCGTCCTGCACCTCGCCCTGGCAAGGCTGGAGGGCGAGCTCGCCGCCGAACACAGCGAAGCCTTGCTGGCGTCCGCGGACCCCGAGCTGCGCCAGGTCGGGGCGGCGCATGCGGGTCCCGAGCAGCTCGGAGTGCTGCGGGGGATCCTGGCGCAGGACCCGATCGCCCGGGTTCGCGTCGCGGCCGTCCGGCGGGCCGCGGCGATCGGCGACGAGCCTGGCTTCGAGGCCGCGCTGGACGCCTTCGACGACGCGGAGCCGACGGTGCGTGCGGCCGCTGCGGACGCGACGTCGCGGTCGGCAGCCTTCGATGCAATCCGTTTGCGCGGCATCGCCTTCGGCTGGCCGCGACCGGCGCCCGAGACCGCGGTGCTGGCGCTGCGCCTCCACGCCTCGGGCGCGAGTCGCGCCGTGCTCGAGGAGATCGCCGCCTCCCACGAGGACGCCGGGCTCCGAACCCTCGCGCAGATCGCCCTGGGCCGGGACCCGCAGGCGCACTAGAGGCGCGGGCCGCGTTCAGGCTCCCCGCGGATACCGCGCGTCGAGGTTGCCCACCACCTCGAAGAACTGCTCCACCACCTCGTGCAGGATCTCGGCGACGGGTCGGACCCGGTCGATGCGGCCCGCGACCTGGCCGGTGAGCGCGATCGAGGCGTTCATGTCCCCGCCGAAGTAGAGATCCTTGGCTCGCATGAGCTGACCCATCACGTTGTCCTCGGCGTACTCCAGGGCCTCGCTGGTCTCGGTGCGCAGCGCGCGCAGGCCCGGTCCGAAGCGCCGGTTGAGGAAGATGGTGTCCGTCTCCTGGGCGGCCACGATCGCCTGCTTCCAGTTCTCGTGGACCGGGCTCTCCGCCGCCGAGACCATCCGCGTGCCCATCTGGATGCCCTCGGCGCCGAGCGCGAAGGCGGCCGCCATGGTCGCGCCGTCGAGCATGCCGCCCGCCGCGATGATCGGGACGTCGAACTGCGAGGCGACGAGCGGGAGCAGCACCATCGACGCGACGTCGCGGGGATTCTTGAAGCCGCCGCCTTCGCCACCCTCGACGATCAACCCGTCCACGCCGGCGTCGATCGCCTTCTTGGCGCCCGCCAGGGTCGGCACGACGTGGAACACCGTCAGGCCGGCCTCCTTGATCTGCGCCGTGTACTTCGTGGGGCTGCCGGCCGAAGTCGTGACGAAGCGCACGCCCTGGTCCACCACGAACTGCACGATGTCCGGGTCGCGCACGAAGGCCTGGGCGATGTTGACGCCGAAGGGCTTGTCGGTGAGCTCGCGCATCTTGCGGATCTCGACGCGGATCGCGTCGAGCTCTCCCGACGAGGTCTCGATGATGCCGAGTCCCCCGGCGTTGGAGACGGCCGAGGCCAGCGGGGACCGGGCGATCCAGCCCATCGGCGCCTGGACGATCGGAAGCTCCACACCGAGCAGCTCGGTGACACGATTTCGGATGGGCGGCAGCGAGGACGACATGGCGGGCATCCTACCCCACGCGTGGAAGCCCGGTAGACTCGTCGCCCGCCGCTCGGTGCGGCGCGTGTCGAGGTGAAGACGCTTGGTCCGACGACTCCGACCCGAAGATGCCGTCGCGCTGCTCGAGCCCCGTGACCGTCTGGGCCTGCCGCTCGGGCCGGGCTTGCCTCCGGCCCTGCTGACCGCGCTGGGCACGCGCGACGACTGGCAGCAGCTCGAGGTCTTCGCCGCGCTGTTGATGGGGCTGTACCCCGTCTTCACGCGATCCGGTGTGCAGCTGCGCAGCGGCTTCTTCGGACCCGTGGAGCGCGGGCTCGCCGCTGCGGGGCACGACGTGCAGTTCGTTCCGGCCGACTTCCGGCGCTTCACCCGCATCCTCGAACGGCTGCGGCCGCGGGTCATGGCGACGGTCGCAGCTGCCCCCGATGACCAGGGCCAGCTGAGCCTCTCGCTCCATGCAGGGGCCACGACGGCGGCCCTCCGCGACGCGGGCCGGGACCCCGACCGTCTGCTGATCGTGGAGGTCAATCCCAATCTGCCGCGCACCTGCGGCCTGCCGCCCCGCTGTCCCCACGCCCTGCACGTGGACGAGGTGGACGTGATCGTCGAGCAGGCCTCTCCGCTGCCGGTGGTCGCCGACCCGCCTGGGGGCGAGGTCGAGGCCCGCATCGCCCGGCACGTGCAGACCTTCATCCAGCCGGGTAGCACCCTCCAGACGGGGATCGGGGCGATCCCGAGCCAGGTCGTCAGCCGTCTCGCCGAGGGGCCAGGCGGGGACTACGGCGTCCACTCGGAGATGTTCACGACCGGCCTGATGGATCTCCACCGCGCCGGCAAGGTCACCAACGCGAACAAGGGTCTGCACGAGGGCTACTCGGTCTGCACCTTTGCCGGTGGCAGCGCCGAGCTGTACGCCTGGCTCGAAGGGAACGAGCAGGTCCGCTTCCTGCCCGTGGACGAAGTGAACGCTCCGGAGAACATCGCGGCCAACCGCGACATGATGTGCATCAACGGGGCGCTCGCCGTCGACCTCGCGGGACAGGTGGCGGCCGACACCCTGGGCGGGCGGCAGTACTCGGGCATCGGAGGCCACGAGGATTTCACCGGCGGACCCGGGCTCGAGAACTCGGACCGCTCCTTCGTCTGCCTTCCGGCGACCGCCCGGGTGAAGGGGAAGCAGATCTCGCGGATCACGGCGCGCTTCTCCGCGGGCCGGGTCGTGACCTCGCCACGACACCAGATCGACGTCGTGGTCACCGAGTACGGCGCGGCGGAGCTCGCGGGTCTGACCGTCGCCGAAAGGGCCGAAGCGCTGATCGGCATCGCCCATCCCGACTTCCGCAAGGACCTGCGCGCGGAGTGGTCGGCCGGCGCCGACGAGGGTTAGCGACCGGCGTCGCTTCCACCCGGGGGCGGGTCGGCTCCGCCTGCGGGACCCAGGGGCGGGTCGGCTCCGCCTGCGGGCCGGAGCCAGGGTGCACCCGCCTCGAGAGTCCACATACCGCGGCGTGTCGGGGCCTCGAGTGCGCGGGACAGCTCGCCTTCGAAGCGTTCGCGCGACCACTCGCGCGCTCCGAAGCGGGCGAGGTGATCGGTGTGCATCTGGCAATCGAAGAGGGTGAACTCCCAACGCGCCAGCTGCCGGACCAGGGTCACGAGCGCGGCCTTCGAGGCATCCGTCTCGCGATGGAACATGGATTCGCCGAAGAAGGCGTGCCCGAGCGAGACCCCGTAGATGCCGCCCACCAGCTCGTCGCCGAGCCAGGCCTCGCAGGAGTGGGCGAAGCCGAGCTCGTGGAGGGCGACGTAGGCTTCGATCATGTCGGCATGGATCCAGGTGCCGTCCTGGTCCCGCCGTGGAGCCTCGGCGCAGCCCCGGATGACGGCCTCGAAGGCGCGGTCCAGGCTGAGCCGGAAGCGTCCCTGGTGCAGCGTGCGCGCGAGACGCCTCGGCACGTGGAGCTCCGCGGGCCGGAGGGCCATGCGCGGGCTCGGCGCGAACCACAGGATCGGCGGTGTGTCGTACCAGGGAAAGATGCCGAGGGAGTAGGCGAGCAGCAGACGCTCGGGTCGGAGGTCACCGCCCACGGCCAGCAAGCCGCCGTCTTCGGCTTCTGCAGGCGGGGGAAAGGCCAGCTCGTCGGCGAGGCGGTACACGGGCATTGCGCCTATAATGCCCGCCCGGCGAACGGAAACCGAACGAGGACCTCATGAACCTGGAATTCTCCGACGATCAGAAATTCGTCCAGCAGACGGCTCGCGACTTCCTCACCGAGCAGTCCGGCCTGGAGAAGTGTCGGGCGGTCCTCGAGGGCGGCGCCACGCACGACGCCGAGCTCTGGAAGGGCGTGGCCGAGATGGGTTGGCTCGGTGCCGTCGTGCCGGAGAGCCACGGAGGCGCGGGCCTCGGCTACCTCGAGCTGGTGCTGATTGCCCAGGAGATCGGCCGATCCCTTGCGCCGATCCCGTTCTCTTCGTCGGTCTATCTCGCGACGGAAGCCATCCTGCGGGCTGGCAGCGACGATCAGAAGAAGAGCTTCCTGCCTCGCCTCGCCTCGGGCGAGCTGATCGGCACCTTCGCGCTGGCCGAGGGGCTCGGCGACTTCGATCCCGGGCAGTGCCAGGTGAGCTTCGACGGAAGCAAGCTCAGCGGTGCGAAGCTCCCGGTGCCCGACGCAGAGGCCGCCGGGGTGGCCGTCGTCGTCGCCCGGGAGGGCAGCGGCACGTCCCTGGTCCTCGTGGACCTGAGTGGGCCGGGCATCACCCGCAGCGCCCTCGAGTCCTTCGACCCCTCCCGTCCCCTCTATCGGATCGAGTTCGATGGGGCGGCGGCCGAGCGGCTGGGCGAAGCGGGCAAGGGCGCCGAGCTGGCTTCAGCCGTGCTCGACCGCGCCGCGGTGCTGCTGGGCTACGAGCAGATCGGAGGCGCCGAGCGCGCTCTGGATCTGACCAAGCAGCAGACGATGGGGCGCTTCGCCTTCGGTCGGCCCGTGGCCTCGTTCCAGGCTCTGAAGCACCGCATGGCGGACGTCTACTGCAAGATCCAGATCGCGCTGTCCAACGGCTACTACGCCGCGTGGGCACTCTCCGAGCAGGAGGACGAGGTGGGGGTCGCCGCCTGCAGCACCCGGATCGCAGCCAGTGATGCCTTCTGCCTGGCGGCGGAGGAGATGATCCAGATGTACGGCGGCGTCGGGTACACCTGGGAGTACGACTGCCACCTCTTCTACCGCCGCGCCAAGGGCACGGCGCACGCGATCGGCACGCCCGACGAGTGGCGCGAGAAGCTGGTGCAGCACCTCGAAAAGGCCACCGCAGCCTGAGCCCCGGCTGCCCCGGACCGGATCTTTCTCGAACGCACTCTCCGAGACAGGAAACACGATGAACTTCGAAGACTCTGCCCAGGAAGCCGAATTCCGTTCCAAGGCGCACGCCTTCCTCGCCGAACACCTCGAGCCCCTCGACCCGGACGAGGCCTCGCCGAACTTGCTGGGCGAGCGCGAGGACGACAACGCGATCCAGCGGGCGAAGGACTGGCAGGCCACGAAGTTCGACCAGGGCTGGGCGGTCCTGACCTGGCCGAAGGAGTACGGCGGCCAGGGTCTCGGCCGGATGGAGAACGTGATCTTTGGTCAGGAGGAGGCCAAGTTCAAGACGCCCCCGCCGATCTACGGCATCGGCCACGGGATGCTGGGCCCGACCTTGATGACGCACGGCACCGATGCGCAGAAGGATCGCTACGTGAAGGAGATGGCCCGAGGTCAGGTCGTCTGGTGCCAGCTCTTCAGCGAGCCCGCGGCCGGTTCCGACCTCGCCGGCCTGCGCACTTCGGCCGTTCGAGACGGGGACGACTGGGTGATCAACGGCCAGAAGATCTGGAGCACCGGGGCCCACTTCTGCGACTACGGCATGATCGTGACCCGGACCGATCCGGCGCTGCCCAAGCACGACGGCCTGACCTACTTCATCGTCGACATGCATGCACCCGGCGTCGAGTGCCGACCGATCAAGCAGATCAACGGGGGCGCCGGCTTCAACGAGGTCTTCTTCAGTGACGTCCGCGTGCCCGACGCGAGTCGGGTCGGTGCCGTCGGCCAGGGCTGGCAGGTCTCGATCACGACGCTGATGAACGAACGCGTCTAGATCGGTGCCGGCGGGGGCTCCGGACGGACCAAGGACCTGATCCGCCTCGCCCGGGAGTGTCGCAAGAACGGCCGACCGGCCATCGAGGACTCGGCGGTCCGCCAGCGCCTGGCGGATGCCTTCGTCACGTCGACCGGTCTCAAGTACACCGGCTACCGCACCCTGTCGGCACTCTCCCGCGGCGCGGTTCCGGGCCCGGAGGGCTCGATCGGCAAGGCGGTCGGCGCACCCTTCGCCCAGGAGCTGGCGGCGTTCGCGATGGAATTGCAGGGCGCGATGGGAGGCGTCCTCGATCCGGCGGCGAGCCCCCACGACGGCATGTGGCAGGAGACCTACCTGGCCTCTCCCGGCCTGCGCATCGCCGGTGGCACGGACGAGATCCTGAAGAACGTCATCGCGGAGCGTGTGCTCGGGCTGCCCGGTGAGCACCGGGCCGACAAGGGCCTGCCCTTCCGCGACATCCCGACCGACTCCAAGAAGTAGGGTGCAGTCGCAGGCGGTACGCACGGCGACGCGGGGGCGTGCGCCCGGATGGCCGTGGGTCCTCCTCCTCGTGACGATGCTCGCCTGTGCGGGTGGACCGCAGAACCCGTGGCACATCCCGAAGGGTCGCGAGGGTCGATTCCGCGAAGCCAACCGCGTGTGTCATCAGCTGACCGACAACGACGACGGCACGGCTCATCGCGAGCGCTTCGACGGCTGTATGGAGCGAAGGGGCTGGCGTCGACAACGGTTCACCGATCGCATCGGCATCGGGATCAACTGAGTCGACGTGCGGGGCGCCCTGGGACGGTCTCCCGGGCGTCGGGAGGCCCCCCTGGCGCCCGTCGGTTGCCCCGCCGCGGACCTCGGGATAGCTTCGTGAAGTCGATGACCGCGTCGCCCCCACAGTGCCCCGCCGCGTTACGCGGGTCCACCCAAGTGCCGGACGAGCGCGTGCCACACGCGCTGGCGACGCCCCTCCCTGGCCGTGCTCCGATCGCCGTCCTCCGCCGGGCCCCTGTGCCCGGTGTCTGGCGAAGGCGTGCCGGCTTCTCTCCGAGGTGTTGTGAATGGATGTCATGAGCCTGCTGATCCTGGTGGCCGTCTGCCTGCTGCTGTCCGCCTTCTTCTCGGGAAGCGAGACGGCGCTGATGCGGCTCGGCCCCCACGATCTCGAAGAAGAGGTCGAAGCGCTGTCGGGTCCGGCGGCGCTGGCGGCGCGGGACCTGCTCGACCACACGTCGCGATTGCTGGTCACGATCCTGCTCGGCAACAACCTCGTGAACATCCTCGGGGCGAGCGCGGCGTCGGCCGTGGCGATCTCGTTTCTCGGAGAGGGCAAGGGGCTCATCGCATCGACCGTCGTGATGACGTTGCTGGTGCTGGTCTTCTGCGAGGTCCTTCCCAAGGCCGCGGCGGCGAGGCATCCGCGGCGCATCGGCTTCGCGGTGGCGCTGCCGATCTACGTGCTCCACCAGGCGTTGCGCCCCGTGCACATCCTCTTCGATCGCATCGTCGAGCCCGTCGTGCGGCGGGTCGGAGGCGGGGTCGGGATCGAGGATCAAGCGGCCACCGAGGCGGTGCTCCGGCTGGCCCGCGCCACGGCGAACGGTGAGCCCGACGGCACCCCCCTCGCGATCATGGGCGCTACGGCGGGAGCTGCGGAGATGACCGTGGACGAGATCATGGTGCCGCGCACCGAGATCGTCGCCTTCCCGGGTTCGACGCTGCCCGCCGAGCTGCTCGAGGCGGTGCTGGCCGAGCGCTACACGCGGGTGCCGATCTACGGCGAGAGCATCGACCAGGTGCTCGGCATCGTGCACCTGAAGGACCTGATCGAGCTGGTGCGCGCCGGGGGCTCGGACGTCCGCACGATCGTCAAGCCCGTGCTGCGGGTGCCGGAGCGCAAGCCGATCCTGTTGCTGCTCCAGGAGATGCAGCGAGGCTTCATGCACATGGCCGTCGTGAAGGACGAGTTCGGCGTGACGCTCGGGCTCTGCACGGCGGAGGACATTCTCGAGGAGATCGTCGGCGAGATCCGGGACGAGTTCGATCAGGAGGAGCTGCAGACGATCCGGGAGGTCGGCGAGGGAAGCTACGAGGCGCTCGGACGGGTGAAGGTCCTCGACTTCAACCGCCAGACCGGCTTCGAGGTCCAGGCCGAGCGAGGCGACTCGCTCGGCGGGCTCGTCTTCAACGCCCTCGGCAAGGCCCCGAGGCCCACCGACCGCGTCGTCACGCCGGGCTTCGCCATCATCGTGATGGGGGTCTCCGGCAATCGCATCACCCGCGTACGCGTGGAGCGGAGCGACGACCTGGTCGAGGTGAACGGCTGATGGCCCTTCACGTCGAGCGGGAGGGACCCGTCACGACGGTCGTCATGGACCGTCCCGAGCGCCGCAACGCCGTCGACGGTGCGCAGGCCGAGGCCCTGGCCGCGGCGTTTCGCAGCTTCGACGCCGACCCCGAGGCGCGCGTCGCGGTCCTCGCGGGCGCCGGCGGCAGCTTCTGCGCGGGCGCCGATCTGAAGGCGCTCGCCGACGCCGAAACGAGCTCCGACACCAACGCGGTGCGCCCCGAGGGCGACGGTCCCCTGGGGCCCACGCGAATGGAGCTGTCGAAGCCCGTGATCGCCGCCGTGTCCGGTCACGCCGTTGCTGGCGGTCTCGAGCTCGCCATCTGGTGCGACCTCCGGGTGATGGAGGAGAGTGCGATCTTCGGGGTCTTCTGCCGGCGTTGGGGCGTCCCGCTGGTGGACGGCGGGACGGTGCGGCTTCCCCGGCTGGTCGGGCACGGCCGGGCGATGGATCTGATCCTGACGGGCCGGCCCGTGGGCGCCGAGGAGGCCCTGCGGATCGGGCTGGCCGACCGGGTCGTCCCGGACGGTACCGCCCGAGCGGCCGCGGAGACGCTGGCGCGCGAGATCGCCGCCTTTCCCCAGCGCTGCCTGCGCTCCGATCGGCTCTCGGCGCTCGAGCAGTGGGGCCGGCCCGTGTCAGAGGCGTTGGTCGGCGAGTATCACCACGGCATCGCCGTCATCCGCTCCGGGGAGACCCGCGAGGGCGCGACCCGCTTCCGGGACGGTGCCGGGCGACACGGGCGCTTCAGCGGCTAGCGGAACTCTCCGATACACCTGCCCGCGGCTCCGAGGGGCCACGAAGGGCTGCGGCGAGCTCCGCCGGGTCTGGCGTGGATCCCAGAATTTGAAATGATCTCGGGGGGTTGCTGCGGAAGTTGCGGATCCGCTCGCGGCAGCCACGTGTCGAATCCAACGTCCTTCCTCGCGCCTGCGCGGCGCGCCATGCCATCAGGAGTCATCCGCTCATGATCACCACCCGCTCGATCGCTCTCATCACGGCCCTGCTGCTGGCCGGCAGCCTGGGCTGCGCCAGCCTCGGTCTCAGCCGGTCCGGCAACAAGTTCAACTACGACAACGCCGCCAAGATTTCCAAGGGCATGAGCAAGGACAAGGTGCTCGCACTGCTCGAGGCCGAGCCCCGGGCCACCGGCAAGTCCGGGGGTCGCGAGCACTGGCACTTCGAGTACGTCCAGAACACGGGCGTCGGCGTGCCGATCCCGTTCCTGGCCTCCGCCGGTGCCTCGAAGGGGCAGACCTACGCCTGTGACGTCTACTTCGCGGGCTCGGGCAAGGTGGTCGAGGTCAACTACTTCACCCGTCAGCTCGGCGGCGAGAGTGTGAGCTTCTAGACCCGGCCGCGGGAGCGCACGCTCGCCAACGCCGAACCCGGCCGCGGGAGC
>JAJDAR010000307.1 GCA_029261775.1 Deltaproteobacteria bacterium | reverse complement strand
GTCCATCAGGATCAGCCCGAGCGGATGGCCCGTTCGCCGCACGCGCCGCGCCTCGGCCTGGTAGCGGTCGTGGAAGTGCCGATGGTTGTGGAGCCGGGTGAGCCCGTCGGTGATCGACAGCTGGGCGAGCACCTCGTTGGCCCGCTCGAGCTCGAAGTTGCGCTCCTCCAGCTGGTGCCGGCTGGCCTCGAGCTGGGTCGCCATCTCGCGGACGGCCCGGGCCAGGAAGTCGAGCTCGCCCTCACTCTGCTCGTCGAGCAGCTCGAGATCCTCACCCGCCACGAGCCGATGCGCGGCCGCGACGACGGACTCGATCGGTCGGATCCAGCGGAAGGACACCCAGGCCGTGAATCCGGCGAGCGCCCAGGGCGTCCAGACGGGCCAGCGGGAGCCCGCGGCGTCGCCGACGAGGAAGCCCGCCAGGCAGACACAGAAGACGAAACCGGCCAGCCTCCAGCGGAGGGCCAGCCAGCGCCAGCCGCGAGCCCAGGTACGCATCATCAAGAGGCCATCTCCTTCGGGGCCATCGGTCCGGTCCGGAGAACGCTTGATGGCCCCACTGGTGGGTGGCCCGGGAGATTCCGTCCATCTCCCCGGGGGGCGGCCCAAAACCCCCGAGTTCGTTAATTTCTGCGGCTTCCCCTCCCCGGGGGTGGCTGCGCTCCGCCCACTCCCAGCGTCCCACGGAGATCCCCCAAGTGGCCGGCGAAGAGACCCCTGCACCTGCCGTCACCCTGGCGACCCACGCGCTGGACGACATGTCCAAGAACGAGCGCATCAAGGTCGAGAGCCGCGGCCTGCTCCTGGTCGACGATCCCAAGGCTCCGCACGGCTTCCGCGACGAGCTCGAGCAGATGACCCGTGGCGAGAGCCAGACGATCTCGGGCACTGCGAAGGAGCTGTCGAAGTTCTTCGGGATCTACAAGCAGCAGGGACGCGGCGAGCGGGGCAAGAAGACCCAGGACTACTTCTTCATGGTGCGGATCAAGAACCCCGCAGGGGGGCGGCTCAGCACCGCGCAGTACGTCGCGCTCGACGAGGCGAGCGACCGTTTCGCCGACGGCACGCTGCGCATCACGTCGCGCCAGGGCATCCAGTACCACCACGTCTACGGCGACAAGCTCGGCGCGATGATGCGCCATCTGAACCGCGGCTATCGCGACCACGGCACCCTCGGCGCCTGCGGCGACGTGAACCGCAACGTGATGGCCTCGCCGATCGACTCGCTCGACCCGGAGTTCGCCGTCGGGGGGCTCGAGCTCGCCCACGAGATCGCCGACCTGCTGTCGCCGCGCACGACCTCCTACTTCGAGATCTTCCTCGCCGACGAGAACGGTGCGACGAACGGCCGGGTGACGCCCGAAGAGCCGATCTACGGCGAGCACTACCTGCCTCGCAAGTTCAAGATCGGCATCGGCCATCCGCGCGACAACTCCGCGGACATCCTGACCAACGACGTCGCACTCTTCCCACTCGACGGAGAGGGAGCGGTCTGGGACCTGTACACCGGCGGTGGCCTCGGCCTCTCCCACAACAACCCGAAGACCGCGGCGCACCTGGCGATCCATCTCGGACGCGTGCGGCGCGAGCAGATCGTCGAGGCCGTGCGCGGCATCGTCCTGCTGCAGAAGGAGCACGGCGAGCGCAAGGACCGCAAGCAGGCGCGCTGGAAGTACACGATCCGCCGGCTCGGCGTGGACGTGGTCAAGAAGGCCCTGCGCGAGCGCTTCCACATCGAGATCGAGGACGCAGCAGCCGTGCCGATCGCCCCGATGAACCTGCACCTCGGCTGGCACGAGCAGCGAGGCGGCGGCGGCTACTACGGCATCTCGGTCGAGAACGGCCGCCTCAAGGACGGCGCGCGCAAGGGGGTCCGCGAGGCCGTCGAGACCCTCGGGCTGTCCGTCGTGCTGACCGGCCAGCAGGATCTGCTGCTCTGCGACGTCCAGGACCAGGCGGCCCTGCTCGAGATCCTCGACCGCAACGGCGTGCCCCGACCCGAGAGCGTCGGCCAGGCCCGCGCCAACGCCATGGCCTGCCCCGCCAAGCCCACCTGCGGGCTCGCGATGACCGACGCCGAGAACATCCTGCCCCACTACTTCGACGAGCTGGAGGCGGAAGGTCTGGGCGACGTCGACGTCGTGATCCGCATGACGGGCTGCCCCAACAACTGCGCGCGCCCGCCCTCGGCGGAGATCGGGATCTACGGCTACGGCAAGAACGACCACGTCGTCCTGGTCGGCGGCTCGCGAAGCGGCGAACGGCTGGCCCATACCCTCTACTCCCGGATCTCCGAGGAAAAGATGGTCCCAGCCCTCGTGGGCCTGTTTCGCGCCATCCGGGAGCGGGCCGGCGACCAGCCGGCCGGCGATTTCCTCCACCAGGCCGATCCCGCCACCCTGCGGGGCTGGGTGGGCGTCGAGGACGGCAGCTAAGCTGGCGTTTCCCCTCGCGCGCCCGCTCGGGGGTATGCTCTGACCGTGACCTCCCCCACCCCCTCCGCCCGAGAGGCCGAGCGCCTCGTGCGCGAGGCCGTCGACGCCGGCTGCCTGGGCCGGAACGAGGCCGGCTGGCTCGCGGATCGCCTCGCCGATCCGCAGGTGCGCGGCGCCGTGCAGGCCGGAGCCCACGAGAGCAAGACCCGGGCCCAGGGCGACGTCGTGACCTTCTCGCGCAACGTCTTCATCCCGCTCACCAATCTGTGCCGGGATCGCTGCACCTACTGCACCTTCGCCAAGACGCCGGACTCGGCCGAGGCGCGCACCTACACGCTCTCGGAAGTCGCGGACGTCACGAAGGGCGGCGTGCAGATGGGCTGCATCGAGGCGCTGTTCTGCCTCGGCGACAAGCCCGAGATCGCCTACCGCAGCTACAAGGAGTGGCTGGCGGGCGAGGGCTTCCGCTCCACCACGGAGTACCTGGTCGAGGGCTGCCGGGTGTCCTTCGAAGGGGGCATGCTGCCCCACACCAACGCGGGGATCCTCAGCGCCGAAGAGATGCAGGCGCTGCGGCCGTGGAACGCCTCGATGGGCCTGATGCTCGAGAGCACGAGCCCGCGGCTGCGCGGCAAGGGCATGGCCCACCAGTACGCGCCGGACAAGGACCCCGCGCTTCGCCTGCGCATGCACGAAGAGGCCGGCGAGCTCAAGATCCCGTTCACCACGGGCATGCTGCTGGGAATCGGCGAGAACGACGAGGAGCGCGTGGACACCTTGTTCGCGATGCGCGACCTGCACGATCGCCACGGCCACCTGCAGGAGGCGATCATCCAGCCCTTCCACCCGAAGCCCGGCACCGGCATGCGCTGGGCCGCTCCCCTCCGGGACGAGCAGGTGATCGGCTGGGTTGCGATGGCACGACTCGTTCTCGGACGCGACCTCCAGGTGCAGGCGCCGCCGAACCTGGCTCCCACCTTGATGGAGGAGCTGATGCGGGGCGGCGTCAGCGATTGGGGCGGCGTGTCGCCGGTCACCGTCGACTTCATCAATCCCGAGGCGCCCTGGCCTGCCCTGGCCGAGCTGCGCGACCGCACGGCGGCGGCCGGGCAGCGTTTGGTGGAGCGCCTGCCCGTCTATCCCCACCACCTGTCGGATCCGGACTTCTTCGAGGCGCCGGTCCTCGAGGCGACACGCGCCCTGGCGACCGAGGACGGCTACGCCCGCCCCCGCCAGGGTCTGGAGGCTGCCTGATGCTCGAGAAACTCCTGGCCGACATCTCCCCGGACGTCGCCCGCATCCTGGAGGAGGCGCTCTCCGGCAAGGAGATCTCCAAGCAGGACGGTCTGCGGCTGCTGGGTGCCGAGGGCCCGGACTTCCACGCCCTGCTCCGCGCCGCCGACGTGGCTCGCAAGGAGGACTGCGGCGACGACGTCTCGTTCGTGATCACCCGGAACATCAACTTCACGAACGTCTGCTACGTGGGCTGCAGCTTCTGCGGCTTCGCTCGCCATCGGGAGGAGCCCGAGGCCTACGACCGCAGCTTCGAGGAGATCAATGCCAAGGCGCGCAACGCGGTGTCCCGCGGGGCCACCGAGGTCTGCATCCAGGGCGGCATCGACCCCCAGAAGGACCACCACCACTACCACGGCATCCTGACCCACCTGAAGGCCGAGTTCCCGGACCTGCACATCCACGCGTACTCCCCCGAGGAGATGGACTACATCTCCAAGAAGAGCGGCATGCCGCTCGAGGAGCAGATGCGCTGGCTGATGGAGGCGGGCCTCGGCACGATGCCCGGCACTGCGGCGGAGATCCTGGACGACTCGGTGCGCAAGGTGCTCTCGCCGAACAAGCTGATGAGCGATCGCTGGGAGGAGATCATCCGTGCAGCCCACGGGGTCGGTCTGCGCTCCACCGCCACCATCATGTACGGCCACGTCGAAGAGCCGCCGCACATCCTCACGCACCTCGATCGGATCCGCTCGATCCAGCGGGACACGGGCGGCTTCACGGAGTTCGTGCCGCTGGGCTTCATCCACGAGAAGAACGTGCTCGGCCACTGGGCGCAGTCCCGGCCCGGCCCGTCCGGGGCCGACGATCTGCGACTGATCGCCGTGTGCCGCCTGTTCCTGCGCCCCTGGATCACGAACATCCAGATGAGCTGGGTCAAGATGGGCCCGAAGCTCGCGCAGCTCTCCCTCGAGGCGGGCGCCAACGACTTCGGCGGCACGCTGATGGAGGAGTCGATCAGCCGCGAATCGGGTGCCGACTTCGGGGAGAACCTGCCCGCCGAGGAGATGCGGCGCCTGATCCGCGAGATGGGCCGCACCCCGGTCCAGCGCAGCACG
>JAJDAR010000306.1 GCA_029261775.1 Deltaproteobacteria bacterium | reverse complement strand
CCGCCGTCGAGATCCTCACCGTTCATGCCCGCGTTGAGCCGGGCTTCGCCGACCATCTTGCGGACGATCGGGCCGAGGATCGTGGGGTCCTTGACCGGCTCGACCCGCGGACCCCGGTGCCAGCTCTCGGCGACGGCCAGCACGCCGCCGGAGGCCTCGAACACACGGCCGGTGACGTCGGCCGACTCGCGGCTCGCGAGCCAGGTGACGATCGGGGCGATCCAGCGAGGGCTCTGTCGTTCGCGCATCTCGTCGGTGATCTCGCCGGGCTGCAGATCCTCGGTGAGACGCGTGAGCGCACCCGGGGCGATGCAGTTCGCCGTGATCCCGTACCGCTTGAGCTCCCGGGCGGCGATGATCGTGAAGGCGGCGATGCCGGCCTTGGCGGCGCCGTAGTTCGTCTGGCCCGGGTTGCCGTAGATGCCAGACACCGACGACGTGTTGATCAGGCGCGCATCGACCGGCTGGCCCGCCTTGCTCTGCTCCCGCCAGTAGGCGGCCGCGTGATGGGCCGGTGCGAAGGTGCCCTTCAGATGCACCTGGATCACCGCGTCCCACTCGCCCTCCTGCATGTTGACGAGCATGCGGTCGCGTAGGATCCCGGCGTTGTTGATCAGCACGTCGAGCCGCCCGTAGGCGTCGATCGCCGCCTGGATCATCGACTTGGCCGACTCGAAGTCGCTGACGTCGGCTCCGTTCGCGATCGCTTCACCACCGGCTGCCTTGATCTCGGCCACGACCTCGTCCGCCGGTCCCAGGTCGGCACCCGTTCCGTCGCGCGCACCCCCGAGGTCGTTGACCACGACCTTGGCGCCGTGCTCGGCGAGCATGAGCGCATACTCGCGTCCGATGCCTCGTCCGGCTCCGGTGACGATGCAGACGCGGTCTTCGCAGAAGGTGGGCATGGGGATCTCCGAGATGGAGCAGCCCGCACGGGCCGCCTGGGCGGGTCATCTTCGCGCGGCCGTCCGGGCTTCGCCACCGAGCGCACCTACCCCGTCCACGGCCGCAGCCGGGGGATCCAGCGCGGCACGTGAGACCGGTAGCGGAGGTAGTCCTCGCCGAAGCGACGCTCGAGGCCGGGCTCCTCGAGCAAGGGAATGTAGATGGCGTTCCCTGCAGCGAAGATCCCCGCCCAGACCCCGATCAGGGAGGAACCCAGCAGGAGGGCCTCGCCGACGAGATTCAGGACGACGCCCGTGATCATCGGGTTTCGCACATGGCGGTAGACACCGCTGACGACCAGACGTCGGGTCGGATCCCACGGAGCCAAGGTGCCCTCGCCTTCGCGCCCGAAGCGGCGGATGGTCCAGACCATCAGACCCAGACCGGCCGCGAAGCAGGCCGCACTGGCCAACGCGCGCACACTCGGGAGGGCGGCCATCGACAGCTCCGCCCGATTCCAATGGGCGAGCAGGCCCGGGATCACGACCATCACGTTGAACGGGAGGAACAGGATGGCCCGAAGGTGGGAAGAGCGGGTGTTGCTCATGGGGGCTTCGTGCGCTCCGCTCAGCTCTCCCTGCCCGGGGCCAGGGCCTTGAGCAGCGGGCGGATCCAGACCGACTGGGCGAGGGGATCGAGCCAGCGATACAGCCGGCCCGAGACCTGGATGGGCTTGCCTCCCTCGACCGCGGCGAGCCCTTCGCGAACCACGGTGGCCGCGTCGTACCAGATCCAGCTGGGCAGCCCGCGCTTCATCTCCATCAGGTCCGCCGTCTCGTGGAAGTCCGTGTGGACGAAGCCCGGGCAGAGCGCGCTCACGTGCACGCCGCTGCCCTTCAGGTCCAGGGCCAGCTCCTCGGAGAGGGCCACGAGATAGGCCTTGGCGGGGCCGTAGTTGGCTCCGGCCGGACGGGCCAGGCGCCCCGCGAACGAGGAGACGTTGATCACGCGGCCGTACCCGCGCTCGCGCATCGCCGGCACGAAGCGGTGACACAGCTCCGCCACCGACACCATCATCAGCTGAAGGAAGGCCGCCTGATCCACCCACGGAGTCGGATCGAGCAGACCCGGTCCCGCGATCCCCGCGTTGTTCACGAGCCAGTCCACGGAGAGCCCGCGCTCCCGTGCGAAACGCTCGAGCGCCTCCGGGGCAGCGGGCTCCGCCAGGTCGGCGGCACAGATCGCCACGTCGACCCCGTGGTTCTCGACCAGCGCGTGCGCCGCTTCCTTCAGCTTCTCCTCGCGCCGGGCGACCAGCAGCAGGTCGACTCCCCGCGCTGCGAGCTGCTCCGCAAACTCGCGTCCGAGCCCCGCCGAGGCCCCGGTGATCAGCGCTCTTCGGGGTCGGCCCTCTACCAATGGGTGCCCGGGAGCAGGTGGGCGAAGGCCACGGCCTCGGTCGAGGGCTCTTCCTCGCCGGGCTTCGGCGACTCGCCCTTCGCCGCCGCGGAATCCGGCAGCAGCTTCCAGGCCATGCTGGCGATCACGTCGGTCGCCTTCGGCGCGACGGCGTAGATCATCTGGGTGAACACACCCATGCGGGTCGTCACCCGCTTGGGCCGGTCGATCATCGCATCGGCGATCAGGTCGGCGGCCTCCTCGGCACTGATCGTGGGAAAGCGCTGGTAGATCTTGGTGGGTGCGATCATCTCCGTGCGGACGAGCGGCATGCAGACGGTCGTG
>JAJDAR010000305.1 GCA_029261775.1 Deltaproteobacteria bacterium | reverse complement strand
CTGAACCCGAGCGTGCAGCTCGTCTACGACTTCCAGTCGAACTCGAGCGCGATGATCAACCAGATCCAGTACCGCTACTCGTCGGACTTCTCGATCACGTTCGGCTTCGCCGTCTTCCAGGGCCGCGAGGAGCACCGCTCGATGCCGATCACGCCCCTGGTCCTGTCGAACCGCGCGGGCCGCCATTCCTACAAGGACGTCGTCGAGAACGGCCTCTCCGCCGTCCGCGACCGCGACGAGTTCTTCATGATGCTGCGATACACGTTCTAGAGAGAGCCGAGACCGACGAGAGAAGAACGCGAGAACGACAGCGAAGACGAAGAGCGGGGACGTTCGTTTCATTGTTTCACTACACCCGCTCGTGCGTTTTCCGGGTTCTCTAGTGAAACAATGAAACGAACGTCCCCGGGTCCCGGGTCCGTCTCCGGGTTTCGGGTTGCTCGGGGACGGGTGGGGGCTACTGGGCCTGGTCGTAGACGCGGTCGAAGCGTTCGCCGCGTTCCTCGTGGGCGCGCTGCATGGCCCGGCCGGCGCGGCGGGGGGTGGAGAGGGTCTCCTCCTCGCTTGGCGCCTCGGCCCCGATGAAGGACGCGAAGATCCCGCCGAAGGCGCCGTGGGTACCCTCGGTGTAGACCTCGAGGCCGACCCAGACGAGCCCGACGATCATCAGGATGCCGAATGTCTTGCCCATGGGAAGCTCCTTCCCGGGCCGTATCGGCGGATCGGGCAAGGGGGCGTAGTCCTCCTCTCGAGCCGGCAGCTCCTGTGCAGATCCCCGGGGCCTCGTGCTTGCAGGGGCACCCGCACCCGGTCATCCTGCCGGCGCCATCGGGAGGCCCGCCATCTCCGACCGTCCCCGCACGCCGCTCTTCATCCTGTTCAGCGTCGTGATCGTGGACCTGATCGGGTTCGGCATCGTCATGCCCGTGCTGCCCTTCTGGGCCACGGATTTCGGCGCCGACGGCTTCCTCTACGGGCTCATCCAGTCGAGCTACGCCCTGGCCCAGTTCGCGCTGGCTCCGTTCTGGGGCCGGCTCAGCGACCGCGTCGGGCGCCGTCCCGTCCTGCTGACGACGATCGCCGGAACCGCGGCGTCGCTGCTCTGGCTGGGACTGGCCGAGAGCCTGGTCGGACTGTTCGCTGCGCGGATCCTGGCCGGCGGCTTCGCGGCCAACATCAGCGTGGCGTCCGCCTACATCACCGACGTGACCGAGGCCGACGAGCGCACCCGATGGATGGGGATGCTCGGTGCGAGCTTCGGCATCGGCTTCCTGCTCGGCCCCGCGATCGGCGGGCTCCTCGCGCCCTTCGGCTACGCGGTGCCGATGCTGTTCGCGGCGGCCATGGCCGCCCTGAACTTCGTCTACGCCGTCTTCGCCCTTCCCGAGCCTCCGCGGCGCCAGGGCCAGGGCGAGCGCGAGCCGAGCATCGGCAGGCTCGAGGTCCTGCGCGACCCTGCGGTCCGCCGCGCCTGCATCGCCTATCTCTTCTTCTCGCTCGCAGTGACGCAGCTCGAGAACATGTTCCCGCTCTTCATGAAGGATCGCTTCGGCTTCGACGCCCGCGGCGTGGCCTTCGTGCTGGTCGGCATGGCCGTCGTGATGGGTGGCATCCAGGGGGGAGCCATGCGCGCCCTGGCCGCGCGATACGCCGAGCGCAGTCTGGTGCTGGTGGGTTCAGCGCTCCTGGCGGTGGCCTTCCTGCTGGTCCCGCTTGCGCCGACCGTCGCGCTGCTGCTGCTGCCGCTCGGGGTCTCCGCCGTCGGGCGGGCGATCTCCCAGCCGTCGTTGATGAGCCTGGTCTCGTTCGAGGCGAGCGAGACGAACCGCGGCGCCGTGCTCGGGACCTTCCAGTCGATGGCGTCGCTCGCGCGGATCTTCGGTCCGGCTGGAGCCGGCTTCCTCTACGACCTGAACGTCGGCTGGCCCTTCTTCCTGGCCAGCGCCCTGATGCTCGTGGTGCTCCTGCACGCGCGGGGCCTTCGCAGCGAGCCGGTGAGCGCACGCCCGTGACCCGGTCGCGGCGCGCATGACGGCACCCACCGAGAGCCCGCGTACCCCCGCCTACGCCTGGTACGTGCTCGGTCTGCTGCTGCTGACCTACATCCTGAACTTCGTGGACCGCCAGATCCTCTCGGTCGTCGCTCAGGACATCAAGACCGAGATGTCACTCAGCGATGCGGAGCTCGGCTTCCTGATGGGGCCGGCCTTCGCCGCGTGCAACGTGATCGCGAGCTTTCCGCTCGCGCGGCTCGCCGACCTGCGCTCGCGCGTGACGGTGATCAGCATCGGTCTCGCCGTCTGGAGCGCCATGACCGCCGCAAGCGGACTCGCGCGCGGCTACACCCAGCTCGCAATCGCTCGCTTCGGGATCGGCATCGGCGAGGCCGCAGGCACGCCGCCCTCCCACTCGCTGATCAGTGACTACTTTCCGCCGGAGCGGCGTGCGACCGCGCTGTCGATCTATGGCTGGGGCATCTATCTCGCCTTGATCTTCGGCTTCCTGGGCGGTGGCATCGTGCGCGATCTCTTCGACTGGCGGACCGCCTTCCTGGTCGCCGGCCTGCCGGGGATCCCGTTGGCCCTGCTGCTGTGGCTCACGGTGCGCGAGCCCGCCCGCGAGAGCACGGAGCAGGCCCCGCCGGTCGGGCTGGTCGTGCGAACCCTCCTGCGCAAGAAGAGCTTCGTCTGGATGGTCGCCGCCGGCTGCTTCCAGGCCCTGGTCGGGTACTCGGTGCTGGTGTGGGGACCGGTCTTCCTGATCCGCGTGCACGGCATGAGTGGCACCGAGCTGGGGCTCAGCTTCGGGCTGATCGCAGGCCTGACCGGCGTCGCCGGCGCAACGGTCGGCGGCCTCTGGAACGACCGGCTGATCCGCCGCGACTGGCGCTGGAACCTGTGGATGCCCGCGATCATCTCCTGTGTCGCCTTCCCCTTCGCCCTGCC
>JAJDAR010000304.1 GCA_029261775.1 Deltaproteobacteria bacterium | reverse complement strand
CCGTCCTTGGCGCTGTCGACCGCGAAGCCCCGCGACTCCAGGAGGCTGGTCAGGTAGCTGCGGATGCCCTCGGCGTCGTCCACGACGAAGATCCGGGTGCGCTTCGCTGCGGGGGCGCGGCTCACGTGGACGCCTCCGCGGCGCGCTGCGACGCGGGCACGGTGAATGCGAAGCGGCTGCCACCCTCCGGCCCCTCCCCGACGCCGATCGAGCCGCCGTGGGCCTCGACGATGCGCCTGCAGATCGCCAGGCCGAGCCCGAGGCCACCACTGCCGGCGTGCTCGGCCCTGCGCACGTAGGGCTCGAAGATGCGCTCGCGGTCGTCGTGGGGAATGCCCGGGCCCTCGTCCAGCACCGCCAGCTCGACGAAGGGCGGGGAACCCGGGAGGCGCTGGGCCGAGACGCACAGCACCCCTCCAGACGGCCCGTACTTGAGCGCGTTGCCGACCAGATTCACCAGCACCTGCTCGATGGCTCCGGGATCGAAGACGCCCCGCTCGGCCCCGTCCGCGACCCGAAGCTCCAGGCGCTGGCCGCTCTCGTCCACCAGGGGAGCCAGGAACGCGGCGAGCCCGTCCAGCAGCTCCGGGATCGAGTGCAGCTCTCGCGAGATCGGCTGCACGCCGCTCTGCAACCGATCCTTGGCCAGGAGATTCGCGACGAACAGGTCGAGCCGCTGGCAGCTCAAGCGGCTCTGCTCGAGCGAGTGCCGCTGGACCTCGTTCAAGGGGCCGGGCCGCTCCGAGAGCAGCAGCTTGTTGAAGCCGTCGATCACCGTGAGCGGCGTGCGCAGCTCGTGGCTCACGACCTGCAGCAGCTCGTCGCGTTGCTGGGACTCGCGGATCAGATGAAGGCGCAACGCCTCCGTGTCCCCCCGCGTCCGCTCCAGCTCGACGCGAAGACGGGCGATCTCCCGCTCCAGGTCGGCGCGAAGATCGGCGATCGCCAGGTCCTTGCCGCCGGCGGCGGATTCCGGCTGCGGCGGCGGCTCCGCCCTCTCGCCGTGGGGGTCTCGGATGGGGGGCTCCTCGCGCGGCGGAAGGATCCAGCCGTACGGGTCGGCGGGCTCCAGCCGCGTGGTATGTTGCGTCGCCCGGACCCCGGGGATCCGGCAGGGCGGAAGACCGGCAGGCCGCCCACACCTCTCCCATCCGTATCGCCGTCATCGAGGACGACCTTTAACGTGGTTTCCCGAGGGGAACGGAGCCCCGGACCGGCGAAGACGCAGGAGCCGGCGGCACGCATGCAGGCCCTGGTGGCGGACCTGAACCGACACCTGCGCCTCTACCATGCCGAGGACGCGCCGGAGATCAGCGACGCGGAGTACGACCGCCGCTTCCGCGAGCTCCAGGAGCTCGAGGAGGCCCATCCCGAGCTGGTCCGGCCGGACTCGCCGACCCATCGGGTCGGCGCGCCCCCGGCCGAGGGCTTCGCCACCGCCCGCCACGACGTGCCGATGCTCTCGCTCGACAACGCGATGGATGCCGACGAGATGCGGGCCTTCGACGAGCGCATCCGGCGCACCCTCGACCTCGAGGGCCCGGTGGCCTTCCTCGCGGAACCCAAGCTGGACGGTGCCGGAGTGGAGCTGGTGTATCGGGACGGGCAGCTGTCGGTCGGCTCGACCCGCGGTGATGGCCGGGTCGGCGAGGACGTGACCGCGAACCTGAAGCAGCTCGGCAGCATTCCCCTGCGCCTCGCGGGCGAGGCAGCGACCCACCCCGAGCGCCTGTCGGTCCGGGGTGAGGTGGTGCTGCCGCTGGCTGCCTTCGCGCGGCTCAACGAGCGCCGGCGGCAGACCGAGCTCCCGCCCTTCGTGAACCCGCGCAACGCCGCAGCCGGCGCGCTGCGCATGCTCCACGACGTCGACCTGCAGCGGCTGCGCTCCCTCGAGTTCCGCGCCTACAGCGTGGCCGAGGGGCTTCCCGAGCCGATCGCGAGACAGCACCAGGTGCTCGAGCAGCTGCGCGCGTGGGGATTCCTGGTCACTCCCGAATGCCGGGTCTGCGACGACATCGAGGCCGCGATCGCCGCCCACGATCGCTTCCTCGAGCTGCGGGAGACCCTGCCGGTCGAGATCGACGGCACCGTCTTCAAGGTGGACGACCTCGCGCTGCAACGAGATCTGGGGGAGCTGGCACGCGTGCCGCGGTGGGCGATCGCGTACAAGTTTCCGGCCCAGCAGGAGACCACGAAGGTGCTCGACATCTTCGCCAGCGTCGGTCGGACGGGCGCCCTCACGCCCGTGGCCAAGCTCGAGCCGGTCTTCGTCGGTGGGGTCACCGTCTCGAACGCGTCCCTGCACAACCAGGACGAGGTGGACCGCAAGGACGTCCGGGTCGGCGACACGGTCGTCGTGCAGCGGGCAGGCGACGTGATCCCGCAGGTCGTGCAGGTGGTGCGCAGCAAGCGTCCGAAGCGGACGAAGCGCTACCGGCTCCCGGACCGCTGTCCGGTCTGCGACACCCCGGTCGTCCGGGAGGAGGGAGTGGCGGTCACGCGCTGCCCGAGCCCCGCGTGCCCTGCCAAGCTGCGCAACCGCCTCCTGCACCTCGCCGGTCGGGGAGCCCTCGACATCGACGGACTCGGCGAGAAGCTGGTCGAGCAGCTGCTCGACGCGGGCCTCGTCGAGCGCCCCTCCGACTTGTTCGCGCTGGAGCGCGAGGCGCTGCTCGGTCTCGACCGGATGGGCGAGAAGTCGGCGGACAACCTGCTGGCCGCGCTCGAGCGGGCCGCCCGGACCACCCTCCCCCGCTTCCTGATCGGGCTCGGCATCCCCGAGGTCGGCAGCGGCGTGGCCGACCTGCTGGCGCGCCACTTCGGAGACCTCGAGCCCCTGGTCGCCGCGAGCCAGGAGGAGCTGACGGCCGTGGACGGCGTGGGGCCGATCATCGCGGAGAAGGTGCGGGTCTACTTCGACGACGCCAGCCACCTGGAGGAGATCGCACGCCTTCGGGAGCGCGGCGTCTGCTGGCCCGCGATCGAGCGGCGCGAGGAGGGGCCCGGAGAGGATGGCCTGCTCTCCGGACGCACCTTCGTGCTGACCGGCACCCTGGACGGCATGTCCCGCAGCGAGGCCAAGGACCGCATCGAGGCCGTCGGCGGCAAGGTCGTTTCCGCCGTCTCGAAGAAGACCGACTACGTCGTCGCAGGCGAGGCCGCCGGCAGCAAGCTGCGCAAGGCCCGGGAGCTCGAAGTGAAGGTCGTCGATCTCGAAGGACTGATCGAATTGCTGGAGAACGGGCCGCCGGCCGAGCCCGACCCGGAGCCCGCGGCCGCCGACGCCGGTTCCTAGGCGCGGAACCCGATCACGAGAGCTCGAGGAGCAGCTCGGCCTCTGCGACGTCCGAGCCCGTCGCGCGCAGCACCGCCCGGTCGACGGAGCGGCCGAACTCGGGAAAGTAGGGGCCGGTGTCGATCTGGAATCGCAGACCCTCGGAGGCCGTGATGCGCAGCGTGCCCCCCTCGACCGGCACGCACACCGAGCCCTCGGCGAGCTGCGGCACCAGGCCGGGCGCGAGCGGCAGCGAGAGGATCAGCTCGCGGGCGGTGCGGTCGAAGACATCGCGGATGCGAAGGCTCCGGCCGGCGAGCTCGAAGCTGCGCCGCTGCAGGATGTCCGGAGTCGCCCAGCCGGCACAGACGGCCTCGATCCGGCCTCCGCCGGCCGGTTCGGCGGACACGTGGGGCATCGCCACGTCCGGGCGGCCTCCGACCCGGTGGGCCGCCCACAGCTCGGCCTGCTCCTGTCCCTCGACGACCGCGGTCGCATGGGAGGCGGTCGCCCGCGCCGCGTCGCGGAGGGGCCCTGGCACGTACTCGGCAACGCCGGTGTCCGTGACGACCCGCTGGCGCCCGATCGAGAGCTCGAACGACAGGGCGTCGCAGTGGGCGTGGCCGGGCTGGTGCGGGGGCGAGGGGGGCGCCGCGGTCACGAGCAGCGTCAACCCATCGGACGAGAGCCGTGCGAAGCCGGCTTGCGGCAGGTGGGCGGTGGGAGCCTCTGGCGAGGGCTCGATGCCCAGGGCCGCGGCGTAGTCGAAGAGATCCCCGGGCGTCGACGCGATGCCGAAGGCCGAGTCGCCGAACAGCGCGATCTCGCCATCGGGATGGGTCAGCAGCTGCAGCGCGCCCAGCATGCGCCGGGTGCAGTCGCCGAGCGCCAGCACGGCCTCCATGTCGAGCCGGCCTCCGGCACCCTGCGCGAAGTTCAGCAGATCGAGCAGGTTCTCGAGGAGCAGCGCGTGGTAGGTCGGGCTGCGCTCGCAGTGCATGCCGTCGGCGGGCACCTGCTCCGCCAGCTCCGACACCAGGGCGTGCTGATGCTGCCTCCAGCGATCCGACTCGCCGCCGTCGAAGAGCACGCCGCCGAGCACGACGGCCATCAGGTTCCACAGATAGTGGTTGGCGAGCAGATGGGTCTCGAGGCGGTCCGAGAGGGTCGCGAGCTGGTCGGCGAGCGAAGTGTGCAGCGCAACCGTCGCCGCGTGCGCGGGCAGCGCGTCCGACGTGGTCAGGAGCTTTGCCCAGGCAAACGCTCGCAGGCTGATCGGAAAGGGCTCCCAGCCGGTCCCCCGGCGATGCCGGGTACGCCAGTCCTCGAGCAGGGCCAGCCGTTCGTCGGCCGACCAGGCCGGATGGCGCAGCCAGTCGTGCTGATGCAGGTGGTACGCGAAGAGCGGACCGTGGTCCGTGGTGTGCCAGTCGACCCGGGGGCCCTCCCCTTCCCCCGCCAGCTGAAGGTCCCGGCGGATCAGGCGAAGCCGTCCGGACGCCGGCACGTCGATGTGCGCGGGCGGGGGCAGGAAGGCCACCGCCGGCGCGGCGACCGCACGCACCACCGGCAGCCCGCTGCAGCCCCGGGGCGGGGGCACCGGCGCCAGGGCCCGGCGCAGCTGCCCCGCGAGCTGCGGGCGGCGCAGGTACCAGAGCGTGCGGAGCAGTCGAGGCACTCCCCCTCGCATCATGCGCGGTCCCGCTCCCGTCGGGTCATCGTTCGTCGCACCGTTGTCGGGTCATCGCTCGTCGCACCCAGGTCGGGTCATCGCTCGTCGCGCTCGCGCTGCGCCATCGCGTAGATCTCCCGCTTCGTGAGCGCAGACCGCGACGCCAGAGCTGCCGCGATCTGCTTGGGAGAGTCTCCCCGTTCGACCCGCGATTGCACCTCCACGCGAAGCTCCTCGGCATCGAGCGCCGGTGCGGGCTCCGCGCCGGCCACCACCAGGGTCAGCTCACCGCGCGCACCGTCGGCGAAGGCTTCCGCCAGCTCGGACAGGAGACCCCGCGAGAAGCTCTCGTGCAGCTTCGTCAACTCTCGTGCCACACAGGCGGGCCGATCGCCGAAGGCTTCGCGGAGCTCGGCCAGGGTGGCGCCCACGCGGTGGGGGGACTCGAACAGCACCAGGGTCTCGCTGCGCTCGGCCAGCGCCGCGAGCCGGGACCGTCGCTCGCCGGCTTTGCGCGGCAGGAAGCCCTCGAACAGGAACGGGGTCGAGGGCAGCCCGGAGCCCACCAGGGCGGCGAGCACCGCGCTCGGCCCCGGCACGGGCACGACCGTGTGACCGGCTCCGGCGACCTCGCGAATCAGGCGCTCGCCCGGGTCCGAGACCAGCGGGGTGCCTGCGTCCGAGACGAGCGCTGCACTGCGGCCCTGGTCGAGCTCAGAGAGCACCTCCGCGATCCGCGCACGCTCGTTGTGGGCATGCAGGGAGCGGGCGCGGCCGGGGATCCCGTGACGATCGAGCAGCACCCGGGTCCGCCGCGTGTCTTCGGCCAGGATGCAGCTCGCCTCCCGGAGCAGACGCAGCGCGCGCAGCGTGACGTCCTCCAGGTTCCCGATCGGGGTCGAGACGACGTAGAGGGTCCCCATCGGTTCGGATGCCGTACCTTCCCCGTGCCCCGCGGTCCCGAGCGAGGCTCTCCCATGGCCGCCCGACGACCTCCTGGACCGCTGCGACCCCACGATCCGAGCCGGAACGCCGAACCGCCGCCGGATCCGCGCCGCGATCTCGGCGCCCGGGGCGAGGCCCTGGCGGCAGATCATCTGGAGCGGCAAGGCTACCGAATCGTGGCCCGCAACGTCCGGGCCGGTGGGGTCGAGATGGACCTGATCGCACGGCGCGGCCCATGGATCGTGTTCGTCGAGGTCAAGACCCGCCGTTCCGTCCGCTTCGGGAGCCCGCTGGAGGCGGTCGACCGGCGCAAGCAGGCGCGCCTGGTGCGGGGTGCCCGGGCCTGGCTCGCCGAGCATCCCGGACGACGACCCCGGCGAGCCCGCTTCGACGTCGTGGCGGTGAGCCTTGCGGCGGATGGCCGGGCCGAGGTGGCGCACCTGCCCGCTGCCTTCGACGCGGAGCCCTGAAGGCACGGCCGGTGATCGGTCGCGCCGGCAGAGCGACGGCGCTCCTTGTAAGCTCGGCCGATGGCCGATCGCGTCGACAAGCCCTGGGGCCACGAGCTGATCTGGGCGCGAACGGATCGCTACGTGGGCAAGGTCCTGGTGATCGAGGCGGGCAAGCGGCTCTCGCTCCAGTATCACGAGGTCAAGGACGAGTCCATCTTCGTCGTGTCGGGAAGGCTGCGCCTCCATCTGGAGAACG
>JAJDAR010000303.1 GCA_029261775.1 Deltaproteobacteria bacterium | reverse complement strand
GATGCTCTGCTCGGGCGCGCGGATCTCGACGGGGATGTCGAGGGGAACCCGCGGCAGGCCACGGGGACCGCCGGGCACGAGCATGCGCGCGACGGCTCCGACCAGCTCGTTGCGCGACAGGGGCTTGCTGATCACGTCGGTCGCACCCGCCCGGACGGCTCGTGCGTGCTCCTCGGGTCGGCCGTTCGAGACCAGCACCACGGGCAGGCGGGGATCGCCCGCGACGCGACGCAGGTCGCCGCACAGCGCATCGCCCGCGATGTCGGGCAGGTGCAGGTCCACCACCGCGACGTCCGCGGGCTGCTCCTCCATCTGGAGCAGGGCCTCCTCCCCGGAGCGGGCGCAGACCACCGTGCCGTGCCGCGAGAGGAAGAGCGACTCGAGCTCGAGGAACATCGGCACGTCGTCGACCACGAGGATCCGCGGTCGCCGAACGGGGTCGACGCGGACGGTGGGCTCGGCGCTCACCCTGCGGCCAGCCCCAGCGCCTCCCGAAGCCGGTTCACTTCGATGCGCACCATCCAGAACTGCGACTCGGGCTCGCGGGTCCAGGTCTCCTCGAGCGTGATCGTGCGCTCGATCGGCGACGACATGGAGTAGCCGCGGTAGCGGACGAGGGCGGTGGCCTCGGTCTCGCTCAGCATCTTGACCTCGAGGGTCTCGAACTCGGTGATGCGCAGATCGGTCAGGTGAGGCGCCAACGATTCGAACTCGTCGCGCTGCTCCGGGACGACGAACTGGCTGGCCTTCTCGATCACGCCCCAGCGCATGTACTGGCCGAACTCGCGCTGCGTGTCGTTGAGGTTGCCGCGGTCGTTGAACGGATCGTTGAGATCGATCTGACTCGCACAGGCCACGAGGCAGGAGGCGGCGATCACGAGTGCCAGCCGAAGCGCCGTGCGCGCGAAGAGGCTGCCCCGGTTCCGAGCGACGAAGCGCTCCATCATGTCCCCCAGTCGCGGCGACCCCGGGTGCAGCTCGCACGGGAGGCCCTCGGCCGCGTTTGCGTTTTCATGGATCGGCGTCGCTCGGCCTGAACTTGAGGTAGGCGAGGGTGGGGGGCGAAGGCCGCGCCCCTCGGGGCGAAGGCGCTTCGCTAGCCTGCCGATCGATGCTGGGCGGAATCGACATCGGGGGCACCAAGGTCGCCTTTGCGCTGGCTCCCGGAGCCTCGGAGCGACCCCAGCATCATCGCCGACGGCCGACCGCGGCGACCGGCGATGCGGCGGCAGATCTCCGGCAGATGGCCGCCGATCTGCGCGCGCTCGCCAACGAGGCCGGTGTCACACCGGAGCAGCTCGAGGCCGTAGGCGTCTCGGCGGCGGGGCCCCTCGACCGCGAGGCCGGCGTGCTCCTGCATCCGCCGAACCTGCCCTGGGAGCGGGCCGATGTGGTCGGCGTGCTCGAAGCCGAGCTCGGCTGCCCCGTGTTCCTCGAGAACGACGCCAACGCCGCGGCCCTGGCCGAGTGGCACTACGGTGCCGGGCGCGGTTGCGAGCACATGGTGTATCTGACGATGTCGACCGGGGTCGGCGGCGGACTGATCCTGGGTGGGCGTCTCCACCGCGGGGTGGCCTGCAGCGCGGGGGAGGTCGGGCACGTGCCCGTCGAGTGGGACGGCGAGCCCTGCGCGTGCGGGCAGCGCGGCTGCCTCGAGGCGTACATCGGCGGCGCCGCGTGGGCGCGACGGCTGGCCGCGATCACGCCGGCCGACAGCCGGGTGGCGGCACTCACGCCCCCAGGCGACACGCCTCGGCCCGAGGAGGTCGTGCGCGCGGCGCGGGAGGGCGATGCCTTCGCGCTCGCCGAGATGCAACGCTTCAACAACTACCTGGTGCGGGGCCTCGTGCAGATCGCCTTCACCCTCGCCCCCGAGCGCATCGTGCTCGGCACGATCGTCCGCGCCGCGGGCGAGAGCCTGTGCCTCGCGCCGGTGCGCGCGGAGGTCGCACGTCGCGTGTGGCCCGAGATCGGTGACACGCTCCGGATCGAGGCGAGCGCCCTGGGAGACGACCTGGCTGACCTCGCCGGGCTGAGTGCGGCGCTCGGTGGTCTGGCGGACCAGCGGGCGAAGGAGGTGCCGTCGTGACCGCCGGGGCCTCGCTCCGTGCCGGTCGTGGGAACCGAAGATGGGCATGAACCCAGCCGGCCGGTCGGACGACCAGGGGGGACACCCAGTACCCCAGAAAGGAGGCTCGCATGAATCCCCGAAGCCTGATCACCACCTGCATCGCACTGGCCCTGGTCGCCGGACCGGGCCTCTCGGCGCCCGATGCTCCCCAGACCGGGTTCGGCAAGGCCGCCACGAAGGCGAAGCCGATCCCGACCCAGCCGCTTCCGCAGGCGCCAGCGCTCGACAGGTCCCGCGGAAAGGTCGACTCGAAGGGCGCAGGCAAGGCATTGGCGCCCTCCCTGCGGATCGATTCGGAGGTGGTGCGCCGCCTCGAGCCCAGCGAGCGCGAGCCGCAGCTCGACGCCGTCGAAAGTGCGTACGACCAGTTCAAGCAGGCCCGCAGCGACTACCAGGGGAAGGCCATCTCCTACCGCCGCCAGATCCGTGTCTGCTCGGGTCGCAGCTACTCGTCGAGCGAGCAAGCCGAGGCCGGCTGCGAGGGAAGCGACACGGTTGCCGAGTGCTCCCGGAAGCTCTTGCGCCGCTGCACCTCGGCGGCGGCGACCCGCTTCTGGCGGGCGCAACAGACTCTCGCTCGGCGAGCCCAGGGGCTCCGGAGCGCTGTGGACGAGGTCACCGGTTTCGGGGGCTGAGCGCCCCACCGATCGGGTCGGTCCCACGGCGCCCGCTGGGCCCCGGCAGAAGAGCTAGGCCTCGGGCGAGGCGTCGTCCTGCAGGGCCTGCAACGCCGCGCCGGGCCGCTGGGCGAGGCTCAGGGCCTCTTCGCGCAGCGTCTCCAGGTGCGTCTGCAGGTTGCGGGTGCCCGTGCCGCGCTTGCGGGCGAGCTCGAGGATCTGGTTCACCGCCTGGGACATCGAGTCGCTGGCCGCGCGATGGCTGTCGGTGTTCTGCTGGATCGAGCGGATCATCTCGCCGATCGAGGCGATGCTCTCGGTGATGAAGCGGCCCGACTCGCGCTGCTCTTCTGTGGAGCGGTGGACCTGGCGGCAGAGCTCGAGCGACTCCTCGGCATTGCGGAGCAGGGTCTCGCCGGCGCGCGACTGCTCGCTCATCGCCGACGAGATCTGCTGCACCATCGAGGAGGTGCGCTGGGCGGCCTCGGCCACGTGCTTGGAGTTGCGGCTCTGCTCGGTGGTGGCGCGCGCGATCTCCGAGACCCGGGCGCTGGCATCCCGCGCGGACTGGCGGATGCGCGAGAGCTCCTCGCCGGCCTTGCGCGATCGCTCGACTCCGGCCTCGACCGATTCGATGCCCGCCGCCATCGCGTGCACGGCGTTGCTCGACTCGTCCTGGACGGCGCGGATCAGGGAGGAGGTCTCCTGCGTACTGCCGGCGGTGCGCTGGGCCAGCGTCTTCACGTGGTTGGCCACCACGGCGAAGGCCTTGCCCTGCTCGCCCGCCTGGGCGGCGATGATGGCCGCGTTGAGCGAGAGCAGGTTGGTCTCGTCGTTGATGCCGCCGATCACGTTCACGATCTCGCCGATCTCGGCGATCCGGGAGGCCAGCCGCTCGAGCACGGCTTTGGCCTCCTGGGTCTGGTCCCGGATCACGGCGATGCCGTCGATCGTCGCCGCAACCGCGTGCGTGCCTTCCTCGGCGCCTGCGGTCACGCGATCCGTCAGCTCGGAGGCATCTGCCACGTGGGTGGTGACCTCCTGGATGGCGCGGTCCATCTGCACCATGGCCGCGGCCGACTCCTCGGCCATGGCCTGCACCGCGTCGGCGCTCTCGGCGACCTGGCGGATGCTGGCGCTGATCTCGTGCACGCCGGTCGTCGAGGCCTCAGCGGCGCCGTGAAGCGACCCGGCGATACGCGCCACCTCCTCGTTGGTGCTGCCCATTTCCAGGATGGAGGCGGAGCCTTCCTCGGCGCTGCGCGACAGGCTCTCGACCTCCGCATTGATGCTGCGGATCGAGGTGTTGATGTGCGCCAGCAGGGACGCGGTCTCCTCGACCGCCTCCTCGATCTCGCCGCCGCTCCTGTCGATCTCGCGGTTGCCCTCGGCGATCTGCTCCGGCAGCACGTCGAGCTGCTGGATGAAGCGATCGACGGAGGCGTCGACGCTCTGCTGTCGCTCGATGAACCGGCCCAGGGCGTCGCCGAACAACCCGAGCTCCTCCAGCTCGTCGGAGGAGACCGAGTCGGCGCCTTCGGAGGCGAGCCGCTCCATCAGCCCCATCACACGGCCGACGATCTGTCGCATGGGCGCGCTGCTGCGCTTCTGCAGGAGGTGGGCAGCCGCGGCACAGAGCCCCACCCAGGCGGCGGCCGCCAGCCAGGGCGCGCCAAGGCCCATCAGGAGGATGCCACCGGCCCCAGCCAGGGCCGCGCCGATCGCGGGCAGCCAGGGCTGGAGCGGCGAGCGGGAAGGGCGCGTTCGAGACGATCGGGACGTGGGACGGGCCATGGGCGGCTGAGCCTCCTCCTGGCCTCCGAATCGGTCCCCAGCGGGAGTGACTTGAGCCCCGGACCCGCGAAACAGCACGCCCGGCGAGGACTTGGAGGGCCTTTCGCAGCCGTCTGGAAGGCGAAGCGGGTGGCTGGGCCTCTCGAGCCCGGTCAGCCCAGCCGGACGCCCTCGAGGCTCACGACCTCGTCGTGCAGGGCGTCGAACCGGCCCTCGATGATGGCGGTGCGCGCCCGCGACATGAGCCGCAGGTAGAAGTGCAGGTTGTGCAGGGTCGCCAGCCGCGGCCCGAGGCTCTCGCCCGTCTGCAGCAGGTGGCGCAGGTAGGCCCGGCTGTGGCGGGAGCAGGTCGGGCAGGTGCAGTCGGGATCGGGCGGCCCGGGGTCGCGAGCAAAGCGGGCGTTGCGCACCACCACTTCGCCCTCGCTCGTGAAGAGCAGGCCGTGACGGGCGTGGCGCGTCGGCACCACGCAGTCGAACAGGTCGATGCCACACGCGATCCCGCGCACCAGATCGGCGGGCTTGCCCAGCCCCATCAGGTAGCGGGGCCGGTCATCGGGCAGGAAGGCATGCGCTTCGAGCAGGGCGCCCCGCCGCTCGTCCTGGCTCTCGCCGAGACCGAGGCCGCCGTGGGCGTAGCCGGCGAAGTCGAGGGCGACCGTGTGCTCGGCGCTCTGGCGGCGCAGCTCCGGATCCACGCCGCCCTGCACGATGCCGAAGAGCGCCTGGTCGGGGCGGCGATGGACCGCCCGAGCACGCTCGGCCCAACGCAGGCTGCGCAGCAACGCGGACCGCGCGCGCTCGCGATCGGCGAGCGCCTCGGGCACGCACTCGTCGAGCACCATCGCGATGTCCGAGCCGAGGGCCTCCTGGATCGCGACGACGCCTTCGGGCGTGAGCTCGCGTCGGGCCCCATCGAGCGGAGAGGCGAAGGTCACGCCGGCCTCCGTGATCTCGACCCGATCGGCGAGCGAGGTGATCTGGAAGCCTCCGCTGTCGGTCAGCCAGGGACGCGCGAAGCCGGTGAAACCGTGCAGCCCGCCCGCCTCCTCGATCACCGCCTCGCCGGGTCGCTCGTGAAGGTGGTAGGTGTTGGCGAGCGCGATCTCGGCACCCACCCCTTCGAGATCCTCGGCGGACAGACCGCGCACGGCGCCATAGGTCGCCACGGGCATGAAGGCCGGCGTGCGCACCGCTCCGTGGGCGGTCCGGAGCCGTCCGGCTCGCGCGTCGCCCGCGCGGGCCTCGATCGCGAATCGGAGCGCATCGGCCATCAAGCGACCGGACGGGCCACGGGCGTCACAGGATCAGCATCGCGTCGCCGTAGGAGTAGAAGCGGTAGCTGCGCGCGACGGCCTCGCGATACCAGCTGAGTACCCGGTCACGTCCTGCGAAGGCGGCGACCAGCAGCAGCAACGAGGAGCGCGGAAGGTGGAAGTTCGTCAGCAGCCCGTCGACGACGCGCAGGCGGCTGCCGGGCCGCAGGAAGAGCCGGGTCTCGCCCGCACCCGGCTCCACGCCGCCGTCGTCCCGCGCGCAGCTCTCCAGGACGCGGGCGGTCGTGGTTCCCAGCGCGACGACCCTGCCGCCGCGCGCGCGTGTCTCCGCGATCGCCTCGGCGGTCGAGGCGGGCAGCTCGAAAGGCTCCGCGTGGAGCTCGCCGCGATGGAGGGCATCTTCCGTCACGGGGCGGAAGGTGCCAGCCCCCACGTGGAGCACCACCTCTGCCCAGCCGACGCCCGCCGCCCGGAGGTCGTCCAGCAGCGCCGCAGTGAGGTGCAGGCCCGCGGTCGGCGCCGCGACCGAGCCCGGTGCCCGGGCGAACACGGTCTGGTAGCGCTCCTCGTCCTGGCGATCGGCCGTGGGGCGGGCGATGTAGGGGGGCAAGGGCATCTCGCCGAGAGCGTACGGATCCGCCCCGGGAGCGAAGCTCAGCACCACCCGGCCGTCCTCAGCGAGGGCCTCGAGCCTTGCCTCGACCCGCCGTGCGCCCCGCTCGAAGACGAAGCCCTGACCTTCCCTCAGGCGTCCCCGGCAGCGGACGAGGGCCTCATAGCGGTCGGCGCCCGCCGGGCCGAGCAGCAGGGCTTCGGCCTTGCCGCCCGTCCCCTTCATCCCGCGCAGCCGAGCCGGCCGCACGCGGGTCGCATTGCCGATCAGCAGGTCGCCCGGGCGAAGCAGGCGGGGCAGGTCGGAGACGTGAGCGTGCTCGACGATGCCTCCGCGTCGCTCGGCGACGAGCAGACGCGCCCGGTCCCTGGGCTCGACCGCCTGCTGCGCGATGCGCTCCTCGGGCAGCTCGTAGTCGAAGTCATCGAGGTTCCAGGTCATCGGATGCTCGCGGAGCGAGGCTCGGGGGACGCGCGGCCGCCGCAGCATCCTCCGGCGGAGCCGGGGCCGCGGGGGCGGTGAGCGAGGGAGCCGGCTGCTGACTCGCCACGAGCGCGGCCAGCAGGCCCGTCTCCTCCCGGATCGAATCCCAGGAGAACAGTGCGCTGCCGAGCGCGGGCGCGGCCTCGACCCGCTTCAGCTGGGCCACGGCCCGATCCGGACTTTGGCGGAAGAGCCAGCTGCCGAGCCCGACCCAGAGCGCGCGGGTACGCGCCAGGCCCTCATAGCTCTCGATCGCGTAGCCCAGGCGGGCATCGTCGGTCGTGTAGAGCATGGGCACCGCGAAATCGAGCAGCTTCGCGTCGAGCCAGCCGGCCCAGTCCTGGAAGTCGACCAGGTACGCCCGCTCGCGATCGGAGATGACGGCGGCCGACAGAGCGAGGCCGGGCCGAGCGGCCCGGGCGCTCCGACCGATCGCCTCCACCAGCGCGGTGACCTGCAATCGACGCCAGTCGTCCCACGCGTTGGCATTGCGCAGGTCCGAGCCGAAGGGGGCGGCCTTGCCGGTCTCGCGCAGGAACCGTGCGCGCGAGGCCTCGCCGTAGCCGAACGACAGGCCGACGCCGAAGCGCGAGCCGGGCGTGAAGGGAAGCACGTCGGGATAGCGGATGTAGTCGAGGTGCAGGCCGTCGAGCCCCGGGTAGCGCTCGACGAGCTCGGCGAAGGTTGCGGCCAGCCGCTCGCGCACACCGGGGGCCGCGGGGTCGAGCCAGACCGCGGGCGTCCCCATCCGGTAGTAGCTGCGATCGGGGGGCGGCACGTCGTAGTCCGGGTAGTCGAGCACGGATCGCCCGTGCTGATCCTCGGCGACGGCCCGGCGCCCGATCGAGCGGACGATCGGCGCATCGGGATTGCCGGCCAGGGAGAGGACGTTGACCCAGGCGTGAACCTTCAGCCCGCGCGCGTGGGCGCGCTCGATCAGGGCGGCGAGTGCGTCCTGCTCGCCGACGCGAAAGGTCCGCGCGTGGGGGCTCGCATCCGCGAGGGTCGATCCGAACCATGCCTTGCCACCGCGGTAGACCTGCACGAACAGGTCGGTCACGCCCAGCGCAGCCGCATCGTCGAGCAGCAGCGGAAGCCGCTCCGGGTGCTCCAGCACCCGCTGGGACCCCTCGCACAGCACCCAGAGCCCGCGCGGGGCACGAGGGCCGGGGGCTTCCTGCGCCGAGGCCGGGCGCACGCTGGCGGGCGCCGCCGTGAGCAGGAAACAAGCCGCCGCAGCGAGGGTTCCGAATCGGAAGGAGGACAACGACGTCAACCTACCCGAGGGACCCGGCCTTGACACGGACGCACGGGAACGCGACCGATCGACTCGCATTCGGGAACGCCTCTTGACCATGAGCGGCCTCACCCGACAATGCGGCGGGGGGGACAGGTGAGGAGAAGCTCCAGGCCGGCCCGCGTGTCGCGTGGGGAGGCGCTCGCCGCGGGGCTGGCGTTCGCCCTGCTCGCCGCCGCCCCGCAGCCCGAACCGTCGGAGGCAGCGAGCCCTGCGAGGGTCGGGCTCGAGGCCAGCGACGCCCTGGCCGTCGAGCGGCTCCGGACGGCAGCCGCCGATCTCGCGGGAGGTCGTGCGACGGAGGCCGCGGCCGGCTTCGCCCAGGTCCGCGAGGCCCACCCCGTGCTGGCCGACCACGCCGAGCGCCTGCGCATCGCGGCCCTCGCCGCAGGGGGACACGCCGAAGCCGCGCGGGATGCAGCCCGTGGCTTCACGCGCAGCCATGCATCGTCTCCCGTCGTTGATCTGGTGTGGCGCGCACTGGGGGACGCCCATGCGGCCTTGGGGGAGCACGAGGACGCCCGCAAGGCATGGAAGGAGGCGGAGCGACGCAGCGCGGATGCGGAAGAGCAGGCCGAGCTGGTCCGGGCCCGGGCGGCGTCGCTGGAGGCCGAGGGTCGCGCGGTGGAGGCGGCGCAGGTCTGGCTCGAGATCTGGCGCGACCGCGCCTCGGTGCCCCAGGCCGCGATCGCCGCCGACTCCCTGGTTCGCCTCGAGAGCAGCTTGGGACGACCGCTGCGGACTGCGGATGACTGGGCCCGCCGCAGCAAGGCACTCGCCGCCGCCTATCTGAACGCCGAAGCCCTCGACGCCTGCGAGGTCGCGCTCGCGCGCGGCGCGGGCTTGTCCCAGGGAATCCGTGACGAGCTCACGGTGCGACGCGCCGATCTCCTGTTCCGGCTGCGCCGCTATCCCGAAGCCGCGCTCGCCTATGAGGCCCTCGGGCCCAAGCCGGAGCACCGCCTGTACCACGCGCGCTCGCTGGCCCGAAGTGGCCGCATCGACGAAGCGGTGGAGCGCTTCCAGACGCTGGCGGCCGAGGCGCAGCGGGGTCTCGGGATGCGCGCACTGTTCCTGGCGGCGACCCTTCTCGAGGACGACGACAGCGAAGCGGCCGACGGAGCGTACGCCCGGGTTGCGCAACGCGCGCCCACGGCGGATGCGCGCATCGAAGCGCGCTGGCGGCTGGCCTGGGCCGCCTACCGGCGCGGCGCCTGGCAGGAGGCCGAGGCGCATCTGAAGCAGGTGGTCGAGGACACGGGAGATCCGCTCGATGTGCTGCGCGCGCGCTACTGGCGGGCGCGCGCCGCGGCCGAGCTCGATGCCGCGGCCGGCGAAGCGCAGCTGCGTCGGATCGCCGACGGGTTTCCCTACACCTACTACGGGTGGCGTGCGCGCCAGCGGCTCGGCGACGGGCCCGCGACCGCTCCTTCGGCGACCGGGAAGAAGGGAACCCTCTCGCTCGGCCTGCCCCGCGTGCGTTGGCAACGCGCTCGGATCCTCGTCGCGGCAGAGCTCGAGGAGGCCGCGCGCCGCGAGCTCGCCGAGCTGGTGCCCCGCGCTCGTCGGCGCGCCGATCGCGTGCGCCTGGGGCGGCTCCTGCAGCAGTCGGGCGACCCCCACGCGGCCGAGCGACTCGTACTCGATCACGATCTGCTCGCTCTCGCCCAGGGCCCCGCCTCCCAGCTCGGGCGGGACGCGTTCGAGCTGGCATGGCCGCGGGCCTTCGCCGAGTGGCTCGAGCCGGCGGCCGCACGGCACGGGGCGCCGCCCGCGGTCGTCTACGCCGTCATGAGGGAGGAGAGCGGGTACCGGCCGAAAGTGCTCTCGGTCGTCGGCGCCAGGGGGCTGACGCAGATCATGCCCTCGACGGGGGAACGGCTGGCCAAGGGCCTGGGTCTCGCCGGTTTCCACCCCGACGATCTCCTCGTCCCGGAGACGAACCTGAACCTCGGTGCCTACTATCTGAGTCGGCTGCTCGCCCGGATGGAGGGCCGGATCTCGGCAGCCGTGGCAAGCTACAACGCTGGCCCGGCGGCGGTCGAGCGCTGGCTGCGACGCGACGGCGGGCTCGACGACGACGTGTTCGTCGAGTCGATCCCCTACTTGCAGACGAGGCGCTACGTGAAGCGGGTCCTGCGCAGCATCGAGGTCTATCGCACGCTCTATCCCGAGCTGGGTCCCGTCGCGCCCGCGGAGGCTCCGTGAGCGAACGCCTCGATGTGCTGGGCGTCGGGGAGATCTCGCTGGACCAGGTCGCGCGGCTCCCGCGCTTTCCGCCCTTCGGCGCCAAGCTCGCCGTCCTGTCCTGGACCGAGCACGCGGGTGGACAGGTCGCAACGGCCATCCTGACCTGCGCGCGCCTCGGTCTGCGCGCGGCGTTCATCGGATGTGTGGGGGATGATTCCGAAGCCGAGCGCTGCCTCCGCCCGCTCGAGAAGGCCGGAGTCGACGTGGGCGACGTACGTGTTCGCCCGGGCGTGCGCAGCCAGGGTGCGATGGTGCTCGTCGATGAGGGGACGGGCGAGCGCACGGTGTTGTCCCACCGGCCGCCGGCCCTTTCGTTGTCGCCCGCCGAGCTGTCGCCGGCTCGTCTCGACGCCACCCGCCTGCTGCTGGCCGACGCCGGCGATCCCGAGCTCGTCGCGTGGGCCGCTCGGCGCGTGCGCGAACGCGGCTGCCCGGTCGTGCTCGATGCAGACACGCCGGGAGCCGAGGTCCGCTCGCTGCTGGGCGCGGTCGACTATCCGATCGTTCCCGAGGGCTTCGCACGCGAGACCTTCGGCACGGATCGACCCGAAGAGGCTTTGACCGCGATGGCCCGCGAGGGGGCCCGCATGCCGATCATCACGCGAGGGGCAGCGGGCGCCATGGGCCTCGCCAAGGACCGCCTGATCCAGGTGCCGGGCTTCCAGGTTCCTGTCGCCGACACCACAGGGGCCGGTGACGTCTTCCACGGCGCATTCGCCTGGGCCGTGGTCCGAGGGTTGTCCCCGGAGGGCTGCCTGCGCGCCGCCAACGCGGCCGCGGGCATGAGCTGCCGGGCTGCCGGGGCGCAGGGCGGAATTCCGGACGTTTCGAGCCTTCGGGCCTTTCTCGCAGCCCAGGGGCAGCCGATGGAGGAGGGCGGGAGGTGAGCCATGAAGTCATCCACGTCGCGTCGCGCCGAGCAGGGCGGCGTCCTGCCCGTCCTTCTCGTCCTCGCGCTGCTGCTGGCGGGCGGTGCGTACAACTACTGGCGCAACCTGAAGGCCGAGCCTCCGCGGCCCTACCAGCACTACGCCGACGCCGAGATCCATCAGCTCATCGCGGCCTATGAAGGCGACATCGGCCGCCTGGCCGAGCGTGTGCCCGCAGCCCGCCTTCCGCAGCCCGGTCGCGGATCGAGCGGGGCCTTGATCGGCGAGCGAGTGGCCGACTTCGAGGCTGCGCAGCGCCGCGGCGAAGCCCACCGAGAAGCCGTCGGGGTGCTGGCGGGACAGGAAGGGGTCCTGCGTCAGCTCCGCAAGGAGCGGGAGTTCCGCGCCGGCGGACCCATGGGGATCCACATGCGGCGCTTGACCACGATCTGAGCCCGCCGCGGGCAAACGAGGCTCCAGGATCCCCGCGGCCCGCCGCTAGTCGTCGTCGACCACCTCGACGACGTTGCCCTCGAGGCCGGCAATGTCGAGCTCGGCAGCCGTGTCGTCGTCGTCGTCCGCGACTTCCTCCGCCGCTTCCTCCTCGTCGAGCAGGCGGACCATCGGCTGCGCCGCCGGCCGCTTCGGCGCCGGGGTCGAGGGCTTCGCGGCCGCTGCCTCGCGCGGCCGCTGGCGCTGATCGGCTGAGCACTTCGGGCAGATCGCCTCCTCCTTGCCCAGGTCGTAGAACTTGGCCTCGCACGCGTAGCAGGCCCATTTGTACCCGAGCCCGGGCTTCGGCGCGGAGCTCGCAGGGGTCGCCGGGGCGAACTCGGACTTCCGTCGGCGAGCTGCCTTCTTCTTCTTGGGCGCCGCCTTCTTGGCGTCTGCCTTCTTGGGCTCTGCCTTCTTCGGCGCGGCCTTGGCGGCCGCCTTCTTGGGCGCCGCTTTCTTCGGCGCGGCCTTCTTCGGCGCGGCCTTCTTGGGCGCGGCCTTCTTCGGGGCCGCCTTCTTGGAGGTGGCCTTCTTCGGCGCGGACTTCTTCGCCGCAGCCTTCTTCGCTGTCGCCTTCTTCGCCGTCGCCTTCCTGGGCGCTGCCTTGCGAGCGTTCGTCTTCTTCGATGCGGCCGCCTTCTTGCGCGCGGCAGGCTTCTTCACTGCCGCCTTCTTCTTGGCGGGCTTCGACGCCGCCTTCCTGGCAGGCGCCTTCCGCGCGGCCTTCTTCGAGGCGGGCTTCTTCGCCGCGGTCTTCTTCTTCGTCGCTTTCCGGGCCGGACTCATGATGGTCCTCCACCTGTCTCGAGGGCGGGTCTGCCGGCGGACCGGGCCGGATGGCCCTCTCCGCCAGGGATCAGGGTTCGCGGTCCAGGCAGGCCATCGATGACCTCCGGGGCTCCGGCTCGCAGCGCGCTCACGAGGGGCCTGCCCCCGCAGTGAGGATGGCTTCGCCCGCCTCCTCGATGCTGCCGAGCCCGCGCCGGCGAACCGCTTCGGGACCGTCGAAGACCGAGAGATCGAGCTCGATCGGCAGGCCCTCGGGCGCGGACAGGCCGGCCTCGGCGAGCCAGGCCCGGTCCCGGCGATCGAGCGCCCCTCGGGCGCTTGCGGGCGATTCGGCTCCGCTGGCGCTCTTGACGGGGGCGTACTCACGCTCTCGAAGCGCCTCGACCAGCACGCAAGCCTTCGCCATGGGAACGGCATCGAACACGAAGCGCTCCAGCTTGAACCCGTCGAGTTCGATGTGGCGGCCGTCCGCGTCGAGGGCTCGGAGGGGCTTCGGCGAGGCGTGATAGGGCAGGGCGGAAGCGGCCTCGGCCGCCACCCGTTCGACGAGCTCACGCCCGAGGACGTGCACGTTGATCGAGCCCGCCCACAGCCGCAAGGCACCGGAAGCGTCCGTCTCGCGTCCGAGGGTGGCGGGCAGCTCCGTGTACTCCACCACCCGGGGCCCGTTCCCGGTCGAGGCCCAGGTCCCGACCCGTTCATCGGAGGCGCGCTTGGCAATCACCTTCGAGGCGATCTCGCAACCGCGAATGACGCGAAAGCCCACCAGGGTCGGGTCTCCGACCGGAACCAGCGGGTTGTCGACCTGGTGATGGAAGAGGTGGACCACCTCGCGCTCCGCCAGGTCGGCGCAGACGCCCGATCGGACCAGGGCGGGCAGCACCCCGCCGTGGCCCTCCGGTGAGGTGAGGATCCGGTCGCGGGCGGCGAAGAGCAGCTGGCCGGCGGCGTCCAGGCAGGGTGCCTCGGCCTGGCAGAAGAACAGCACGCTCGACTCCTCGAGCCCGAAGAAGTCCTGCTCCGCGAAGGCTCGGCGGGTCGCCAGGTCATTGCCAGGACTGGTCATGACGGCCCACGGGGGCGTGTGTCCGAAACGGCGACCGAGGGCCCGGAGCTGCTGGGCAAAGAGGCCGAACAGGCTGCGGTCCGAGACGGGTCCGATCGGGAACGTGCCTTTGGGTCCGTCGTGACCGAGGCGCGTCCCCTCGCCGCCGGCGACCAGCAGGATGGCGACGCGGCCCTCGGCCAGCTCGCTCTCCCCGGCCGCGTGGGCCTCCCCGTGCAGGTCCGCCCGTCCGCCGCGGGTCGGATGACGCTCCACCTCCGGCGGGAGCAAGGTCCCGATCGGTGCCTCGGGCCCGGCCAGGGAAGCGCGACTCGCAGCTGCGAGATCCAATGCCTCGAGCTGCCGCGCCAGCCGGCGGCGCTCGAGTTCATCCAGTGCCTGCAATCGCTCGAGAACGTGGTTTTGACCCCACACTTCGAGCTGCTGCTGAAGGCTGTCCCGAAGGCGGTACGGCATGGTCAGCCCATCGTCTGTCGCGGCCTGTGCGAGCAGCGATCGATCTCCGGATCTGTCGGCTCGCCCCGAGGGAGGAGTTCAGGGGCGACGGGAGGCGGTTTGCCTATAGCGCAGCGACGGGCCGGCGCAATGCGCCGCGTCTGTTCGATCCCAGAGCGAGGGGACAACCCCCCGATCGAGATCCCATGAAAGTGGCGCAATTCCAGTGTCACTCAACTCGGCGTTGCACGCGGCCGATACCGCCTCCCGGAGCAGCGGCCGTGCGGCAGCTGCGGGGGAGAGCGGATCTTGGTGGGGGCATCCTGGTTTCGACATCGGCAGGCAGCCGCGGGCAGCGTCGGTCTCGCCTGGGTCGAGTCGGATCTCGCGGTCGCCCACATCGTCCCTGGCGATGAACGACCGGCGCTGGAGCGCTGCGAGCGGATCCCGGCTGGCGGTGGGGCCCTGGCGGATTGGGTCATGACCCATGGGCTGGCGCGGGTGCCCTGCGTGATCGTGCCACCCGAGGAGGCCTGCACGCTCCGGGTGATCGACGCGCCCGACCTGCCGCGCGAGGAGTGGGTCGAATCGGTCCGGTGGCAGATCCAGGATCTCGTCGACTTCGACGTCGAGCGCGCCTGGATCGACGTCCTGGAGATCCCGGTCGCGGCCGATTGGACACGCGCCCGCAAGGTGTACGTGCTCATCGGCCAGCGGGACCAGCTCGCTCGCCGGGTCGATCTGGTCCGCAAGGCCGGCTTGCGGCCGGTGGGTTTCGAGATCCGCGAGCGCGCCCTGCTGCGCATCGCCGACCCGCGGGCCGAGGGCCCCGGAGTTGCGGTGCTGGACTTGCCGGCCAAGGGCGGACTGCTCGTCGTCGGAGATGGGGGCGAGGTGCACGTGACCCGTCCGGTGAGCCTGGACACCGACGCCGCGTTCGCCAGCGACGAGATCGAGCTCGAAGGGGCCGACACCGCCGAGATCGTCGGGTCGCCCGCCTTCGACTCCCTGCTGCTCGACCTGCAACGCTCGCTCGACTACTACGAGGCCGAGTTCGGGCGCAGCCCCGCGTCGCGGATCGCCATCGCGCCCTCCGGAGAGGAACGGGTCGACCTCGCCGACTACCTGCACCGCAGTCTGCGCCTGCCCGTCGAACTGCTCGACCTGCGCGATGCCTTTCCGGGCGGGGCGAACCCGTCCTTCGAGGAGCAGGGCCCCCTGCTCGGCGCGGTGGGAGCCGCGCTTTCGACGGGCCGCATCTTCGCCCACGAGCTGGCCCCGAAGCCGCGCAAACGCAACGGCGTCGATCTTCCGATGGTGGGCCGGCTCTGTGCGGCGGTGGCCGTCGCGGCCTTGCTCCAGCTGGCTTTCGAACGCCATCAGGCCGGCTCTCTCGCCGCGCAGCTCTCCGAGCTCGAGGCCGAGCAGGCCCGGGTGCAGCAGCGCTTCGAGGTCGTCGCGCAGCAGGCAGGACCCGAGGGACTCAGCCCGCGGCAGCGCGCCGAGCTCGGCAAGCTCGAGAAGCAGCGGGCGAGCCATCAGCAGCTGGTCGACGCATTGTCCACCCACGGCGGCGCCCGCCGCTCGTTTGCCGGGGTGGCCACGGCCCTGGCGCGGAGCCCGGTCCGCGGTCTCTGGCTCACCGAGATCCGGGTGGCGCTGGGCGGTCGGCAGGTCGAGCTGGCCGGACAGGCCGAGGCGGCCGAGCGCGTGCCCGCATGGCTCTCGTACCTCGAGCAGCAGGCCGAGCTCGAGGGCGTCGGCTTCGAACAGGTCGAGGTGACGCGGACCGAAGAGGGATCGCTCCGGTTCGCCCTGCGCGCGGTCTTCCCCGAGCAGGTGGCTCCGTGAGCCCCGCGCTCGAGCAGGCCTTGAAGCCGCTTCGCATCCAGCTCGACAAGGGCGTCGCCTGGTTCGATGCGCGTGCCTCGCGCGAGCGCTTGGTGCTGCTCCTGGGTGCGGGCCTCGGGGTCTACGCGGTCTTCACGTTGGTCTTCCTGAACCCGCTGCTCGCCAAGCGTGAGGAGCTCGCTGCCTCGATGGCGGCGGTCGAGCACGACCTGACCTCGCTCCAGGAGCGCGCACGAGGCGTCGCCACCCAGGCCGCGAAGGGTCCTCAGGCCACCTTCCCAGCGCGCACCGGCGCTCTGAAGGAGGAGCTGGCGCGACTGCAGGCCAAGCTCGACCTCGAGCGCGCGGGCCTGGTTCCTCCGCAAGAGGCCCGCCGCGTGCTGGAGGATCTTCTCGCCGCCGAGCAGGAGCTGCAGCTCGTGCGCCTCGAGACCCTGGCGCCGCGACCCCTGCAGGAGATGGCGGACGACGAGACCGACGCTCGTCGGCCCGATGACCCGATCCTGTACCGCCACGACCTGCGGCTCGAGGCCACCGGCGACTACTTCGCGACCCTCCGCTACCTGCGCTCGCTCGAGGCGCAGAACTCCGGCCTCCTGCTCGAGGGCTTCGACTATCGCGTGGAGGAGCATCCGAGGGCCCGCATCGTGCTCGAGCTGTACACCCTGAGCTTCGAGAAGGCGTGGATCGGTGTGTAGTCGCAAGAGCCTTCGACGAACGGCCCGGGTGATCGCTGGCCTCCTGCTCGTGGGCGTCAGTGCGGCTTCGGCCGAGACCCTGCGCGACCCGACGCAGCCGCCCGACGCGGGCTCGGCGCTGGCCGATCTGCTCGCGGCCGAGCTTCCGCCGCCGCGGGTCAGCTCGATCCTGATCTCGGCCAACCGTCGACACGCCGTGATCGACGGAGACCGTGTGCAGGTCGGCGACCTGCTCCCGGAAGGCGAGGTCGTCGCCATCGAGCCGACCGAAGTCCGGCTGGACGGGCCCGAGGGACCGTTCCGCCTTCCGCTCTACCGCGTCCCGGTGCTGAAACGAACCCCTGGAGAGGATTGACGCCGCCATGCCCATGCCCATCTCGAAGCTCGGGGGTCTCGTGCTCTCGTGCCTGTGGATCGGCTGCGCGACCGCCGGGCCGGCTCCCGAAGCCCCCGCCGATCCGCCCGCCGCAGCCCGCTCGAGGCCGGTGGTCCCGCCCGCGGTCCGCGATGCGCTGCTGCCCGAGCTCGGCGCACGGGTTCCCGACGCGTCCGTGACGGAGGAGACGCGCTTCGACGTGACGGTGCTCGACGCGCCCGCTCACGAGTTCTTCGCCTCGCTGGTCGAGGGGACGCCGCACAACCTGGTCGTCGATCCCGGTGTGACCGGCAGCATCTCCCTGCGCCTGCGAAACGTCACCGTGAAGGAGGTGCTGGAGGCGACCTGGGATGCCTACGGGTTCCCGTTCCGGGAGACCCATTACGGCTACCACGTGCTTCCCGGTGGCCTGCAGACCCAGGTGTTCCAGATCGACTACCTGAACGTGCAGCGCTTCGGCACCAGCGTGACCCGCGTGAGCTCCGGCCAGGTCAGCGACTCACGGGGCGGCGCGAGCGTCAGCTTCAGCGACGACGAGCAGGACGACGACGGGGGCGAGACGGGAACGACCTCCGGGAGCCTGCTCGACACGCGCTCGAGCGTCGACTTCTGGGGCGAGCTGATCCAGGCGCTGGACGTGCTGCTCGCCGGCAAGGAAGGGCGATCGATCGTGCCCTCACCGCACGCCGGGGTCATCGTCGTCCGTGCCACGCCGGGGGAGCTGCGCGAGGTGGAGGCCTTTCTCGACTCCATCCAGGCCAATCTCAACCGCCAGGTCATCCTCGATGCGAAGATCCTGGAGGTCGAGCTCTCGGACGGCTTCCAGTCCGGCATCAACTGGGCGGCCCTCGCGACCCACAACGACAAGACCTTCACGATCGGGCAGACCGGCGGCGGCGACTTTTTCGAGAAAGGCGTCTCCGAGATCGCGGACAACCCGGGCGTACTGGATCCGCTGGCGCTGGCGTTGCCGAGTGGAACCGACACCTCGGCCTTCGGGGGCGTCTTCTCGGTCGCCATCGCGGCCTCGCGCTTCGCGGGCTTCATCGAGCTGCTGGAGACCCAGGGCGACGTGCACATCCTGTCCAGCCCGCGGATCTCCACGGTCAACAACCAGAAGGCCGTCATCAAGGTCGGCAGCGACGAGTTCTTCGTGACCGACGTGTCGAGCACGACGGTGACCGGCACGGCGACCACGACCACACCGGACATCGAGCTCACGCCCTTCTTCTCGGGTATCGCGCTCGACGTCACGCCGCAGATCAGCGAGGCCGGCCAGGTGGTTCTCCACATCCATCCCTCGGTCAGCGAGGTCCGCGACCAGACGAAGAACGTGACGGTCGGGGGAGAGGTGCAGACCCTTCCGCTGGCGTTCTCGACGATCCGCGAGTCCGACACGGTGATCCGTGCCGGCAGCGGTCAACTGGTCGTGATCGGCGGGCTGATGGAGGACGTCGAGCGGGACGCCAGCGCGGGCATTCCTCTGGCCAGCCGCATCCCCCTGCTCGGACGGCTCTTTCGCCACGAGCAGGACCGGACGCGCAAGCGCGAGCTGGTGATCCTGCTGCGGCCCACGATCGTCGGCGAAGACACCTGGACGCAGCAGGTCGAAGGCACCAGGGAACGGCTGCGCTCGATGCGGGTCGAGCCCGAGAACTGGCTGCCGGCCGAGGGCCAGGTCCGTGTCCCCTGAGCCCAGCGCGCTCTATCTCGCCCACTTCGGGCTTGCGCGCCTGCCCTTCGGCCTGACGCCGGACCGCGCGCTGCGGGTCGACGTGCCGACCCATCGGCGCGCCATGGCCGTGGTGCGCCACGCACTCGAAGCGGGCTCGGGCTTCGTCAAGCTGACCGGGGAGGTCGGGACCGGCAAGACGCTCCTGTGTCGGCGCGTGCTGAACGAGCTCGGACCGGACTTCGTCACGGCCTACGTACTCGATCCGATGCTCTCGCCGCTCGCGCTGCGCCGCGCGCTCTCCCAGGAGCTGGGCCTCGGCCCGGCCACCGGCCTCGCTCCCCACGAGCTGTGGGGGCTGCTCCGCGACGGCCTCGCGACGATCCACGCCGAGGGACGGCGCGCGGTCCTCGTCATCGACGAAGCCCAGACCCTGCCGGACGAGAGCCTCGAATCGCTGCGTCTGCTGACCAATCTCGAGACCCGCGAGGCGAAGCTCCTGCAGGTCCTGCTGGTCGGGCAGCCCGAGCTCGACGATCGCCTCGATCGGCCCGCGCTGCGACAGCTGGCGCAACGCATCGTCTTCTCGCACACCCTCGAGCCGATGGCCCGCGACGAGGTGGACGCCTACGTGCATCTGCGGCTGCGTCAGGCGGGCCGTCCGCTGGGCCGGCTGTTCTCGCACCGGGCGATCGCGGCCATGTACGGCGCCAGCCGCGGGGTCCCGCGCCTCGTGAACCTGCTCGGTCACAAGGCGCTGCTCGCGGGCTACGGACGGGGCGACGCGGCCATCACCGGCCACCACGTGCGCCGCGCGATCGCGGATTCCCGGCAGGCGCTCCGCTGGGCCCGCACCTCTCGTCGCACGCGGCGCTGGGGTCGGCTGCCTTCGCGCCTGGCGCCCGATCCCGGGCTGGTTCCGTGAGCCCGCGTCTTCAGGCGGCGAGAAGGGTCCAATGAGCCTGCTGAACGACATGCTCGAAGACCTCGCCCGGAGGGAGCGCCCGCCCGCCGGCATCGGCGACGCGAGCGCAGAGAGCTTCGTGCCGCGCCCGCGCCGCTGGCCCGGCCCGCTGGCCGCGCTGCTGGCCGGGCTCTGCCTCGGCTCCACGGGCTGGTACCTGGCCGGTATCGGATCCGGGGTGCCCGCGCTGCCGAGCGTATCGAGCGCGCCGCCCTCGGAGGCCGCAGAGCCCGGAACGGCCGGCCCGGCCGTTGCGGAAGATGCGCCTGGCGCGATCCCGGCCGACGTCCCCTCGACCCACGAGATCGTGGCCACGCCGCCTGTCCCGGCACCTCCCAGCACCGCCCGCCCGGCCCGGAAGTCGCGGGCCCGCCTCGCCCGCGAGGCGGCCGAGGAGGGGCGTGAGCTGGCGGCCGTCGGACGGCTGCCCGCCGCGGAGGCCTCCTGGGAACGCGCCCTGCGTCTCGATCCCACTCGCAACGAGATCCGCGTCGATGCGTCCCGCGCGCTGGCCGCCGCCGGACAGGACGAAAAGGCCCTCGCCTGGCTGCGCCGGGCGCGCGCGGAGCAGCCCGGCCGCAGCGATCTCGCGGTGCTCGAGGCCGAGCTCTTGATTCGAGCGGGTCGCACCGACGATGCGCTGCGCGGGCTCCAGCAGACCGGCCCGGAGATCCGCGCAGCCGCCACGATCGCGGGCCTCGAGGCGGCACTCCTGCAGCTCGAGGGTCGCCACGAGGAGGCCGCCGAGGCGTACGAGCGAGCCCTCGACCGCGCGCCCGAGAGCGCCCGCTACTGGCTGGGGCTCGCCGTCTCCGCCGAGGCCCTGGGCCGGGTCACAGAGGCCCGCACGGCCTTCGCCCGCGCCCTCGAGCACCCCGGGCTCGACAGCGAGCCCCGCGCCTACGTACGAGAGCGCCTCGAAGCCCTGGTGGAGGAGGGACCGTGAGTGACCCCATCGACGCGCCCCCGCGCTCCGGCGCGCGCAAGAAGATCCGCATCGGCGAGCTGCTCAAGGACCAGGGCCTCATCACGGAAGAGCAGCTCACGGCCGCATTGGCCGAGCAGAAGAAGAGCGGCCGGCGTCTCGGCCAGGCCCTGGTCGCCCTCGGCCACGTGAGCGAGAACCAGATCCTGGGCCTGCTGTCGAAGCAGCTGAAGATCCCGTTCGTGGACGTGCGCCAGTACCAGTTCGACGTGGAGCTCGTGCGGACCCTTCCCGAGACCCACGCCCGCCGGTTGCGCGCGCTGCTGCTCGAGGACTCGGGCCAGGACTACGTCGTGGGCATGGCCGATCCCACGGATCTGTTCGGCTTCGACGAGCTCGAGCGCATCCTGAAGAAGCCCCTGCGTCAGGCGATCGTGCGCGAAGGCGACCTGCTGCAAGCCATCGACCGCGTCTACCAGGATCGGGAGGAGGAGCTCACCTCCCTCGCGGCCGAGCTGCGCGAGGAGCTCGCCTCCCACGACGCCGACTTCGACGTCCGGGATCTCCCGATCGGGGACGACGCCACCGAGGCGCCGGTCGCCAAGCTGCTGCAGTCGCTCTTCGAGGACGGGATCCGGCTCGGCGCCTCCGACATCCACATCGAGCCCGACGAGAACGCCCTGCGTGTCCGACAGCGCGTCGATGGCGTGCTGCAGGAGCAGGTGGTCTCTGGACCCCGCATCTCGGCGGCGGTGGTGCTCCGGCTGAAGCTGATGTCGGGTCTCGACATCTCCGAGAAGCGGCTTCCCCAGGACGGGCGCTTCAACATCAAGGTGTCCGGTCGCACCATCGACGTTCGGCTCTCGACGATGCCCATCCAGTACGGCGAGAGCGTCGTGATGCGGCTCCTCGACCCGGGCGACGAGACGATCCGCCTCGAGCACATCGGCATGCCGAAGAGCATCCGCACCCGGTTCCGGAGGGCGCTCGAGCGGCCGCATGGCCTGATCATCGTCACCGGACCGACGGGCAGCGGCAAGACGACTACGCTGTACGCAGCGCTTCGCGAGCTGAACCAGGCGAGCAAGAAGATCATCACGGTCGAGGATCCGGTCGAGTACAAGCTGCCGCGCATCAACCAGGTGCAGGTCAACTCGAAGATCGACCTGACCTTCGCCGGCGTCCTGCGAGCCGCCCTGCGGCAGGACCCCGACATCGTGATGATCGGCGAGATGCGGGACAGCGAGAC
>JAJDAR010000302.1 GCA_029261775.1 Deltaproteobacteria bacterium | reverse complement strand
ATCCGGATGACGAGGGGCAGCAGATCGCAGCCACTCGCCAGGGCCACGTGGGCCGCACCGCGATGGAAGCGCCCCAGACCGTCCCGCGGGGAACGGGTCGCCTCGGGGAACATCACGACGGAGCGGCCGTCGCGCAAGCGGGCTGCAGCGTCGGCCACAGTCGCCGGCCCGGCGTCGCTCGTCAGCGCCGCCACGGCCGTCGCGAGCCGGCCGATGACCGGAACGCGAGCCCACTCCGGGCTCACGAAGTTGTCGGCCTGGGGGAGGCGGCTCACGATCAAGGCGGAATCGATCAACGAGGGATGATTGGCGACCACCAGGCGGGGGCCGGGCCCCTCCAGGACCTCCAGCCCATGGGTGCGGACGTGGATCACGTCCAGCGCCTGCATCACGCGCACGAAGCTCGCGTAGCCCCGGCTGAGCATCCGCTGCGCGGCGATCGGGTCGCGACCCCGCAGCCACTGCCGCATCTCGACGCACAGCAGCAGGCCCACCGCACCGACGGCGTAATAGAGGTAGGCCAGGCCGCTGCGGATCTGGCGCCAGGTGCGGGACGGGGTTCCAGGCAAGGCGGGGGAGACGATACCACTGGAGGGGCGTCGGGGGCGTCTCCGACGCAGACAGGAGCCGGATGCGCCGTTAGATTGGCCGGGTGTCCGACACCCTCGCACTGGGCCAGACACCGCTCGGCCTGCCCGACGTCCTGGCGCTGGCACGTGGCGAGAGGCGCGCGGAGCTTTGGGACGATCCGGCGTACCGGGCCCGTCTGCGCGCCGGGCAACAGGCGATCGAGACGCGGCTGGAGGGCGGCTCGGAGGTCTACGGGGTCAGCACCGGGGTCGGCTCCTCGGTCGGCACCCGGATTCCCGCATCCCTGCGCGAGACCCTGCCCCACCAGATCCTGCGCTTCCATGGCTGCGGAACGGGTCCGCCCCTCGATGAGGAGGCGGCCGCCACCGTCGTGGTCGTGCGACTGGCCTCGCTCGCGCGCGGCCACTCGGGGGTCCGGGCCGAGCTGCTCTCCCGGCTCTGCCTCGCGCTGGAGCATCGGCTGCTGCCGGTCATCCCGGCCGAGGGCTCCGTCGGAGCGAGCGGCGACCTGACGCCGTTGTCGTATCTGGCCGCCGCCCTCGTGGGGGAACGCGAGGTCACGCTCGGCGGCCGCGAGATGCCGGCGGCGGAGGCCTGGCGCGAGATCGGGGTCCCACCGCTGTCGCTCGCGCCGAAGGAGAGCCTCGCGCTGATGAACGGCACGAGCGTGATGGCCGCCCTCGGCGCTCTTGCCTGGGAGCGGGCGGTCCGCGTCGGTCGCCTGGCCGCCGCCGTGACGGCGCTGACCAGCGAGACGACCCACGGCAACCCGGAGCATTTCGACGAGCGCGTCTTCGCCTGGAAGCCGCATCGCGGCAGCTGTCGTGCGGCGGAATGGATCCGCGAGGATCTCCGCCGGGATGCCCCGTGGCCCATGGCGCGGTTGCAGGACCGCTACTCCATCCGCTGCGCCCCCCACGTGATCGGGGTCCTGCTCGACGCTGCAGACTTCGCGGAAGGCCTCCTCGAGGTCGAGATCAACGGCGTCAACGACAACCCTCTGGTGGATCCGGCGACGGGAGACGTGCTGCACGCGGGCAACTTCTACGGTGGGCACGTGGCCCTCGCCCTCGACACGCTCAAGGCCGCCGTCGCGGGCGTCGCCGACCTGCTCGATCGTCAGCTGGCCCTCCTGTGCATGCCAGAGACCAATGGCGGACTCCCGGAGAACCTCGTCGGCCGGGAAGGCCCGGAGCGGGTCGTGCACCACGGCTTCAAGGCGATGCAGATCAGCGCCTCCGCCCTGGCGGCCGAGGCGCAGAAGCTCACGATGCCGGCCGCCGCATTCAGTCGCAGCACCGAATCCCACAATCAGGACAAGGTCAGCATGGGCAGCATCGCGGCCCGGGATGCGCTGCGCATCGTCGAGCTCACCGAGACCGTCGCGGCCATCGTCACGCTGGCCGTCTGCCAGGCCGTGGACCTGCGAGAGCGCTCGGGGCAGTCCCCCGGCTCGAGAGCCGCCGCCCTGCGCGGGGCCGTGCGCAAGGCCGTCCCCATGCTCGTCGTCGACCGACGGCAGGATCTCGACATCGAAGACGTACGGCGGCTGCACCGCGAACGGGCTCTCGGCCTGGAACCGTGAGCGCAGAGGCGGGGCCCCGCTGGGTCGGCCTGCGCACGGCGGCGGTCATGGCCTGGTTCGCAGCGATGTTCTTCGTCGCCGGCCCGTGGCTGGTCCTGCGCGCCGAGGGCTCGGACGTCGGGGAAGGCCTCGCCCGCTCCTCGCTCGGCCCCCGGCTGCTGGCGATCGCCGTGCTCGGCATGCTCGGCTGGCAGGTCGCCGACTTCGTGAAGCGTGGGCGCGGCACGCCGGCCCCCTTCGACCCGCCGCGAAGCTTTGTCGTGGAGGGGATCTACGCGCATTCCCGCAACCCCATGTACCTGCTCTACACGCTCTTTCTCGCCGCGGAGGCGTGGCTGTTCCAGTCGGGCTGGCTGCTCGTGTACACGGCGGGTTTCTTCGGACTCGCACACCTCTACGTGACGCGGATCGAAGAGCCGGGCCTGCGCCGCCGCTTCGGTGCTCCCTACGAGGCGTACTGCGAAAGCGTGCCGCGCTGGCTCCGCGGTCCGGCGGCGCGCTAGCGGTCGCCCTCGAAGCCGGGGCTGCGCTCGAGCTTTCCGGTGGCCGTGAGCGGAAGTGCTGCGACCACGTCGAAAGCTCGCGGCACCTTGTAGCTCGGCAGCTGCGCGCGGCAGTGGGCCAGGAGCGCCTTGCGCTCGGGCGCCGGCGCACCCTCCTCGAGCTCGAGCTCCGCGACGGGAATCTCACCGAGATGCGCGTGCTGGCGCGCCGACACCCGGCTGCGCCGGATGCCCGGGAGGGCATCCAGGACCGCCTCCACCTCCTCGCTGAAGAACTTCATGCCGGCCATGTTGATGCGGTTCGCTCGCCGGCCGGCCAGATGCAGGCGACCGCCGGCATCGAACCATCCCTGGTCGCCGGTCCGGAAGCCGTCCGGGTCGAGCAGGGCCGCCGACGGTGTCCACGGCTCGAGGTAGGCGTCGAAGAGCCCCGGGCCGCGGATGCAGATCTCTCCGGTCCGCTCGGGGCCCGAGTCGCCGATCGGACGGCCGTCCTCGCCTCGCAGCCACACCTCGTAGTCCGGCAGCGGCGTGCCGAGGGCGCCCGGCTCGGGCTCGCCCAGATCGATCACCGGCAGCCCGACTTCGATGATGCCGAGCGCCTGTCGCAACGGAAGGCCGAAGCGTTGCTCGAAGCTGCGCGCGATCTCGGGACGCAGGCCCTCGGCGGTCGAGATGGCGAGACGCACGTCGTCGAGGCGTGCCGCTCCGCCGTCCTTGGCGAGGAGGTTGTAGTGATAGGGCGACGCGTAGGTGACGGTCGCCCCCTCGGACGAAGCGAAGTCGAGCACCTCCCGCGCCAACGAGCTGCCGGGCAGCAGCAGGGTGGCCCCGAAGCGGAGGTAGAGGAGGATCGACACGACGAAGTGGTGCGCCATCGGCAGCAGCCAGAGGACGCGATCCTCGGGCCCGATCCCGAGACCGCGGTTGGCCGCGGCGAGCCGCTCGAGGATGCGCGCATGGCCGAGGATCACGCCCTTGCGCCGATGGGTCGTGCCCGAGGTGAAGCGCAGGTAGGCGGGCGCCAGGCCGCGGAACGCCGCATCGCCCAGCCCGTCCAGCGCCGCGGCGGCCGACCTCGGCCCCGACGCAAGGGCTCCGTCGGAAGCGACGGTGACCCGGCCGTGCAGGCTCGCGCGTGCGCTGAACGCCTCGAGGGCCGCCGCGCCCGTGTCGTCGGGTATCGGCACGAGACAACCGCCGACCTGGAGGATGCCGAGCGCGGCCTCGACGAAGCCGGCGCCCTGCGGTGCGACGAGGCCGATGCGGTCGCCGGGCTGGAAGCCCTCGGAGCGAAGCCGGGCGGCGAAGCCATCGACACGGGTCAGCAGCTCGGCATAGGTCGCGCTGCGGACGCCGCCCTGCTTGTCTCGAGCGGTCCAGGCCCGCGCGTCCGGGTGCTCTCGCGCGCGCAACCGGATGTGATCGAGAACCGTTTCGCTCATTCCCCGCGCCCTTCCACGGAGACGATACGCTCGCGCACGTCCGCCGGCCGCACCTCGGTCAACGGGACGCCGGCGTCGGCGGCGAGAGCCGCCGCGGTCCCGATGGCCTCGCCCGTCGCGAGCGAGGTTCCGATCACGCGAAGCGCGCCCAGCGCCTCGTGGCTGCCCCCCATGCAACGTCCGGCGAAGCCGAGCCGGACATGGCTGCGACTGACGAGAGCGCCGAGCGGCACCGAGCAGGGACCCTCCGGGTGCTCGAAGCGTGCGCGCCGGTGCTCACGCCAGAGCTCGATCGGCCAGGTCGAGAGCGCCACCTCGTCCTCCCGACGGCGGCCGCGCAGGACGTCGTCACGGCTCAGCTCGACCCGCGTGCCCCCGCGCGCGGACTCGCGAACGCCGAGCTGCTCGGGCCAGGCCCGCACCCGCACCCCTGCGAAGGCAGCCCGCGTCGCACGGAGGTGCGCGACGACCGACCCGGCAGCCGCCCGCGCTCCCCGCTCGAGCTCCGCCCGCAGCTCCGGATCGAGCGGGGCGTAGCGGCCCTCGGGCTTCGGCACGCCGAGCGTGAGGAAGGCCTGCCCCGGGCCAAGGCCGGGCCGCACGACGACCGACTCGCAGCCCGGCGGCAGGGCGCCGTCGCGCACCGCCCTGGCCACGGCCGTCGTCACGCGGAGGCGCGCGAAGCCCTCGAGGGCCCCCGCTTCGATCCCGTCGAGCTCGACGATGTAGGACGGACACTGCAGGGTCTCGGGGGGCTCGGCGAACCGATCCGCCGCGAGGGCCGCGGCCGCCACGGCCGCACCGCTGGCATCCACCACGAGCTCCGCTCGCGCTGCGAGGCCCTCCGCATCGAGCCGGAAGCCAGCGACGGGATCCTCGGTCAGCGCGCGCAGCGGGGACCGCCGTCGGACCTCCAGCTCCGGAAGCCTGGCCGTGACCGATGCCAGCCAGGCCGCGTAGGCGGTTGGATCGATCGGCAGGTAGTGGACGCGTCCCGCTCGCTCGGGCGGCCCCGCTGCGCCGAGCCGTTGCAGCTCCCGGGCGACCCGGGAGGGAAACCCCGGATGGGCGAGGCGCGGCCGGTCGCCTTCGGCGTCGAGGTACAAGCCGCAGATCGTGTGGACCAACGCCAGGCTCGCATTGCCCCCCAGCCGATCGCTGGCCTCGAGCAGCAGCGTGCGCGCACCCGAGCGGGCCGCGGCCATCGCAGCCGCCACCCCGGCCGAGCCCGCACCGACGACGGCGACGTCGTAGCGCGCGGCCTCGCTCGCGGGGCCGGGCTCCATCCTCAGCCCTCCCCGAGCAGGTCGTCCCGCAACGTCCGCCGGAAGAGGGCCAGCTCCGCCGGTGCGAAGAGGCCCCGCTGATGCACGTGGGTTGCGTTGAAGCGCCCTCCTCTCAGGCTCATGGCTGCGCTGCTTCCCGGTGAGGTGGGAACCGGAGGAGCATGGAAGGCGTTCTCGATCGGCGCGCCGAGGAAGGCCTCGATGCCGCCGGCGAACTCGCCCGTGAACGCGAAGAAGAAGGAGCAGAGCTCGCCCTGCATGGCACGCCGGGCCATGTGCGCGTAGAGACGCATGGGCGCGTGGCGCGCATAGTCCATGGCGATCACGCCGTTCTCGATCTGACCCGCCTTGATCGCGGCCAGGCGCTGGGCCTTCAGGTCGGCGATCAGGGCGTCGAAGTCCCGCACCACCTCGGGCAGCACCCGGAACCAGAGCAGCGAGACGCGGGTGCGGAACAGGGCGTGCTCCGAGCCCTTGGGGCGCATGTTCACGGGCAGCGGCACGACGTAGGCCCCGGGGTCGAGCTTGCGCTCGCGAAACACGGCGTCGTGGCCGCGGATCGCACAGGCCAGGTAGAAGAGCATCGGTGTCAGAAAGCCGGCCTTCTGCCTGGCGCGCTCGACGACCCGCCCCGTCTCCTCTTCCGGCAGGGTCAGGACGTCGTAGCGCAGCGCCTGGGGAAGCCGGCGCAGCGGTCCCGCCAGCGAGCGCGGCCGCGGCTGCGCCATGCTGGTCATCCAACGCTGCCAGCTCATCGCGCGTCGGCCCCGCTCCCGCGCCCCCAGCCCTTCCGGCATGCCGGGGGCGACGCCCGGGGCTTCGTCCGGGGGGAGCTCGTCCGGCGATCTGCCGCGATGGACCGCCTCGAGCCACTCGACGAAGGCCTCGCTTCCCGCCCCATCGAAGAGCATGTGCAGCCAGGTCATCGCCAGATCCATGCGCCCCGCTTCGCGCGGCACGAGGTCGAAGCGGAGCAGCCGTCCCCGCCCCGCGTCGAAGGGCTCGTTCAAGCGCCGGAAGAAGAGCTCGGGCAAGGCGTCGCCGGTTTCGGCGGCGTGCAGCTCGACCGGGGGCACGGTCGTGGTGTCCGCGGCCGCCATCCGATAGGCCGGCGGTCCGACGCCGAGTTTGCGGCGGATTGGCGCGTGCATCAGCGGGTGCGCCTGTGTCACCCGGGCGATCAGGGCCTGGAACGCGTCGACGTCGAAGCCCGGGCCGAGCCGCAGGACGAGCTGAGAGGCATGACTGGCCCGCCCGGTCCTGCGCACCTCGTCGTCGAAGGCGCGCAGGAAACAGTCGGCGCCCGTCAGCGGGAGCTCAGGAGGCGTCGAGCTGCTCATGGACGCACGCCGCCAGGGTTCGGGCGCTCTCGAGGTTCTCGGGCGTCAGCAGGCTCTCGTCCACCCAGACTCCCGTGCTCTCCTCGATCGAGAGCATCAGTTGGGTCACCGCCAGGGAGTCGAGCCCGGACTCGACCAGGTTCGAAGCCGGCGTGAAGTCCTCCGTCGCTTCCAGGATCTCGTCGCGGAGGATCTCGAAGACGCGATCGGTGAGCTTCTCGAGGGTCCAGTCGCTCATCGGGCCGGAGTCTTGCGCAGATTCCCCGACGCGCCACGGCGCGGGGCGCAGCCGTTCACGCGCGACCGGCCGACCTGCTTTGGCAAGGCGTGGGAGGAAACCTATGATCGCGGCGCCATGACCAGACAGCGGATCCGCAAGGTCGCCATCCTGGGAGGAGGCCCCGCCGGCTCCGCGCTCGCCACCTATCTGGCACGCGCGGGGCTGGAGGTTGCGATCCTCACCCGCGGCAAGCGCCCGCCGATCATCGTCGGCGAATCCCTGGTTCCGGCCATCGTGCCGTACCTGCGCAAGCTCGGCGTCGAGGAGGAGGTCGCCTCCTACAGTCGATTCAAGGGTGGCGCGACCTTCATCTTCAGCTTGAACGACGGCATGAGCTTCAAGTTCCACGAGGTGCCGTCGGCCCGCACGACCTACTCGTACAACGTGCCGCGGGA
>JAJDAR010000301.1 GCA_029261775.1 Deltaproteobacteria bacterium | reverse complement strand
TGGACTGCGAGGGGGTCGCCGAGATGGCCACGCAAGTGCGATCCCGAAACCGAGAGCGTGAGGCGCAGCGGTTGCCCTGTGGAGCCGCCGCTCGCCGTGTCGATGACCGTCTCCTCGCCCCCCTGGATTCGAACGAACTGGACTTCGCCGCCTGCATCGCTGAGCAGCAGGAGCCCTCGATCCCCGCGCTCGGCCAGCAGGCCGGGCCCGACGCGACCCCGGAAGCCCGTCGTATCGACCACCGCAACGATCCGGAGATCTGCACCGAAGACCGGAAGACGGAGGGCTCCCTGGCCTGCAACCGAGAACCGCAGGCCGGGGCCTTCGGGGAGGACGTCGGCCACCAGCGTGGCTCCGTCCTTCTCGAGGACCCGACCCCAGACCGTCTCGTCGCCTGGCCGCGGAATCCAGCGCAGTCCCCCGGTCTCGTCACGGGTCAGGTCCGCACGCAACGGAGGAGAGGGCTCCGCGGCGTCCGGATCGCCGGAAACGCCACCAAACGGCGGCTGCGCGCGGGCCGACACGCCGACTGCGTGGCGGTAGACCAGTGCGCCCCCCAGGTCCGCAGTTCGCACGATCAACGGTTGCACGAGCAGGCCGAGGACGCAGCCGGTCAGCGCCACGCTTCGCCCCGTCAGGGTTGCGGCGGCTGCACTGCGCAGCACCACGACCGCCCCCAGGGCGAGCAGCGTCCACCAGGCAGAGTCCGCGTGGGCGCCCACGGCCCGCTCGACCTCGGGCGTCACGAGACCCAGACCGTCTGCCGCGGATCGCCCGGCCCAGTAGGCGGCGCCCGCTCCGAGCCCGGCGAGCCACCAGAGCGCAAGCGCTGCCTGCCCGGCCCGCTCCCGCCAGAGCAGCGCGGCCGCCTCGAAGAGCAGCGCAACCGTGGCCAGCGCGATGGGGAAGTGGACCAGAGCCGGATGGAGATCGGGCAAGGCCGTCGCCTGGAGCAGGAAGTCCAGCATGTCGTGGTCTCCGCGCAGTCAGTGCGCTTCGAGCGAGGTGACGGTGTACTTGCCGCCTTCATAGAGAAGCTCGAACTCGACGTGCTGACCGGCTTCGATTCCCTCCAGCATGGCGGGATCCGCGACGTCGAAGGTCATCGTCATCGCCTTCATGAGCCCGGGAATGTCGCCGTGGTCGATGGTGATCTTTCCCGCTTCGGGCTGAACGGCCTGCACCATGCCCTGGCCGGGCTGCGGGCCCTCCGCCTGGCTGCACGCCAGGGCGAATCCTGCCGCGAGCGCGAAGATCAGGACCGCGATCCGCTGGCTGTTTCGATTCATGTCGATTCTCCTTCTTCGGGTTGGGTTTCCGGAACGTCCCGACGCAGCGCGCGTCCCTTCCAGACGGCGAAGAGTGCGGGATAGACGAGAAGCTCGAGGGCAAAGGAGGTCGCGAGGCCCCCCACCATCGGGGCGGCGATACGTTTCATCACGTCGGCGCCGGCCCCCTCGCTCACGAGCAGCGGCAGCAGACCGGCCGTCATCGCCACCACCGTCATGAGCTTCGGGCGGATCCGCCGCGCCGCGCCCTCGACGATCGCTTCCTCGAGATCGGCGAAACCGCGCAGGCGCCCCTCGGTCTGGTGGCGACGGTGGGCGACCGTGAGGTAGAGGAGCATCACCACGCCGGTCTGCGCGTCGAGCCCCGCGAGAGCGATGATGCCGACCCACACGGCGATGCTCAGGTTGTACTCGAGCAGGTAGAGCAGCCAGATGGCGCCGATCAGCGAGAACGGCACGGCGAGCAGGACGATGCCGGTCTCGACTGCGGAGCCCGTGTTCATGTAGAGCAGGATCGCGACGAGCAGGAGCGTGATCGGGACGACGACCCAGAGCCGCTCGCGCGCGCGCTCGTAGTACTGGAACTGACCCGCCCACTCGATGCGGATGCCGGCGGGCAGCGACACCTGCTCGGCCACGGCGCGGCGCGCCTCCTCGACGTAGTCCACCAGCGGCCGGTCGGCGATGTCGACGAACACGAAGCCGACCAGCTGGCCCGCCTCGCTGCGGACGAAGGGTGGGCCCATCGCAAACTCGAAGGTCGCGATCTGGGAGAGCGGGATCTGGCTGCCGTCGGAGGCCTCGATCAGTACCCGTTCGAGCGCAGCGGGGTCCTCCCGGAACTCGCGCGCGTAGCGGACGTTGATCGGGTAGCGCTCCCGGCCCTCGACGGTCTGCGAGACGTTCAGACCCCCGATCGCGGATTCGATGATCTCATTCACCTGCTTCACGCGCAGACCGTGGCGTGCCGCCTCTTCGCGGTCGATGCGGATATCGAGGTAGAAACCGCCGGTGAGCCGCTCCGCGACCGCGCTCCGGGTGCCCTCCACGTTGGCGAGCACTTTCTCGATCGCCGTCGCGACCCCTTCGATCTCGGCGAGGTTGCCGCCGAAGACCTTGATCCCGAGCTCGCTGCGGATGCCCGTGGCCAGCATCTCCGTACGGGTCTGGATGGGCATCCACCAGAGGTTGGGCATGCCCGGGTATCGGACCCGCTCGTCCATCTCCTGGACCAGGTCGTCCCAGCTGAGCCCGGGCCGCCACTCCTCTTGCGGGCGCAGCGTGATCACGGTCTCGACCATCGAAAGAGGAGCCGGGTCCGTCGCACTGCGAGCGCGCCCGATCTTGCCGAAGACATGGGCCACTTCCGGGATCGCCTTCAGCTCCCGATCCATGCGCTGGAGGATCTGCCCCGCCTCGGTGATCGACATGCCGGGCGGGGCCGTGGGCATGTAGAGGATCGTGCCCTCGTTGAGCGGCGGCATGAACTCGCTGCCCAGCTGCAGGAAGGCCGGCAC
>JAJDAR010000300.1 GCA_029261775.1 Deltaproteobacteria bacterium | reverse complement strand
GTCCATGGCGTCTCGGGGTCGCTCATGCGCAGGGAACCGGCCGAGGGTAGCGTCCCGTCATGCTCGAGCCCTCCAGCGTGAGCGCGCGGTGACGGCCCTCCTCGTGATCGGCAGTCTGCTCGTCGCGCTTGCGCTCTTCTCGACGACCGGCGCCGGCCGGCGACTCTGGGTGCGGCTGGGCCTGCCGCCGCTTCAGGGCCGGGCTCCCCGCAAGGACCGGGACTTCCTGCTCCAGGCCACGGGCGGCGACCCCGAGGCGGTGCGCACGCGGATCGACGCCGAGCGCGCCCGCCACCCCGCCGCCACCGACGCCGAGCTCCACCGCAGGGCCATCCGCACCTGGTTCCAACAACAAGACCGTTGACCGAGAGACCCGACCCCCCAGTCAACTGTTGACGAAGGGGTCGGGTCTCTCGGTCAACTCAAGCAAATGGCCCGGCTTCCAAGTTAAGTTGTTGGTCGGGTGCGTTGCGGGGGAGGAAGGTGATGTGGGTTCACGGGGATCCTTCGCGGATCGATCTCGACCAGAAGATCCATACGTTGTCGTTCGAGAATCCCGACGGCACGGCGGGAAGCGCCGGCGTGGCGCACGGGGGGCGCAAGGGGGCGCCGAATCGGATGATCGCGCCGGGCGAGCGCGTGCCGCTGGGAGATGTCGAGGGCCCGGGCACCATCCGGCACGTATGGATGACGTTTCCTCCCATGCCCCCGGACGTGATGCGCGCGCTGCAGCTCGAGATCACCTGGGACGACGCGCCTGGACCGAGCGTCGCCGTCCCGTGCCTCGACTTCTTCGGCCTGCCCCACGGCCGCCCGGCACCACTCAGCTCGTCCCTGACCGCCGCGCAGGAGGGGCGCGGCTTCAACGCGTGGATCCCGATGCCCTTCCACCGGCGCGCGCGCATCGAGCTGGTGAACGGCTCGCGGCGGCGCTTCCCGTTCTACTACCAGATCGCGTTCTCCCGCGGTCCGGTGGCGGAGGACTCGGGCCTGCTGCACGTCGGCTTCCGGCGCGAGAACCCGACCGAGCTCGCCCGCGACTTCATCATCACGCAGGGCCTCGAGGGCCCCGGACGATTCCTCGGCTGCAACGTCGGCCTGCGCATCCTGCCAGGCGACGGCTTCTCCTGGTACGGCGAGGGCGAGGTCAAGATGTACCTCGACGACGACGACGCCCTGCCGACCTGGTGCGGCACGGGCCTCGAAGACTACGTCGGTACCGCCTGGGGCATGGGCGAGCACCAGGTGCCGCTGCAGGGCGTGCCCCTCTCGCTGCACGAGCCGGGTGCGGGACGACCGATGCCCGACTTCGTCAGCTTCTACCGCTGGCACCTGCCCGACCCGATCGTGTTCCGCGAGCGGATCCGCGTGACGCTGCAGCAGATCGGCGCGGTGCCCGTTCCCAAGGGCCAGCGCGCGCTGCGCGATCGGCTCGCGGGCCGGATCGCAGGCTCGGGCTGGATCGACCTGGGAGGAGACCTGCTCGAGGCCTTCGGCATCTGCGAGCGACAGGACGACGTCTGCGCGACGTCCTACCTGTACGCACGCGACGCCCAGGTCGTGCCCCCCCTGGATTTCGACGCCATCCTCGCCGACATCGAACGCCGAGCCTGGGAGGAGCCTTCGGCCTTCGAGCGCGCGCTCGCCCCGATGGTCGGGGGCTGACTCAGCGCTCGAGCATCTCGCTCCACTCGCCGGCGTCGGGGGGCGGCGCACCGACCGGGTCGCGACCCTCGAGGATGTCCTCCATGCGTGCCCGGACCATGCTCTCCCACGGATGGGTGAGGACGTAGAAGCGATCTTCGAGGATGCAGTGGGCGACCAGGTCGCCGACCTCGCGCGGGTCCTTGCCGCGCTCGATGAAGCCCTCGACGATCTTGCGCATCATCTCGGCTTCGGGCGGCACCTCGACCGGCTCGCGCGGCGCCTCGGGTCGGTTGCGGTCGGACTCGGCGATGCGCGTACGCACCCATCCGGGGCACAGCACCGAGACGCCGACCTTGGTCTCCCGTGCGCGCAGATCGCGCCACAGGCCCTCGGACATGGCGACGACGGCGTGCTTGGACACCCCGTAGATCCCCGCCCCGGGCATCAGCCCGGCCATCGAGGCGGTGTTGACCACGTGCCCTTCCTCCTGCTGGAGCAGGATCGGAACGAAGCTGCGCAGGCCGTGCACCACGCCCATCAGGTTGACGCCGAGCACCCAGTCCCACTCGTCGAGGGGCGCCTCCCAGAGGCCGCCCGGCGAGCCGCCCGCGACTCCCGCGTTGTTGCAGAGCACATGGGCCCCGCCGAAGGCCTCGAGCGTCTGCTCTGCGAGCCTGGCGACCGCGGCCGCGTCCGAGACGTCGCAGACGAATCCTTTCACCGTGGCGCCCTCGGCCTCGAGGCCGGCGACAGCCTCGTCCAGGGCCGCCTTCTCGACGTCCGCCAGGACCAGCCGGGCACCCTGGGCAGCGAAGGCTTGCGCCATGCCCAGCCCGATACCGCTGGCTCCGCCGGTCACGACCGCCACGCGGTCCCGAAGCGTCTTCATCTGCGTCCCTTCCGATCGGTCAGCACATCACGAGTCCGCCGTTGGGCGATATCCACTGACCGGTGATGAAGCTCGACTCTTCGCACCCGAGGAACACCGCCGTCGCGGCGACGTCCTCGGGCTCCCCGAGCCGCTGCAAAGGCGTGGCCTGGGCCAGCCCCTTTCGAATGCCTTCGCTCAGTCCCTGGGTCATGGGCGTGTCGATCGCGCCCGGACAGATCGCGTTCACCCGAATCCCCTGGGGGCCAAGCTCTCGAGCACAAGCGCGGGTCAAACCCAACACTGCGGACTTCGATGCGGCGTAATGAGGTCCGCCCTGGTTCGACAGACCCGCAATGCTCGACATGTTGATGATCGAGCCGCGCGTCTTCTCGCGCTCCATCAGACGCGCAGCCTCGCGAGAGCACAGGAAAACGCCGTTCACGTTGATCGCCATGACGCGCGCGAAGGCCTCGGCCTCCATGTGGACGAGCTGGCGACCCGTCTTCATCAGCTGCTCGAAGCCGTCGCCGGGCCAGCGGTCCACCCCGGCGTTGTTCACGACCACGTCGACCCGGCCGTGGAGGCGGTCTGCCTCTGCAAACAGGCCCTGGACGGAGGCCTCGTCGGCGACGTCGCCCTCGACGGCGGCGTGGCCGTCACCGGGAAGGGCTTTCGCCGTCTCCCGGGCCGTCTCGCCCCGGATGTCACTCACGACGAGCGTGGCTCCCTCGCGGGCGTAGGCCTCGGCGATCGCCCGGCCCAGACCGGAGCCAGCGCCCGTCACGACCGCCACCAGACCCTGCATCCGCATCGATGACACCCCTGTCAACCCCTCGGCGGGGTGGTAGCATGGGCGCGCCCACGCGAACACCGGTCCGGGTCGGGGGAAGGGACCGAGCAGGGGGCCCCTGTCCCTGAAACGCCCTCTACCCGGTCGGGGTCATTCCGCATACGGACGCCCGTACCGCTCCCTTTCTCTTTCACCATCCAGGAGGATCACATGATCCGGCTCCTCACCACCCTGGCGGTGCTTCTGGCCCTGGCCGTTCCGGCCTTTGCCCAGGAGGACACCTCCGCCGCGCCCAGCTTCAACGAAGGCGACGTGATCACCCTTGATCAGGTCGAGAAGCTCAAGCCCTTCCTGCCCGAAGAGTTCTGGGCCAACCGCGACTTCTTCTTCTACGAGGGCATGCAGCTCGAGATCGGTCCGAGCTTCCAGGACTACAGCCCGCCGCAGGTCTACAAGGACGCGACCGCCAAGCACGCCAAGGAATCCAAGATCGGACCCGAGTCCAGCCTGGCGAACTACCGTGCCGGTCAGCCCTTCCCGATGGAGCAGCTCGACTGCAAGGGTGATCCGGACGCGGGCGCAAAGGTCGCCTGGAACTTCGTCCGACGCTGGGAGGGAAGCGGCGGCTCGGCGCGCTTCTACTACAGCTACTGGGACCGCGGTGAGGAGCTGCCCCTCTACTACGAGGGCAACAGCACCGGCGTGGACCTCGCGTTCCGCCCGGAGCCCGAGTACGCGGACACCGACGGCGACCTGTTCCGCGGCGAGAAGCGCTACACCGCCGGCGGTCCGAACGTCGAGGCGCCCTTCGATGCTCGCGGCATCATGCTGCTGACCTACCGCTACAAGGACTCCTACAACCCGAAGGCCACCAGCAAGAACGACGACACCTGGGTGTACGTTCCGACCCTGCGTCGCGTGCGCCGCATCTCGACTGCCCAGCGCACCGATGCGGTCTCCGGCACGGACTTCACCTTCGACGACCTGTTCAGCTTCAACGGCGTCGTTCCCCAGTACAAGTGGGAGTGCCTGGGTGAGATGGACCTGATCTCGCCGATGCGCACCAAGGTGATGGCCTACCCGTACGAGCGGGATCACAACTTCGGCCCCTACGGTCTGTCCTTTGCGGACGATCGTTGGGAGCTGCGGAAGGCGATCAAGATCCGCTTCATCCCGTTCAACGCGGACCATCCCTACAAGTACAAGGACATCTACATCGACAAGAACTCGATGGAGCCCATGTACTCGTTCGCCTACGATCGCAAGGGTGAGCTCTGGAAGATCCTCTGGCACAACCACCGCTGGAGCGACGAGAAGGACTTCACCGAGTACGAAGGCTGGGAGTCGGTCCCGGAGCCTCGCGACCTGACGGTGGTCTCCGACATCATCGTCAACGTGCAGACGGGTACCGGAAACCGCATCGAGTTCTGGGATCGCTCGGGCACGCCCATGAAGAGCAAGGGCAAGATCCGCCGCTACATCGACGTGGGGCGCCTGACCAAGGGCCGCTAGTCGATCGATTCCAGGCACGAGCCTGAAAAGAAGGGCCGGGGCGCAGGGCGCCCCGGCCCTTTCCTTTGGTGCGATCGGCCGCCGCGAGCGGGCAACCGGCGGGCGGAGGACGAACCGCGCCCGGGTGCCTAGGATTCCGGGCCGTGGATCCTCTCCAGCTGATCAGCCGCGTCCCCCTGCCCTTCCTGGCGCGCTGCCACGTCCCCGAGGACCTCGAGACCGTCAGCAGCCGCGGAGCCGAGACCCCTGCGCGGGAGACCGGCTCCGACCCGGCCGGCGTGGAGCAGGTCTGGCGGGCCGCGAAGGCGCTCTATCGGACGGGCGTCACGCCGGCGCTGCAACTCTGCGTGCGGCACCGCGGGGAGGTCGTGATCGACCGCTCTCTCGGGCACGCCCGCGGCAACGCACCGGGTGAGGAACCGCAGAGCCCGGCCGCCGCGCTCGCGACGCCCGAGACACCCTTCTGTCTCTTCTCCGCCTCGAAGCTCGTGACCGCGATGCTGATCCACAAGCTGGACGAGCAGGGCCTCCTTCATCTCGAGGACCGGGTGGCGGACTTCGTGCCGGGCTTCGAGCGCAACGGCAAGCAATGGATCACGGTGCGCCACCTGCTCTCCCACCGGGCGGGCATCCCCAACATCGAGGGGGACGCCATGGACCTCGACCTGCTGGCCGATCCCGATCGCATCCACGACATGATCTGCGAGATGAAGCCCGCGACGAGGGCGGGGCGACTGGTCGCTTACCACGCCATCAGTGGCGGCTTCGTGCTCGGCGAGATCGTGCGCAACGTGACCGGCGCCGACCTCAGGGCACTCGCGGACCGGGAGCTGCGAGAGCCGCTCGGGTTGCACGGCCTGTCCTATGGTGCGGCCGAGGAGGATCTCGACCGGGTCGCGGTCAACGCGCGGACAGGGCCGCTGCCGCCGCCTCCCGGTCGCTGGCTGCTGAAGCGTGCGCTGGGGCGCGATCTCGATGCCATCGTGGCGCTCTCGAACGACCGGCGCTTCCTGCGCGGCATCATCCCGTCGGGCAACGTGGTGGCGACCGCGAGAGAGACGTCGACCTTCCTGCAATGCCTGCTCGACGAGGGCCGACACGGCGACCGCCAGGTCTTCGAGCCCGCGACCGTTCGGCACGCGCTCTCGGAGCAGAGCTACCGCTCGATCGACCTCACGCTCTTCCTGCCGCTGCGCTTCGGCCTGGGGCCGATGCTGGGCGACGATCCGGTCGGCGTCTTCGGCCCGGACACCGGGCGGGCCTTCGGCCACCTGGGCTTCTCCAACGTCTTCGCCTGGGCCGACCCCGCCCGCGAGATCTCCGTCGCCCTGCTCACCAGCGGCAAGCCCGTCGTGAGCAGCCACGTGGTGCGGTTGGCGCAGCTCCTGATGGCGATCAACCGCTCGTTTCCACGAAACGACCGATAGGCAGCAGGGCCTTTCCCCGAGGCCCGCGGGGGTCGGGTCAAGAATGGTGATCCCGGTGACGAACCAGGGACCATGCTTCGCCCCAGACCCTCCCTCGCCCTTGCCCTTGCGGCCGTCTTCCTGCTGCCGATGCTGGCGCCGGACATGGCCGCGGCCAAGAAGAAGAAGAAGAAGGTCTACTGGTACCAATACGCGGTTCCGTTCACTTGCGGCGACAACCAGACCGACCCCGGGCGCATGCTGATCGGCGATCACTCCAGCGCCATCCGGGTGTTCAACCCGGGCTCCGATGCGACGCTGTACAGCGGTCTCGCGCTCGACTTCCCGCTGGGCATGCTGTTGCCCGGCTGGACCTCGGACCGCATCGAGACGGCCCTGCCCGCGGGCACGGCCACGCAGGCGAGCTGCCAGGACGCGCTCGACCTCGCGGCACAGAACCCGCCGCCGCCGTTTGCGATCCCGCCCTACGTCCAGGGCTTCGCGATCGTGCAGAGCAGCAGGCCGCTCGAGGTCCACGTGACCCGCAGCGTCGTGACGGCGGGAGGCGCCGTCACGATGGCGACCCAGAAGGTCGCCCCGGTGCTGATCAGCCCGCCGTCGGCTCCCTGAGGCATGCCAGCGGCTGGGTTGGCGAGCGGAACGCCGTCGGCGCGACTCTCATCGCACGCGACGACGCCCGATGCGCTTGCCTGCTAGGCGCGACCTCTTCCGCGCCCGCCCCCTCCACCCGAACGCGGACGTCGGCTGGACGTGGAGGCCGGCCGGGACGATCCCTGGGACGCCGGTCGGCTGGACGAGCTCCCGGGGCGGCGTCCGCCCTCGCGATCGCCCCCGCGGTCGTCGTCCCGAGCACTACGGCTGCGGGTCGTGCTGTTCGCCCTGGGCGATGCGGCTCGGCCCGTGTCCTGGCGGGCACCGCGCCGTCGGCCGGCACGCTGTCCCTCGGAGCCCGAGGTGCTGCGCCGCGAGGCTTCGCTGCGTGCGCCGCCCGATGATCGTCCGTTCCGAGGACGCCGCTCTTCGCGGGGCTCGTCCGGGATGCTCGCCAGGCCCTCCGGCGTGTCGAGTCGATCGAGC
>JAJDAR010000299.1 GCA_029261775.1 Deltaproteobacteria bacterium | reverse complement strand
CTCGTCTTCTTCTTCCACGACCACTTCTCGACCTCGATCTCGGTCGTGGGTGACCCGAAGATGATGGGGGACCAGATCAAGCTCCTCTACACCCACGCCCTCGGCAACTTCAAGGAGCTGGTCAAGCTCATCAATCGCAACCCGGCGATGATGGAGTTCCTGGACACCGTCCGGAACCACAAGGAGCTGCCGAACGAGAACTACGCCCGCGAGCTGCAGGAGCTCTTCACCCTGGGCGTGACCGACCTGAACGGTGTCCCGAACTACACGCAGGAGGACATCCTGCAGATCGCGAGGGCCTTCAGCGGCTGGCGTCACGACGGCAGGAATGCGTACCTCGACATCAGCGAGCACGATTTCACCGCCGCCTACCCGGCGCGCGGGCCCAAGGCGCTCTTCGACGGGGCCCACGGCTTTCCGCCCGGCGGCGCCGACTTCACCCTGGCCTTCGGCGAGGGAGAGGGCGAGCTCGACGCGCTGACGGACATCCTCTTCCAGCACCGGGACAGCGATGGCGAGCTCACCATCGCCCGACGCCTGGCCTTCCGACTGCTCGAGTACTTCGCCTACGCCAACCCCGCCAAGGCCACGGTGGACCAGGTCGTTGCCGAGTCGGGTTTCGACGTCGACTTCGAGCTCCTGCCCCTCTACCGGGCGATCCTCGTGAACGACGTCTTCTACGAGTGCGGCGCCGCCGCGCCCTTCGATGCGAACACCAAGAAGTCCGTGAAGTGGCCCGTCGACTACGTCGTGTCCACCTGCAAGCTGCTCGGAATGAAGCTGAAGTCGCGCTACGCGTACATCGACGGCGGCGGCTACGTGCCGATCCTCGACTTCATGGGCGTCATGGGACAGACGCTCTTGAATCCCCCGAGCGTGTTCGGCTGGGGGCTCGAGGATTCCTGGATCTCGACCTCGAACCTTTTTGGCCGCTTCGCCTTCGCGCGGGACATCGTGTCCGCCCGCTTCGGAGGCAAGCGCTTCAAGCCGGAGCGGATCGTCGATCTGGACCTGACCGACCCGGTCGCCATCGTGGACGCGGTGCTCGACGGGCTCGACGTCACCCACCACTTCGAGAGCGGAGGCGCACCGCGCCAGGCACTGGTGGACTACCTGACCGACGGCGGGATCCTGACGCCGGACCTGCACGACGATGCCTACCGGAACACGAAGCTCCACGGGCTCTTCCTGCTGGTGATGCAGTCTCCCGAGTACCACGTCTTCTAGGAAGCCAGAGATGTCGCTCACACGTCGCCAGTTCCTGAAGCGCTCCGGTCTCGCCACCGGCAGCCTGCTCGGCGCCAACGCATTCACCCACATCCTGGCGCGGCCGGCTCTGGCCGATCTGCTCGGTCCCCTCGATCGTTATCTGATCGTCCTCTACCTCGACGGCGGGAACGACGGCTTGAACACGATCGTTCCCTTCGACGACGTCGGCGGTGCGGATCTTCGCAGCCACTACGAGAGCCACCGGGGCGCCGGGGGCAGCGGTTTGCGGCTCCTCCCAGGCGATCTGGCCGTGCCCTCTCGCGCGATGGCGGACCCGGGCTCGGGAACGCAGCTGGGTTTCCATCCGGCGCTCTCCGAGTTGGTCACCCTCTACGAGCAGGGCCAGCTCGCCGTGATCCAGGGCTGCGGCTATCCCGAGTACAACCTCTCCCACGACGAGGCCACCACGATCTGGGCGACCGGCAACCCGCTCGGTCTGGGAGCCCTCGGAGGAACGGGGATCGTCGGACGCCATCTGGCGGCCGAGTACGGCGCGCCCGACATCCCGGCAGTGATCATCCGCAGCGGGCCCGTAGACGACTTCAGGCAGACGGCGACCAACGTGCTCAACCTGGTCAGCCTCGAGAACTTCGGCTTCCCCTACGACGACTACGACGAAGGGGACGACGCTGCCAAGGACCTCGCCTACCAGACGCTCTACGGCAACGGCTTCGGAGGGAACCCGCTCGCCAGCTACATCGGAAACACGGGCACAGCCGCCTTCCAGGCGGTGCAGGACTTCGCGCCGCTTCACGACAGCTACGTCACCGACCGCAACGCGTTCAACGTCCAGTACGACGGGAAGGGTCGGCTCGCTCGCGGTTTCCGCGAGGTCGCGAAGCTGATCTACGGGGTGGAGCAGGGCGCTCCGGGCATCGGAACCCGTTTCTTCCACCTGCGCGAGGGCGGCTTCGATACCCACTCGAACCAGGGGGCAGTGCTCGGCAGCCACGCCCAGAACCTGAAGGACGTCAGCCGCGCGCTGGGCCTGTTCTACGAGGACCTCGACGACATGGGGGCGGCCGACAAGGTGGTCACGATCGTCTGGAGCGAGTTCAGCCGTCGGATCCCGCAGAACAAGAACGGCACGGACCACGGCTCCCAGGGCCCGATGTTCGTGGTCGGGGGAAACTCCACGGGGACCGGTCCCGTGCTCGGTGGGGTCTATGGCAACCATCCGAACATCGATGCACTGGCCCTCGATCAACGAGAGAACACTTCGTACAGCCAGGATCCCGGCGACTCGTTCCGCTCCACCGACTTCCGCGACGTGTACGGCACGCTGTTCAAGCACTGGGCGACCGTTCCGGAGCCGACGATCCTGAGCGAGCTCGTCCAGCTCGACCCGGGTGACCCGGATCTCTACTGGACCACGCAGGACTTCGAC
>JAJDAR010000298.1 GCA_029261775.1 Deltaproteobacteria bacterium | reverse complement strand
GCTCTGGGAGAACACGCGCTTCATGAAGCGCGAGCTCGCTCTGCTGGGCTTCGACACCGGAGAGTCCGCCTCGCCGGTGATCCCGATCCTGGTGGGTCGGGACGAGACCTGCTTCGCCATGGTCGGACGCCTGGAGCAGGAGGGCGTGTTCGCCAATCCGGTGGTGAGCCCGGCCGTTCCGCCCGGTCGGGCGATGATCCGCACCTCGTACATGGCGACCCACACTCGCGACCACCTGGAGCGGGCCCTCGAGGTCCTCTCCCGCGTGGGCCGCGAGCTCGGCGTGCTCTCCGGATAGAAGGCGCCCACGCGGCGCCCCGGGTCTCCGGCTAGGCCGCGGTCAGCGCACTACACATGGCGTCCGAGAGCTGCTGCTTGCTGAACGGCTTGCGAAGCGAAGCAGCGACCGGCGGAAGCCCGCCCTCCGCGCCCAGCGGGTGTCCGCTGCAGAGCACGACCGGAAGCTCGGGATGGGAGCCCGCCAGCTCGAGCGCCACGTCGAGGCCCGAGAGCACGGGCATCGCCAGGTCGAGCAGCACGGCCTGATAGCGCCCCGGGTCCTTGCCGATGGCGTTCAGGGCCTCGCGGCCGTTGCTGCACTCCTCGACCTCGAAGCCCAGCTGGCGGAGCATCGTGCGTGCGACCTTTCGCACGTGGGGCTCGTCGTCGACGATCAGGATCCGGCCGGAGCCGCTCCAGGCCGCGGCTCGCGCACGGGCTGCCGGCTCCTCGAGGACCTGCGAGCGCGCGGGCAGCAGGACCTCGAAGCGGGTGCCCTCGCCGCGAACGCTCTCGACCCGCAACGCACCGCCGTGGGCTCGCACGATGCCGAGCGTGGCGGCGAGGCCCAGTCCCCGCCCGGCGAACTTGGTCGTGAAGAAGGGCTCGAAGAGGCGGGTCCGGGTGTCTTCGTCCATGCCGCAGCCCTCGTCGATCACCTGCAGCCGGACGAGATCGTCGCCGTCCGCAAGGACCTGGCCCTCGAGATCCGCGGGCGGGGGCCCCGCGATCCGCGTCCGGTCGACGCACACGCGGACCCGCCCGGCCCGGCTCTCCAGCGATTCTGCCGCGTTCATGACGAGGTTCATCAACACCTGCCGCAGCTGGGCGACGTCTCCGGTCACCGTCGCGGGGTCGGAGGGCAGCTCGATCTGGAGCTCCACCCCGCGCGGTGTCGAGACGGCGAGCAGGTCCCGGGTCTCGGTGACGAGCGTGCGCAGGTCGAGCGGGGCGAAGGACGCGTCGTCGTCCTTGCCGGCGTAGGCGAGCAGCTGGCGGGTCAGGTCGCTGGCCTGCTCCGCGGCCAGCTGCACAGCAGCCAGCGGCTCGCAGGCTGGCGAGCGCTCGTCCAGTGCCATGCGGGCGAGCTCGGCATTGCCCAGCACGCCGACCAGCAGGTTGTTGAAGTCGTGGGCGATTCCGCCGGCCATGACGCCCAGGCTCTCGAGCTTCTGGGTGTTGCGCATCGCCTCGTCTCTGTGCCGTTCCGCCGTTCGATCCCGCGTCTGCCACACCCGGCCCGCCAGCTCCCCATTGACGAGCAGCGGCGCCGTGGACGTCTCGAGGATCCGTCCGTCCTTCAGGCGCAGCTCGTAGCGCAGGGAATCTTCGGGCCGATGGTGGAGGCGCTCGATCACACGGTCCACGACCTGGGGGGTCTCGGCCCGCTCCCGCATCAGCGACCTGAGCTGCCTGCCGTCCAGGACGCTTCGAGCCGAAGGATCGAGCTGCACCAGGTCGATGGCGGGCTCGTTCAGGTAGCGGACGCGGTCATCGGCGCCGACGATGATGAATCCGTCGGGGCTCGAGCGCAGCACTGCTTCGAGGGTGGAGGCCTGCTCGCGGAGGCGCAGCCGGGCCTCGTGCAGCTGGGTTTCGTCGCGAAAGCGCAGCGCCCTCGCCACGGTCCGCCCGAAGCGGTTCGGAACGGGGGTGTGCTGGATCCGGAGGACGCGCTCCGATTCGGGCAGCTCGACCTGGAGCTCGGAGGGGGCTCCGCCGAGGAGGCATTCTGCGAGGGTCGTCGCTTCGAGAGTGCTCCCGCTGCCCGGGCTCCGAAGCCTGGGCGCCAGGGCCTCGAGCGCAGGGCTGCCCACGGCCAGCGCCGAGCGGCCGAAGAGCGCGAGGGCGGCAGGGTTCGCATAGTGCGTGCGGCCGGATCGGTCCGTGAGCACGACGCCGTCCTCGTCGTGCTGCAGCACGTTGGAGAAGGCCACGGGGGTGATGGCCAGGAGGGGCTGCCCGCCGGCCGCGGCCAGCACGAGCATCCCGGCCGCGTAGCCGAGGCTCGTGGGATCGGCCTCCGGCGGAAGGGGCAGCACAGCGAAGGCCAGGTTCGCGACCGCCGGGAGGAACAGCGCCAGCAGCAGCACCGCGGCCTGCCGGCGGGCCTGACGGGTCTCTCCCCGTACCGTGAGCAGCGCCTGGATCGCGACCGCCGCGCCGATCGAGCCGTAGGCAGCGAGCGCGTAGACGCCCCACAGCGCGTGATGAAGCTCCCTCTCGCCGGGGATCGGGGTCACGAACAGGCCGTGCACCGGGCTGGTCACGAAGACGGCGAAGAAGCCCACGAAGAGCCACGGCGCGCCGTTCACCAGACGGGCGAGCACGCCCGGCAGTCGAAGGCCGTTCATCGTCGCGAGACGCGCAGAGACCAGCAGCCAGGCGGGCACCGAGAGCATGTGCCCGCCATAGCTGAGCGCGAGCGCCGGCCAACGCCCCGCGGCAGCTGGTACGGCCTCGGTGAGGGTCACCCCCAGCAGGAACAGGAACGCACCGGTCACGCCGCAGCGCAACGGGGCGCTGATCTCGGGCACGGGGGCCTGGATCAGCAGGTAGGCCAGGGCCAGAGAAACCAGCGAGAGGGCGACCAGGTCGGGAATCAGCGCGAACGAGATCGGGTGAATCAGATCCACGATAAGGGAAACCTACCCCCTCATCGGACCCCAAGAATTGGGTGAAACCCTAGGTCCCGAAGCTCTCAGAGCTCGTCGGACGTGCTGACGATCCGCCCGACGATGCCGTACGCGTGGGCCTCTTCCGGCGACATCCAGTAGTTGCGGTCGGTGTCCTGGGCGACCTTCTCGAGCGGTTGTCCGGTCGCGTCGGCGATGGTCTGGTTCAACCGCTCGCGCGCCTTCACGATCTCTTCGGCCTCGATCCGGATGTCGCTCGCCCGTCCGCCCACACCACCCAGTGGCTGGTGGATCATGAAGCGGGTGTTCGGCAGGCAGAGGCGATCCTCCTTGGGGACCGACAGATAGATGTGCGTCCCGGCGCTGGCGACCCAGCCCGTGCCGATCATGCGCACCCGCGGCTTCACGAAGCGGATCAGGTCGTGGATGCTGTCGCCCGCCTCGACGTGTCCACCCTCGCTATGGATGAAGACGGTGATCGGGTCGTCACTCTCGGCCTCGAGCGCGAGCAGCTGGGCCGTGACCTGTTGGGCGAGCAAGGAGGTGACCTCGCCGTGGATCAGCAGGGTCCGGGCTTCGAAGAGCCGGTCCGCGAGCCGCAGCAAGGGGTTCAGCAGGGAGGCTTCGTCTTTGCCTTCGTTCTTCATGGGAAGGGGAGCCTACCACCCCGCTCCGCTTCAGGGCAGGGCCGCCGAGGGCAGGCCCGGCGCCCGCCAGGTTCCGTCCCCGTCTGCGTCGACGAAGATGGGGTTCGTGAAGGCAAAGGGCGCGAAGCCCGGGGCGACGGCGGCGTAGCGGTCATCCGCCTCTCCCTCGACCTCCACCGTCACGAACCCGTCGGCCGGGAAGTGGAGCGGGAGCTGCAGGCTCGCCGGAGCCTCGATCGCGCGAGCCTCGGCAAGGGTGCCATTCACGTAGACCCGCAGCTCCGAGACGGGCACCCAGGGTGCGGCGCGGACGACGACGTGAAGGGTGGCGTCCGCGCCCGCGTGGAGATCTCCCAGGCGGGCCTCGTCGAGGCGGACCTGGAGCAGGGGGCCCGTCGTTCCGAACAGCGCGCCCCGCCGGACCTGTTCCAGAAGGGTGCGCGTCTGGCGGGCCTGTCCGGGGGCGGGGACCTGGACGTAGTTGCGCGGGAGCCCCGCCGGCTCGCCGAGCCGGTGGGAGTCGCTGTTGGCCGTCCCGGTGCGCCGCTCGCCCTGGAGCAGCAAGGAGAACCAGTCGGCGCGGCCTCGCAGGTAGGCGGGCTGGTTGGAGCCGTTGAGCAGCTCCATCGCATCGAAGTCGAGGTCCCGCAGGCCATCGGGCCCGACCTCGACGAAGTGGCGATGGACCGGCGCCGTGAGCGGCAGCGCCGGGTCGAAGGGCCGGCCCTCGACGGCGAGGTGGCTCAGGTAGGACTGGTTGTCCGCCGGATCGGGGCTCGAGCGCGGGTGGTTGAGCTGAAGGATCGGCGTCCCCGCCGCCCGCAGCTCTGCCCACACGTCTCGCAGTCTCCGGCCCTCGGCCTGCGGTGCCCCGCCGCGGTTGCGGAGGGGCCGGGCCCGGACCGGAAATGCATTCGAGTGACCATTGGAGAACGGCGCAGCTCCACCCTTGAACTCCGAGGTGATCTCGACGCCCGTCACGCCGATCAGCGCGTCCGACAGTCCGAGCGCGTCGATGGCAGGTTGCGGATCGACGACCCGGTCGTGCTCGGTCGCGACGATCAGGTCGACGGCCGCGGCGTGGAAGGCTCCGATCTGCCACGTCGGGGGTAGGGCCGAATCGAAGCTCGCCCCGGTATGGACGTGGAGATCCGCGCTCACCCAGTCGGGCAGGTCGAAGAGGCGCGCCGGCGCGGCGATCTCGAGCGTCACCCGACCGGAGGTCGGCACCTCGAGCACCGCTTCGGTCACCGAGTGTTCGGGGCCGCGCACCGCGTAGACCCGGTAGCGCCCGGGAGCCAGGGCCACGTCGGTCGGGTCGCCGGGCCCGCCGACGAGGACCACGTCCCCGGACTCGAGGCTGCTCGGCCCGGTCTCGCCGCCGATGCGCAGATCCAATCCGTCGCTGCGGAAGATCGGATCGGGGGTTCCGGTCTCTCCCCGGAAGACCAATCGCATCGGTTGACCCCGAGGCAGGACGACCCGAGCCGTCGGAATGCGGGGCAAGGCGAGCTCCCCGCTCGGCGACGGGTGGTCGACCTCGACCCGGGTCTCCGGCGCACCGGGCGCGTGGATTCGCAGCTGGTAGCGGCCAGGCGGCAGCCTGGCCGCGATCCGGCCCTGCGGGTCGGGCCGGACCATGCTGATCGGGCGACCTCGCGGGTCGTCGATGTGGACGGCCGTGGCCGGATCCTCGACCCGGGCTCGAAGACCCGGAGCGTCCGCGAAGAGGGCATCGGTCACGGAGGCGACGTCGTCGTTGCGACCGACCCAGAGCCGCCGCTCGAGGTGCAGGCTGTCCCCGATGCCCAGATCCATGAAAGGAACCTGCGCGAGCCCGAGGGCGCCGAGAACCTCCGAACTCCCCAGCCAGGGCGGGCGGGCCAGGGTGCCGGCCATCGTGTAGCTCGGGCCGGTGATCGAGAAGCCCGGCACCGGGCGGATCCGTCCGTCGGCATCCGTGCGCTCGGCCAGGATCAGCTCCAGGCCGTAGGCGATCGGCGGGCCCATCTCGCGGGAGCCGAGCCAGACCAGCAGGTCGGCTGGAACGATCGCGCCCAGCATCGACAGGATGCTGGAAGGGTCGCCGCCCGGATGCTGGAAGCCACGCGAGTCGCGGGGGTCGGCCCGCCGCGCATGGAAGGGTCGCAGGGCGGCATCGGGGTGCAGCACCACGGCGCCGTAGGAAAAGAACCGGCCCCCCTCCTCGAGGCGGGTGATGCGGGTCGTGATGTGCAGCGCGGTTTCGGGTTCGCGTCTCACCGCGTAGAGGGTTTCGACCTCGACCCCGTCGAGCACACCGCGTGTCCGGATCCGTGCCTCGTCGTCCGTGACCGAGGGCTCGATCTCCGAGACCGGCACGACCGTGGACTGGGACAGGTTGAGGATCGGTTGGAGGGTCGTCCACTGGTCGTCGGCGCGTCCGCAATGGCCCAGATCGACGAGGACGGCGCCGCGATCGCTCAGGTCGGACTCGTGGGCAGGGTCGGTGACCGCTGCACAGATCACGCCGTTGCCGAGGGCCCAATCGTCGATGCCAGCGGTGGCATCCGGGCCTTCGACCCGCCGCGTCGCCGCGTTGGACAGGGTGATGCGCTCCGCGAACAGCGCGTTTCGGGCCGTTTCCGCGGCCTCGCCGGGGGTACCTCCCGCCAGGGTGATCAGACCGAGACACAAGAGGCGGTGAGGGATGGGTCGTCGGCTCATCAGGCGGGCAGCGTATCATTCGCCGGTCGGGGCACTCCAGCCTATCGTGTGCCGCCATGCGAGTCGGCGAGGTCCATCATCCGGAGCGCGGGGCGTGGGGCAAGCCGCTCGAGGGGGTGCGCATCCTCGCCGCCGAGCAGATGCAGGCGTTGCCCTTCGCGACCCAGCTGATGTCCCATCTCGGCGCGGAGGTCGTGAAGGTCGAGCACCCGGAGCGCGGGGACACCGGCCGCGCCTCCCATCCTTTCCTGACGGACGACGACGGGCGAAAGGTCGGTGCGACCTTCCTGCGCCACAATCTCTCGAAGAAGAGCGTGGCCCTCGATCTGAAGACGGATCAGGGACGCGAGGTGTTCCGCCGGCTGGTTCCCCACTTCGACGTCGTCGCCGAGAACTTCCGCGCCGGCTCGATGCAGGCGATGGGCCTCGGCTACGAGGAGCTCGCCGCGCTGCACCCCGGCCTGGTCTACGTGTCGCTCTCGGGCTTCGGGAACCTGACCGATTCTCCCTACGCCGCATGGCCCGCCTATGCGCCGATCGCGGAGGCCATGGGCGGTCTCTACGAGCCGAACCGTCGCGGCGATGCTCCGCCGCCCGTGGTCGTGGCCGGCGCGCTAGGTGACAACGCAGCGGCGCTGTTCTCCGTGATCGGCACGCTCGCCGCGCTTCGGCACCGCGAGCGCACCGGATTGGGGCAGCACGTCGACGTGGCCATGTACGACTCGATGATTGCGATGGCGGACATGGTCCCGTTCCTGTGGTCGATGGGCGCACCCGCGCACATGGCGTCGGCCGGCAGCACGGCCCTGGTCGCCGCCTTCCGGGCACGGGACGGTTTCTTCGTGGTGGCCGTGTTTCGCGAGCACATGTTCGAGAAGCTGTGTCACACGATCGGCCACCCCGAGTGGCTCTCGGATCCGCGCTTCGCGGAGCGCACCGGCTGGGCCACGCACACCGACGGCGTGATCCGCCCCGCCCTCGAGGCCTGGGCGGCGGACAAGACGCGCCTCGAGGCCTGCGAGGCGCTCGGCGCCCAGGGAATCGTCGCCGGCCCGAGCCATACGGCCGCCGACATCCACGCCGATCCCCACGTGGCCTTGCGGGACATGTTGATCGAGGTTCCGCGCCCCGACAGCGATCGCCCCTATCTGACTGTCGGCAATCCGGTCAAGATGTCCCGTCTCGCCGAGGGTCCCGTGGGCTCGTTTCCGCGCCTGGGCGAGCACACGGAAGAGGTGTTGCGGGCCGAGCTCGATCTCTCCGACCAGGAGATCGAGGCGTTGCGCAGCGGTGGCGTGATCGGCTGAGCCGCCACGGAGGGATCGCGATGGCCATCGACCTGAAGCAGCTGCTCGACCCCGATCACACCGCCCTGGTGACACAGGAGATCCAACGCGGAGTGATCGGCGACCGCTCGCCGCTTCCGCAGCTCGCGGCCGAGGGGGCGAAGATCCTTCCGCGGATCGCGCAGCTCTGCCGTGCTGCGCGATCCGCCGGTGTGCCCGTGCTGCACTGCACCGCGGAGCGCCGCGAGGATGGTCGCGGCGCCAACGCCAACGCGCGGATCTTCCAGTACATGGCGAAGTCGGAGCCGCGCCTGATCCCGGGCTCGGAGGCGGCCCAGGTCGTTCCCGAGGTCGAGGTCGCGGATTCGGATCTCGTGCTGCCGCGGCTCCACGGGCTCTCTCCGTTCCAGGGCACTGAGCTCGACTTCCTGCTCCGCAATCTGGGCGTCACGACGATCGTCGGAGTCGGCGTCTCGGTGAACGTCGCCATCACGAATCTCGCCTTCGACGCGGTGAACGCGTCGTACCAGGTCGTGCTGCCGCGCGACGCCGTCGCCGGAACACCCGCCGACTACGTCGACGCCGTGTTCGAGCACACGTTGCGGAACGTGGCGACGGTCGTGACCAGCGACGACGTGCTCACGGCCTGGACGGGCCGATGACCGACGAGGCGGAGACCACCCCCTCGGCCACGGTGGTCCTGCTCCGGGACGGCGCCGACCTGGAGCTGCTGCTCATGCAGCGCACGGGTCGGAAGGGCAAGCCGGGCGCCTGGGTGTTTCCGGGCGGGCGGGTCGAGGCGCACGACGTGCGGGGCGGGGATCCGCGCTCCGAGGCGAGTGCTCGGCTGGCGGGAGTACGCGAGACCGCCGAGGAGTCGGGTCTGGCGATCGACGACCTCGAGCTCGCGACGATCTCCCGCTGGATCACGCCCCCCGTCTCGCCGCGCCGCTTCGACACCTGGTTCTTCGTCGGCGTCGTGGACGGGGAGGCACCCGTACGGCCGGATGGCGAGGAGATGGTCGGCCACCGCTGGCTCTCGCCCCGCACGGCGCTGGCGGACTACCGCGACGGACGCCTCGCGCTGGCCCCTCCTACTTTCGTGACCGTCACCTGGCTCAGCGCCTTCGATCGCGCTGCCGCTGCGGCGCGTCGGCTCGGCGCCGGCGAGCCGATGATCTTCCGGCCCCAGATCCACCGCACGGCGGCCGGCGAGGTCGTGATGCTCTACCCGGGAGACGTCGGCTACGAGACCGGAGAGGTGGAAGTCGTGGGCCCGCGACACCGCTGCGTGATGGCCGACGGCCGCCTGCGCTACGAGCGCGACTGAGGCCGGCCGCCCTACTGCGCGTCGAGGACCAGCGACTCGTACAGCCCCAGATCCGGGTAGGTCGACAACGGGCCGGACAGGGAGGCCGCGTCGGGCAGCGGTGTGGCCCGGCTGCGTTCGAGCAGCTCCCGCACCAGCGCGTGGAAGGCCTGCATGGGATCGTCGATGCCGGGGGCCAGTCGCCGAGGGTCGTAGCGGTGGCTCGACAGCCGGACGACTTGCAGGGTCTCGGCCTGCGGGTCGTTCCAGTCGAGCACGAGGTCGATCAGCAGCACCGGGCGTGCCTCGACGCCATGCACCGCGCCGACGCCGATCGCCTCGATCCGCGACCAGGGGATCCGATGGAGCTTGTCGTCGCGCCGGACCACGAGACCCTCCGCCTCGAGCGCACGCGGAACCGCGTCGACCGCCTTGATCTCGCGGATCCGCGGACCGCTCCCCAACGCCGCGGCGGGCGGTGCGGGTCTGGGCTCCGGACTCTCGCGCCGCTCGGCCCGGGGAGGTGGCTCGGGGCTCTCCCGCGGGTCCACACCCGGCGGCTCGGGACTCTCGCGCGGGTCCACACCCGGCGGCCCGTCGACGGGCGGGGAGGCGGGCGGCTCGGGCTCGGCGAGGTCGGGGCTCGTCCTGCCGAAGCGCTCTGCCGAGGTTTCGAGCTCGAGCTCGGCCGCGGGACCGAGATCGATGTCGAGGGCGCGCTGGGAGGCGCCCCGCCAACCGTGCGCTCGGGGTGCGACCTCCGGTCCGGTGCTCATGGCGCGTCGGGCATCCGCCTCGGCGAGCTGGTTCTCCAGATCGCGGCGACGCTCGTCCGGGAGCTGATCCCACTCGAGGGCACGCCGCCCCGCGTCGGGGGCGAGCTCCGGTGCGCGCGTGCGCGCGATCTCGAAGAAGCGCAGGGCCAGCCCGGGACTCAGGTCGCTGGCCCCGTGGCGAAGCGCATGGCCCAGGGCGCGACGCGCCTCGAGGGCGCGGTCGTCCTCGTCCAGGCGCCGCGCCACCGCGAGCAGCACCTTCGGGTCCGTCGGCGCGTCGGGCACGAGCAGGGTGAGCTCGCACCAGTAGTCGGCGGCCGACTGCATCTCGTCCCGCGCCACCCAACGCTCGATCTGCTGGGTGAGCGGGCCGGCGATCTCGTGGGGTCGCTGCAAGGCGGACGCGGCGTCCCAGGTGGCGATCACCACGTCCGGGTCCTCCGGAGTTCGCCGCATCTCGCGCTGCAGACGCTCGAAGGCCTCCTCGAAGCGACCCTCCTGCTGCAGGCCCTGGATCTCCTGAACGATCGGGTTGCCCGCCACCAGCGTCAGGCGCTGCTCGAGCCGATGCTTCAAGAAGCGGCTCTCGATCTGGAAGGCGCGGATCAGGCCGGCGAACGCGGTGCCATAGAGAAAACCGCCGACATGGGCCCAATACGCGACACCGCCCTGGGCGCCGACGGAGTCGGAGAGCTTGGCGCTCCACAGCTCGCCGAAGAACCAGAGCGGCAGCATCAGGTAGGCAGGGGCTTCGAAGGTGCCCATCCGGATGAAGAAGAAGTAGAAGTAGCGGAGCTTGCTGTGGAAGAGCCGGACCAGATAGGCGCCCATCACCGCGGCGATCGCGCCCGAAGCGCCGACCAGCGGGATCGTCGCGCTCGAGGCCATGGCGGCGAAGAACAGGCCCGCAAAGACGCCGCCGCTCAAGTACAGACCGAGGAAGACCGGTCGGCCCCAGCGATCCTCGATCGGTGGGCCGAGCAGGAAGAGCAGCAGCATGTTGCCGAACAGGTGCAGCCAGCCCGCGTGCATGAACTGGTGGGTGAGCACGCTCGACATGCGGATCTCGGACGGAATCAAGCCCCAGACGTGATAGGGGGTCGGCGGCGGCTCGTAGTCCGCCTCGTCCTCGACCTCGGCGAGCTCGGCCTGGACGCGGGCTTCCCATTCGGGGAGGGAGCCGTCGCAGGTCGTCGTGCCAGTGGCGACCAGCGTGAGCATGCACAGCGCCATCAGCGCGAAGGTCACCCACGGCCAACGCCGGACATTGCTTTCGTCGTGGCCGATCGGCAGCAGCACGCCCGTCTCCCGCTCCGACGATTCGGGCATCCGGGGGTCCTGCTTGACCGCCGATCGTCGCAGCCCACGGCGTGGGGGGGTTCGCCCTCGAAGGCGAGCTGCCCTGTGAGGCGATCCCGCGGCGCCTAGCGGCGCATCCGCCGATCGGCGCAGCGCACGGCGGCGCCTCCGAGGCGGGCGATCCGCGTGTCGCCGAAGGGAGTTCCGACCCCACTGTTCACGGTGAGGGCGACCGAGAGCTGGCGGGTCGGGTCGGCCCAGGCTCCGGAGCCACCGAAACCGAAGTGTCCGAAGCCGGCCGGCACCTTGGCGCGCAGTGCGAAGACCCGGTGGTAGCCGAGCCTCCAGCGCATCGAGACGGGGATCACGCGGCCGACGCCCCGGTTCTGCTCCTGACTCGCGCGCCACACGGCTTCGGACGAGAGCAGCCGAACTCCGTCGAGCTCCCCGCCGCCGGCCAGGCAGGCGTAGAGCCGCGCCAGGGAACGCGCGGTGAACATGCCGTTGGCCGCGGGGATGGAGGCGGCGCGGAACGCTTCGCCGTTGAAGTCGAGCTCGTGCATCTCCGGTGCCACGAGGGCGTCGATCGCTTCGGTCGGGTCCCAGCGCACGCCCACGCGGGACAGGCGATCGCGCCAGCGAACGGCTCGCTCACGCACGTTCGCGGTGCGCCGCTTCTGCTCGTCCGGCGTGCCCTCCATGCCGGCGGCCATCAGCTCTGCGCAACGCGTCTGTTGATCGGCAGGCACGCCGCAGTAGAGCCCGGTGAGACCCAGCGGCCGGGCCAGCTCGCTCTCGAGCAGCTCGGGGAAGGGCTTCATGTCGGCCACCCGTCGCACGAGCTCGCCGACGAGCCAGCCGTAGGTCATCGCGTGATAGCCGTGGGCGGCGCCGGCCGGATGGCGCGGAGTCGCGGCGGCCAGGCGCGCGGCCATGCCGTCCCAGTCCAGCATGTCTCGGGCGTGATCCACGACGTCCGCGATCGCATACAGCCCCGCCTCGTGACACATCAGCTGCCGGACCGTGATGGCCTCCTTGCCCGCGGCGCCGAACTCGCTCCACCACGTCGCCACCGGCTCGTCGAGGTCGAGCTTTCCCCGATCGGCGTAGACGTGAAGCAAGGTCGACGCGACGCCCTTGGTCGTCGAAAAGGAGATGGAGAGGGTCTCCTCCTCCCAGGGGTCACCCTTGCGGTTGCGGGTCCCGCCCCAGATGTCCACGACCTTCTCGCCGCGGTGGTAGACGCAGGCGGCGGCTCCGCCGGGACCCTTCTTCGGGAGGATCCGGGCCAGGCTCCGGGCCACGTCGGCGAAGTCGGGGTGCAGGGAACCGTTCAGCATGGGCGCTCCGATGGGAGAGAGGGCGCTCGTATCCTAGAAGCCGATCCGCGGGTGCGCTCTCGGTGGGCGCGGGCTCGGCGAGGGCAGCGCCCGGCGGGTGAAACCGACGTCAGTTCCCGGGTCGTCCCGAGGCCCGTTCGAACGGTCGTTCCAAGATGGCGTTCCGCACCGAAAACCGACGGCGCTTGCCTTGCGGTGGCGTGCAGGGAGCCGACAATGCTCGAGGGGGGAGGGAAGGGAGAAGCCGGGCCATGCAACAGCTGTCGGGAAGCGACGCGATCTTCCTCTCCATGGAGACGGCGACCACCCACGCCCACATCGGTGGCGTCACCGTGCTCGAGCCCGTCAGCGAGAGCTTCGGCTACGAGCGTTTCGTGCGAGAAGCCGCCGGGCGGGTCGCGCAGGCGCCGCGCTTCACCGCCAAGCTGCGCGAAGTGCCGCTGGGCCTGGACCGGCCCTACTTCGTGCAGGACCCGGACTTCGACGTCACCCGCCACTTGCGGCGCGTTGCCGTTCCTTCGCCGGGAGGGCTCCGCGAGCTCGCCGCGCTGGTCGCAGATCTCTACTCCCCGAAGCTCGATCGCTCGCGTCCCTTGTGGGAGATGTGGTGGATCGAAGGCCTCGCGGGCGGACGCGTCGCCCTCTTCAGCAAGACGCACCACTGCCTGATCGACGGGATGTCAGGCGTCGGCCTCACGGAGCTGCTGTGCGACCTCGAGCCGGATCCGGCGCCTCGCGACGAGGGACCGCAGCGTCCCGCGGCTCGCGCCGAACGGGATCCCTCGGACTTCGAGCTCTACCTCGGCGGGCTCTGGCACAGCTTCGGCACGCCGCTCCGCGTCGCGCGCTACGTCGGCCAGGCGGCCCGGCGGGGACTGGCCGCGCTCCCCTACGCGCGTGAGTCCGCGCTCGGCGCGAGCATTCCCAAGGTCTCGTTCAATGGCGACATCGGCACGCGCCGTGCCGTCGCCTGGAGCACGGTCAGCCTCTCGGACATCCGCGCGATGAAGAAGCACTTCGACGTCAAGGTGAACGACGTCGTGCTCGAGCTGTGCGGCTCTGCCGTGCGGCGATACCTCGAGGCGCAGGGTGAGCTTCCCGCCGAGTCGCTCGTGGTCTCCGTCCCGGTGTCCACCCGCGGTGCCGGCGACAAGGACCTGGGCAACCAGGTCGGCAGCATGATGGTGTCCTGGGCCACGGACATCGACGACCCGGTCGAGCGCCTGCGCACGATCCACGAGAACACCCTCCAGGCCAAGGAGATGTCCGAGGCGATGCGCGCCCGCGACATCCAGGCGATGGGGGACACGGTGGCACCGGCCGTCCTGAACCTCGCCTACCGGATGATCTCGTCCACGGCGGCCTCGATGCCGATCGGCGCCAACGCGGTGGTCTCGAACGTTCCGGGTCCGCCGGTTCCCCTCTACATGGCGGGCGGGCGACTCGAGGCCACCTACCCGATGAGCCTGATCCTGCCCGGCATGGGTCTCAACATCACGGTCGTCAGCTACGTCGATCGCGTGGACTTCGGCGTGACGGTCGACCCCGAACTGGTGCCGGATCCCTGGTTCCTGGCCGATGGCATTCCCCTCGCTCTCGAGGAGCTGAAGGAAGCTGCCGGCATCGATCACTCGGTGCCCCTCCGCCCGGCGGAGACCGCACCCCACCCGGAGGATCCGATCTGATGGCAGCCCGCCAACGCGCGACCCGCAAGAAGACCTCGCGAGCCAACCGAGGCCTGGAAGACACGCTGCGCAACCTGGAGCGCCAGCTGCCCTCGAACGCACGCACCCTGGTTCGCGACCTCCGCAACAACTTGAAGTCGCTGCAGAAGCAGGTCGAGCAGGCCCGCGCCGAGCGCGAAGCACGCTGGGCGCGCCTGGAGCGCCAGGTCCGGAGCGACGCGGCCAAGCTGATCCGCCGGCTGGAGAAGGCCGTCGAGCCCAAGCCCGCCGGCAAGAAGACCACCCGCAAGGCCGCGGCGAAGAAGAAGACCGGGCGCAAGACGACGTCACGCAAGAAGGCCGCACGCAAGACCACGGCACGCAAGAAGACCGCTCGCAAGAAGACGGCACGCAAGACCACGGGACGCAAGAAGACGGCACGCAAGACCACGGGACGCAAGAAGACGGCGCGAAAGACGAGCCGCCGCTAGCCACGGGCCCGACCTCGGGTCGCTCGCAGCCGAAGGACCGGAGCCGGAGAGCGCCATGCGTTCGGATGCGATCGACAGCGTCGCCAGCACCTTCTTGAAGCGCCCGGTCCGGGCGAGCTGGCAGGGAAGCACGGCGGACTCGTTGCGGGGCTCCTTCGCCGGGCCACGGCTCGAGTTCCAGGGCCTCGCCACGGCCTGGCTGCCGCTCGAGCGCGTGGTCGTGCTCGCCGACCATGCGAGCTTCAGCCCGGGCCTGCCGGCGCACATCGCGGTCAAGCGACCGCGGGTCGTGGTGGCGGTCGGGCAATCTGCGGTCGACGCGTGGGTCAAGCGCTTCCGGCTGCCCTTCCGTCTGGAGCTGGGCTCGCGGAGCCTCTCGGTCCACACCGAGATCGCGGGCTTCCCGGTGGGAGAGATCGAAGCCGGGCTCCAGGTCGTGGGAGGCTGGTTCGTGCTGCAGCCGCGGCGCGCCTCGATCATGGGCGTGCCCAACTACGTGGCTTCGCTGTTCCGGACCTACCTGCCCCTGCCGCCGCTCACCGAGGAGACGCGACTGCTCTCGATCGAGCACGCGCCCGGCGAGCTGCAGCTCACCTTCGGCATCGATGACTTCGAGGAGGACGTGACGCCGGGCCTCTCCGAGCGGCTGCGCGCCCGCGTGCTGCCCTGGGTGCGCTGAAGCCCGCGCCGCCTCAGGACCGCCGGCGGAACAGGTCGAGCAGCTCGTGCTGCTTCGACATCGCCTCTTCGAAATGGCGCTCCTTGACGGTGTCGTAGCCGCGAATCAGCTCCGGCAGGCAGGCGATCTCGACGGCGATCGGCAGGGTCTCGCGGTCCAGCCCCTCGAGCAGCTCCTCGACGGTCTTCTCGTAGTCGACGATCAGCTGGCGTTCCATCTTGCGGTGGGCCGTGCGACCGAAGGGGTCGAAGGGGGTCCCGCGCAGGAACTTGAAGGCGCGGATGGTCCTCCACACCGCGACCATGAAGCCCTTCGGAAAGGTCCACTTGGGCGAGCGGCCGGTGTCCGGGTCCCGCTTGATCAGCCACTCGGGGACGAACTGCATCGTCACGTGGAAGGACAACTTGGGCTCGCCCTCGAACTGCTGCTCGATCTGCTCCAGGAAGGCGCCGTCGGTGTAGAGGCGCGAGACCTCGTACTCGTCCTTGTAGGCCAGGAGCTTGAAGTAGTAGCGGGCCACTGCGCGCGCCAGGTCGTCACTGCCCGTCGTCGCGTGCTCCCGCTCGGCCACCTGGCGAACGAGCCGCTCGTAGCGCCTGGCATAGCTGGCGCTCTGGTAGTCGGTCAAGAAAGGGACGCGCGTCGCGATCAGGGATTCGAGATCCTGCTGCGCCGGTGCGGTCTCGGCACCTCGCAGCAAGGGCTTCACGCGCTGCTCGACGGCGGCGGGATCATGCGCCGCCAGCCGCCCCCAGGCGAAGGCCCTTCGGTTGAGCTCCACGGCCCGACCGTTCAGCTCGATCGCCCGATCGAGGGACTCCCGGCTGACCGGGATGCGCCCGAGCTGCCAGGCGAAGCCCAGCAGGAACAGGTTGGTCGCGATGGCGTCCCCGAGCAGCGCCGTGGCCCACTCGGTGGCGGGGACGACGTGCGCGTTGGCTTCGCCGGCGGCCTGGCGCACCGCTTCCTCCATCCCTTGCGACGACAGGTCGAGGTCGGCATTGAGCGCGAACTCGAAGGTGGGTGCGACGTGGCGATTGAGGACGACGGTCGTGTTCGTCGCGATCTTCGGCAGGTTCTCGGGGTTCGTGGTGACGACGGGGTCGCAACCGATCACCGTGTCCGCGCCCGCGACACCGATGCGGGTGGCATGCAGTGCGTCGGGGCGGGCCGCGATGCGGACGTGGCTCGTGACCGGGCCGTTCTTCTGCGCCAGTCCCGTGACGTCGAGCTCGGATGCGCCCTTGCCCTCCAGGTGGGCCGCCATGCTCAGCACCGCCCCGATCGTGACCACGCCGGTGCCGCCGATCCCCGCGACCAGCACGTTGAAGGGGGTCTCCAGATCCGGAAGCTCGGGCTCGGGCAGTCCGTCGAACAGGCCCCGCTCGTTCGCGCCCACGGTCTCGGTCTCGGCCTGGCGCAAGCGACCGCCCTCGACCGAGACGAAGCTCGGGCAGTAGCCCTGCAGGCAGGAGTAGTCCTTGTTGCAGGAGGACTGGTTGATCCGACGCTTGCGACCGAACTCGGTCTCGACCGGCTCGATCGAGATGCAGTTGGACTGCACGCTGCAGTCGCCGCAGCCCTCGCAGACCAGCTCGTTGATCACGATGCGCCGATCGGGGTCCGGGAACTCGCCGCGCTTGCGCAGGCGGCGCGCCTCGGCGGCGCAGGTCTGGTCGTAGAGCAGCGCGGTCACGCCGGGGTTCTCGCGGAGCTGCTTCTGCACGGCGATCAGCTCCGCCCGGTCGTGGATGCTCACGCCCTTGGGAAAGGCGCCGCGCTCGTACTTGTCCGGCTCGTTCGAGAGCACGACGACCCGCTTCACGCCTTCGGCCAGGAGCTGCCGGGCGATCTCCGGGCAGGTGATCTCGCCGTCCATCGGCTCGCCCTCGATCGGCTGGCCGCCGGTCATGGCGACCGCGCCGTTGACCAGGATCTTGAACGTGATGTTGACGTCCGCGGCCACGCAGGCGCGGATCGAGAGCAGCCCCGAGTGGAAGTAGGTTCCGTCGCCCATGTTCTGGAAGACGTGGGGCATGTCGATGAACGGGGCCTGGCCGATCCAGTTGGAGCCCTCACCACCCATGTGGGTCGCGCCGTAGGTGCGTCGCTCGGGAAAGAAGGTGGCCATGCCGTGGCAGCCGATGCCACCCATCGCGGTCGAGCCCTCGGGCAGGACCGTCGAGCTGTTGTGCGGGCAGCCGGAGCAGAAGCTCGGCAGCCGGGTCAGCTGGCCCGGCGACGCCACCAGCGCAGGGACCGGTGCCGGCCGCAGGGAGGAGGCGATCTCGGGGATGCGCGAGACGAGCCAGCTGCGGATGGCTTCGCGCACGGCGGCGGGTGCGAGCTCGCCGACCTCCGAGAGCAGGGGAGCTCCCTGCTCGTCGCGCTTGCCCAGCAGCCGGGGCCGCTGGGACTGGTTGTAGAGCAGCCGGGCGAGCTGCTCCTCGACGATCGGTCGCTTCTCCTCGACGACGAGCACGTCCTCGCGCCCCGCGCAGAACTCGCGCGCGCCCTCGGGCTCCAGCGGCCACGGCATCGCGACCTTGTAGAGGGCCAGCCCGAGCTCTGCGGCGCGCCCCTCGTCGAGGCCGAGCTCGGCCAGCGCCTGGCGCACGTCGAGGTAGGCCTTGCCGGTCGTCACGATCCCGAGGCGCTTGCGCTCGCCGGCCCAGATCACCCGGTCGAGGCCGTGCGCGCGCACGAAGGCCTGCGCGGACGGGAGCTTGACCTGGTAGAGCTGCGTCTCGATCAGCACCAGGGTGTTGGTCATCGTGACGTGGTGGTCCGCGTCGGGAAACGCGAAGTCGGGGTCGACGAGCTGCACACGGTCGGGGTCGACCTCGACCGAAGCGCCGCTGTCGACGGTGTCGGTGAGGCACTTGAAGCCGACCCAGCAACCGGAGTAGCGGGACAGCGCGAAGCCGTACTGGCCGAGGTCGAGGTAGTCCTGGACGTTCGACGGGTTGAGGATCGGAATGCCTGCGTGGATCAGGGCCTGCTCGCTCTGGTGGGCGATCGAGGACGACTTCGCGCCCGGGTCGTCGCCACACAAGGCGAGCACGCCGCCGTGGCGCGCCGTTCCCATGTAGTTGCCGTGCTTGATCGGGTCGAGGGAGCGGTCGACGCCCGGGCCCTTGCCGTACCAGATCGAGAACACCCCATCGTGTCGCGAGGTCGGGTGGAGGGCGGCTTGCTGGGTGCCCCAGACGGCGGTCGCGGCCAGGTCCTCGTTCACGCCCGGCTCGAAGCGGATCGCGTTCGCCTCGAGCAGGTCCTTGGCCTGCCAGAGCGCCATGTCGTAGGTGCCGAGCGGCGAGCCCCGATAGCCGGAGATGAAGCCGGCGGTGTCGAGGCCGGCGGCCTCGTCGCGGGCCTTCTGGAGCAGCGGAAGCCGCACCAGGGCCTGCACCCCGTTCAGGTAGACCCGCCCGCGCTGCCGGGTGTAGCGGTGCGCGAGCTCGTAGCTCCGATCGACGGGGGGCATGGGGTCTCCCGGGGCCGCGGGGCGCGGCAGGCGAAAATTAGAACATGTTCTAGATAGCTCCACCCCCGGGCGTCAGGCAGGGGCGGGGTCCGCTTGCGGTCGGGTCGGCTTCGGCCAATGATCCCGCCCGCCCGACGGCCTGTCACCCGAGGTTCGCCGTGAAGATCGGTCTCGCCTTCCATGCCACCGACCTCGCCATGTCCCCCGTGGATCTGGCCCGGGAGGCGGAGGCCCGCGGCTTCCACTCGCTCTACCTGCCCGAGCACACCCACATCCCCTCGAGCCGCCGGACGCCGGCACCCACCGGGACGCCCACCCTCGGCGAGGAGTATCGCCGCAGCCCCGACCCCTACGTGGCCCTGGCGGCGGCTGCCGCGGTGACCGAACGGCTGCGGCTCGGCACCGGCATCGCGCTGGTCGCCCAGCACGACCCGATCGCCCTGGCGAAGACGATCGCCAGCATCGACTGGATCTCCGGGGGCCGCTTCGTGCTCGGGATCGGCTTCGGCTGGAACCACGAGGAGATGGAGAACCACGGCATCGACCCGAAGCGTCGCCGTGCCCACGTGCGCGAGGTGATGCTGGCCATGCAGGAGCTGTGGTCGAAGGAGGAGGCCTCCTACCAGGGCGAGTTCGTGCGCTTCGAGCCGAGCTGGATGTGGCCCAAGCCCGTGCAGCAGCCGCGGCCGCCGGTCCTGCTGGGCGGCGCACCGGGCCCCACGCTCTTCCGCCAGATCGCCGAGTACGGCGACGGCTGGATGCCGATCGGAGGGGCCGGGATGAAGCAGGCCCTCGAGGCGCTGCGACGGGCGATGGACGAGGCGAAGCGCGACTTCGCGGCGCTGCACTTCGTTCCGTTCGGGGTGTTTCCCGACGAGGCGAAGCTCGCGTACTACGCCGAGAACGGGATGACCGAGGTGGCGTTGCGGATCCCGTCGGGGCCGCGGGACGAGGTGATGCCGGTTCTCGACGACTACGCGGCGTACCTGGGCTGAGCGGCTCTCGCCCTTGCTCAATAACGATACGCGGAGTATCGTAATGCCGTGGATCTCCGATACTCCGAAGCCGACGAGAAGTTCCGCCGCGAGCTGCGCGACTGGTTCGCAGAGGAGGTCCCGAAGCACGGGGATCCGCCCGGTCGCGAGGACTGGGCGGCGCGGCGCGAGTACGACACCGGCTGGCAGCGCAAGCTGTTCGATGCGGGCTACGCCGGCGTCAACTGGCCCAAGGAGTACGGCGGGCGCGGCGCCACCCTCACCGAGGAGCTCGTCTACTACGAGGAGATGGCCCGGGCGCGGGCGCCCTACATCGGCATGAACTTCGTCGGCATCCGCCATGGCGGCCCGACCGTGATCGCCGAGGGCGACGAGCGGCAGAAGACCACCCATCTGCCCCGGATCCTGCGCGGCGAGGAGGTCTGGTGCCAGGGCTTCTCGGAGCCGAACTCCGGGTCCGATCTGGCCTCCCTCTCGACGACGGCGGTGCGCGACGGCGACCACTACGTGGTCAACGGCCACAAGATCTGGACCTCCTTCGCCCATGCGGCCGAGTACTGCGAGCTGCTGGTGCGCACCAACCCCGACGCGCCGAAGCATCGCGGCATCAGCTGGATGATCATGCCCATGGATCTCGACGGGATCGAGATCCGGCCGCTGCCGACGTTGCTCGGGGAGATCGACTTCAGCGAGGTCTTCCTCCAGGACGTGTGGATCCCCGCCGAGAACCTGGTCGGCGCGGAGAACGACGGCTGGCGCATCACGAACGTCACCCTGCGCTTCGAGCGGGGCAGCGCCTGGGCTGCGGACATCATCGAGCTGCAGAGCTTCCTCGAGGAGCTGGCGCGGCTCGCCAAACGCATCACCCGCGACGACGCGGCGGCCTGGGACGACAGGGCTTTGCGTCAGGAGATCGGTCACCTCTCCGCCGAGGTCGAGTCACTCTGGGCGTGGATCAAGTTCTCGATCTCGGAGACGGCGAAGACCGGCATTCCGGGTCTCGACGGCTCGGCGATCAAGCTCGGCTTCACCGAGCTGAACCAGCGCATCTACGAGACCGGCACCCGGCTGCTCGGCCGCGCCGGTCTGGTGCGCGAGGACGTGGGCCCGGATCTCCCGAGCGAGCGCATCGTCGACAAGTTCCTGAACACGCTCTCGCTGACGATCGCGGCGGGCAGCTCGCAGATCCAGCGAAACATCATCTCCGAACGCATCCTCAAGCTGCCCAAGGAGCCGCGCTAGGCGCGGCGAGGAGCCTCCGTGGACTTCCAGCCGAACGAAGACCAGCTCGCGCTGCAGGAGGGCCTGCGGTCCTTCGTCGAGGGCCGGTACGGGTTCGACCGTGTGCCGGAGATCGAGAAGCAGCCGTTCACGCGCGAAGCCTGGAGCGAGCTCGCCGAGATGGGCGTGTTCGCGCTGCGCCTGCCCGAGGCCGAGGGCGGGGTGGAGCTCGGCATGGTCGAGGCAGCGATCGCCTTCCAGGAGCTCGGCCGGCGGCTGGTGCCGGGCCCGCTGATCTGGAGCCACCTCGCCGCCTCCCTGGTCGCTGGCTCGGCGACCGGCGAGACCGTGGTCGGCGGATTGGATCTCACGCACCCGAGCTCGGACCCGCTCCTGGTCGAGTACGGAGCGGACCTCGACGTGCTGCTCCTGCTGAGGAGCGACGGCATCGATCGCGTGGAAGCGACGAGCCTCGAGGGGCGGCCGGTCGGCATCCCGCTCGACCCCCTGACGCCGATGCTCCACGTCTCGGAGCTGCCGAAGGGCGAGCGAATCGCCGGGGCCGACGACGCCGAGCGCTTCGCGGTGGAGGGTGCCCTGCTGGCCGCCGCGCAGATGCTCGGCATCGCCGAGCTGACCCTCGACTACGCCACCGAATACGCCAGGACCCGCGAGCAGTTCGACCGCCCGATCGGCTCCTTCCAGGCGATCAAGCACCTCCTGGCGGACTGCTACGTGAAGGCGAGCCAGGCGCGCTACGCGGTCTACGCGGCGGGCGCGACCCTCGACGATCCGACCGTCGGCGACGTCGTACGCGCCGTTTCCTCGGCCAAGGTGGTCGCCGGCGAGGCGGCCATGCACAACGCGCGCAAGTGCGTCCAGATCTACGGCGGCATGGGCTACACCTGGGAGCTGCCCCCGCACTACTACCTCAAGCGCACCTTCGTGCTCGAGAACGCCTTCGGCACCATCCCGACCCACGCCGAACGCGTCGCCGCCCGCCTCGCCGCCTGAACCCGGAAGGGGGACGTTCCTTTCAACCTTGCATTGCGAGGAGAGGTCGTTGAGCGACAAGGTCCGATACGAGAAGAGCGAGCGCTTCGCCACGATCACGCTCGACAACCCGGCCGCGCGCAACGCCTTCGACTACGACATGGCGATGGAGCTGCGCCGGCTCTGGAACGAGATCAAGAGCGACGATGACGTCGTCTGCGTGATCGTGACCGGCGCCGGCGACAAGGCCTTCTGCACGGGCTGGGACATCAGCTCGACGGCGGCGGGAGACAGCCAGAAGTTCGCGAAGGTCCCCCGCCAGGAAGCGCCCTACAGCCAGATCACCGCCCTCCAGAACCGCTGCTGGAAGCCGGTGATCACGGCCATCAACGGCATGTGTGTCGGCGGCGGCTTCCACTTCGTGGCGGACAGCGAGCTCGTGATCGCGGCCGACACCGCGACCTTCTTCGATACCCACGTCAAGGTGGGAACCGTCGCAGGCCTCGAGCCGGTGGGTCTCTCGCGCAGGATCCCGCTCGAGACCGTGTTCCGACTCACGCTGCTGGGTGGAGCGGAGCGGATGGGAGCCGAAGAGGCACTGCGGGTGGGCCTGATCGGCGAGATCCTCCCTGCGGTCGAGCTGATGCCCCGCGCGCGCGAGCTGGCCGCGAAGATTTCCGAGCATTCGCCCACCGCGCTGGCCCGCAGCAAGCGCGCGATCTGGGAGAGCCTCGACCACGGGCTCGAGGAGGGGCTGGACCGGGCGTACGAACAGCTCGAGGCCCATGCCGACCACCCGGACCAGCTCGAAGGTCCGAAGTCGTTCTTCGAGAAGCGCAAGCCCCGCTGGGCGCCCTACACCGACTGAAGCGCCGCCCCGCCTGACGGGCCGGCGAGGAGCTCCTTGATGCGCTTCGGCGCCTTCCTGCTCACCCTGTGGCTCGCCTTCGGCTGTGGGGGCGAGCCTGTGATCGACTTCAGCGGTCCCGTCGCCGGCTGGCCCGAGTGGGGTGGCGACAAGGGCGGCCTCCACTACTCGCCTCTCGAGCAGGTGCACCGCGACAACGTCGATGCACTCGAGCTGGCCTGGACGCACCGCAGCGGAGACTTCAACGGGCCCTCGGCAGAGCGCATGCCGACCGGTCTGCAGGTGACGCCGATCGTCACGAACGGTCACCTCTACTACTGCACGCCCTACATGCGCGTCTTCGCCCTCGACCCCGAGACCGGGACCGAGCGTTGGTCCTTCGACCCGGGCCTCCGAGCGGCCGGTGTCGGTGGGCCCTATCCGCTCACCTGTCGCGGCGTCGCGTACTGGGAGGCGGAGGAGCCCGCCGCCGGCGCGGCCTGCCAGAAGCGCATCCTGTACGGCACCAAGGACTCGGAGCTCTGGGCGCTCGATGCCGACACCGGCCGACCCTGTGCCGACTTCGGCGAGGGCGGCAAGGTCGCCCTGCGCGAGGGAATCGAGGGGGATGTCCCGCCCTGGGAGTACTACGTGACGTCGCCTCCGCTGGTCCTCGGCGACCGGGCGATCGTCGGCGCATTGGTCGCGGACCAGCTGCGCACCGATGCACCGTCGGGCGTGGTGCGGGCCTTCGACGTGAAGACCGGTGCCCTGCTCTGGGCCTGGGACCCGGTGCCGCCCGACTACCGCGCCGACGTTCCGCCGGGCGAGCGCTACCACCGCGGCACGCCCAACGTGTGGTCGCTGCTCTCCGGGGATGCGGAGCGGGGCCTCGTCTTCGTGCCGACCGGAAATCCCTCCCCCGACAGCTACGCCGGCGAGCGCCACGGGCTCGACCACTACGGGTCCTCGACGGTGGCCCTCCACGCGGACAGCGGCCGCGTCGCCTGGCACTTCCAGACCGTCCACCACGACGTCTGGGACTACGACGTCGGCACCCAGCCCGAGCTCTTCCAGATCGAAGGCGTCGGCGGCGGGCGGCCTGGGGTGTTGCAGGGCACGAAGATGGGCCACGTCTTCCTGCTCGATCGCGAGACCGGGCAGCCGCTGTATCCGGTCGAGGAGCGACCGGTGCCGACCGACGGCGTACCCGGGGAGACGCTCTCGCCGACCCAGCCCTTTCCGACCCACCCGCCGCCGCTGCATCCGACCGAGCTCACGCCGGAGAACGTCGGCTACACCTTCGCGGATCGAGGCTCGTGCGTGGAAGCCCTCGAGAAGTACCGCTTCGACGGCATCTTCACGCCACCGACCCTCGACGGGTCGATCCAGTACCCGCATACCACCGGTGGCATGAACTGGGGCGGCATCGCCGTCGATCCGGTGAGCGGCGTGATGTTCACGAACCAGACCCACATCGCGATGATCGTGGAGATGGTCGCGCGCGAGGATTACGAGAAGCTGCCGGCGGATGCCGTCGCCTATCCCGACGAGCTCTATCCCATGACGGGCACACCCTACGGCGTGAAGCGATCCGGATACTTCTCGAGTGCCGGGGCGCCCTGCAACCCGACGCCCTGGGGATCCCTGCAGGCCGTCGACCTGAAGACCGGCCAGGTCCGCTGGAAGGTGAATCTCGGGACCACCAAGCACCAGGCCCCGTGGCCGCTCTACCTGATCCCCGGGCTCGGCGACGTGGGGGCGCCGAACTTCGGCGGCGGCATGGTCACCGCAGGCGGTGTCCTGTTCCTCGGCGCGACCACCGACCGGGCCTTCCGGGCCTTCGACACCCGGGACGGCAGCATGCTCTGGGAGACCGAGCTTCCCTACCAGGCCAATGCCTCGCCGCTCAGCTACCGGCTCTCGCCCGAGGGCCGGCAGTTCGTGGTGATCGCGGCGGGCGGCAACGCCATCTCCAAGCAGGGCGACGCGATCATGGCGTTCGCCCTGCCCGAATGAGCACGAGTCCAGCATGAGCTACGAGCACATCCTCTTCGATCGGAGGGACGGCATCGCCACCGTCACCTTGAACCGACCGGACAAGCTGAACGCCTACACCACCGAGATGGGCGAGGAGGTGGTGGACGCCTTCCGCAAGCTGCGCGACGACGAGACGGTGCGCGCGGTCATCCTGACCGGGGCGGGGCGGGGTTTCTGCGCGGGCGTCGATCTCGATCACCTGAAGGCGCACCAGGCCGGCGCGAATGCATCCAAGGGGCCGAAGCTGGGGGAGGAGGACTTCCTCAAGGTCTTTCCGCTCGAGATGGTGGAGTATCCGAAGCCGATCATCGCGGCGTTGAACGGCCACGCGATCGGGGTCGGCGTGACGATGATCCTCCCCTGCGACCTGCGGATCGCCGTCAGCGGCGCCAAGCTCGGGCTCACCTTCGTGAAGCTGGGCATCCTGCCCGGCCTCGGCAGCACGCACCTGCTGCCCCGGTTGATCGGTCGCGGGCGGGCCATCGACCTGGTGACCACGGGGCGGATCGTCCGGGCCGAAGAGGCTCTCGAGATGGGTCTCGTCCATCGGGTGGTCGCGCCCGAGGACCTGATGAGCACCGCCCGCGAGATCGCGGCCGGCTACGCCGAGAGCCGGCCCGAGGTCGTCGCCGCGGCCAGGCGGGCCATCGGCTACGGGCACGATCACGGCATGGAGGACGCCATGCGCAACGAAGAGCGCGAGAGCGCGGAGCTGCGCAAGCAGCGGGAGCAGGGCTGACATGGACTTCGATCTCTCTTCCGAGGAGCGGGCCTTCGAAGCCGAGCTGGAGGCCTTCCTCAGCGAGCGCCGCTCGCCGGAGGTGATGGACGCCCAGCCCGAGCAGCTCTCGCAAACCGTCGACAGCCCCGCCAAGCGGGGGCTGATGCAGCAGCTCGCGGAAGCGGGCTGGCTCGGGATGTCCTGGCCCGAGGCCTACGGCGGGCAGGCGCGCTCGGGCATCTACGATTTCATCCTCACCGAGGCGCTGTCGCGCTACGGCGCGCCCCAGCCGGGCAAGGGCGTCGGCATCGTCGGCAAGACGATCATCCGCAACGGGTCGGAGCGGATGAAGCAGGAGTTCCTTCCGCAGATCATCCGCGGCGAGATCGAGTTCGCCATCGGCTACAGCGAGCCGAACGCCGGCTCGGACGCCGCGAACATGCAGCTCCGAGCCGAGAAGGTGGAGGGTGGCTGGACCCTGAACGGCCAGAAGGTGTGGACCACCTCGGCGCACTTCGCAGACTGGTACTGGGTGGGCGCGCGCACCGACACGAGCCACAAGCACAAGGGCATCTCGCTCTTCCTGATCCCGATGGACCATGAGGGCTTCACGATCCGCCCCGTCCACACGATCGGCGACGAGCGCACCAACGAGGTGTTCTTCGACGACGTGTTCGTGCCCGACGAGTACGTGGTCGGCGAGGTCGGCAAGGGTTGGACCTACATCTGCGAAGCTCTCGACCTCGAGCGCTTCGCGATGATGCCCGTCGGGCCCCTCGAGATGAAGGTCGAGGCCCTGCTCGACTGGGTCCGCGAGGCCGAGTGTGACGGCGAACCGGTCAGGCACGACGCCCACACCCGAGCCCAGGTCGCGCAGCTGGCCACGGAGCTCGAGGTCTCGCGCATGCTGCAGCGGCGCGTGATCTGCGAGGCGCTCAAGGACGGAGTGCCGACGGTCGAGTCGTCGCAGTACAAGCTCTTCATGAACGAGACCGGGCAGCGGGTCGCCAACGCGGCCCTCGATCTGATGGGGCCCGAGGGTCAATTGAAACCGGGCGAGCCGGGCGCCCCCGCGGCGGGACGTTTCGAGCGCAGCTACCGCTACACGGTCGTCGACACGATCGGCGGCGGCGCCAGCGAGATCCAGAAGAACATCATCGCCCGTCGCGGGCTTGGGCTGCCGCCGAACTTCTAGGTCTTCGCTTCTTCCACCGGCAGCCGGCAGACGTACAGGATGTGCGGGTACGGCAGCCAGTCGCGCATGCGATGCTTCTTGACGTCGAAACCCAGGCTCTCGAGCAGCACGATCATCTCTGCAGGCGGCCAGTAGCGGATCGGCTCGCTCCAGCCGACCATCAGCCGGTCGAGCAGCAACGTGAACCAGGCCTTCCACCGCGGCCGGTCCTCCACCTCCTTCACGATCAGCGTGCCGCCCGGGCGCAGCCTCGCGCGAAGGCGCCGCAGGAAGGGGGCGACCTCGTCCTGGGGCAGGTGGTGGAGCAGGTCGAGCAGGTAGGCCGCGTCGAAGTCTTCGGTCGCCTCCCACTGGGCGGCGTCCGCGACCTCGTAGCGGGCGTTCGAGAGGCCCAGCCGGCGGGCCGCCTCGTTCGCGTCGGCGATGCGGCGCTCGTTGATGTCGACCCCGAACATCTCACGGCCCGGTTCCCGTGCCGCGAAGTAGAGGGAGAAGAAACCGAAGCCGCAGCCCAGATCGAGCACCTTGCCGCGCTTGGGCAGGTACTGGCCGATCTCCTCGAGGAAGATCTTGCGCAGGATCGTGAAGCGGCCCCTCGAGTAGAGGCGGATGACCAGGCTGTCGAAGGCGCCGATGACGTCTTCGATCGGGTCCAGGACGGCGTTCACCGGCTGGACTCCTGCATCTCGCTCCTGCACTGCGTCCTGCTGCACGCTCGGCTCCATCCCGATAGGGTACCGACTTCGTGGGTCGCGCCCGGTCGGCCGCGGGTATCGACCTCGTGGGTGGCGGCCGGCCGGCCCCAGGTGGCGAGTTCGCGGGTCTGGCCGCCTCGTTCGGGAATGGCGACGTTCCCGGAGAACCGGCTCCCATCCATTGCTTGGAGACGTCGTTGCCGACTGCTGAAGACCCTCCGGCCCGCGGTCGTCTGTTCGGGCCGGCCGTCTGCGCGGCGGGGCTGGCGTGGGTGGCACTGATCCTGGGCATCCACCGGGAGAGCCCGTATACGCTGGTTTCGGCTCACGGCTTCCTCCACTCGGCGATCGCGGAGCGATTCTTGATCGCTCCCGGGGTGCTTCCACCCGAGAACCCGTTCTTCGCGGGGGAGCCCCTGGCGTACTACTGGACCTTCCATGCGCTGGCCGCGGCCCTCGCCCACGCCACCGGCCTCGACGTCCTGCACGCCTTCGAGATCGGCGTCGTGCTCTCGGCCTTCGGTCTCGTCGTGCTCTCGGCCGGGCTCGCCCGCTCGCTCTACGGCCGCACGGTCTTCGGACTGGTGCTGTCGTTTCTCGTGATGGCAGGCGCACACGCCCAGGCCCCGTTGGTCCTGCTCTGGCGCCGCCTCCGCATCGGTCACTGGCCCGAGGACGATGGCTCCTATCTATGGGGCCTCGTGCACCCCGTGTCGGAGTGGATGCGGGTGGGCGATGCCTACGGCCAGCTCGGACCCCTGCTCAGCTACTACCTGAACATCACCTCCCGCCCGTTGGCGCTCACGACGTTGGTCGGTCTCCTGTGGGCCCTCCATGTCGCCTGGCGGTCGCCGCGACGAGGTGGAATCGGTCTCGTCGTGACCACGCTGCTCGTCACCTTGTGGAGTCCGATCATCGCGATCGCTGGCGGGCTCTCCCTGGTCGGTGCGGTGCTGGTGGTCGAAGTGGCACGCCGCGCTGGCTGGGTCGAGGTGGGCGACCGCCCGTTGCCCTGGGTCAGCGTCGCAGCAGCGATCGCGCTCGGCCTGCTGCTTCCCCTGCCGACCTACGCCCACCTGCTCGGCGGTGCGAGTGGCGAGGGGTCGGGGCTGCTCGCAGGGGGCCTCGACCTGGCCCTCGAGCATGGGCGAGGCGCGCTCGGGGCGGGGTTCGGGATGATGGTCCTTGCGGCGATCGGGTGGATCCGGGCGCCACGCGAGCTGCGGGGTTTCCTGCTGGTCTGCGGCGTCGCAGCGCTTCCCCTGCTGGCGGCGACGGTGTTGATCGTGCTGCCCGCCGGCAACTTCGTGAACTTCTTCCACGTGGCGCTGGTCTTCCTGGCGATCCCGGCGACGGCCGCGCTCCGAGGTCGCGGCGGCGAGCTCACGCACGCCTGGGTGCCGCTCGCCTTGTTCGGACCGACCCTGCTGCTCGTGGTCTGGACCTACACCGGGCGGCCTCCGACCCAGGTCGTCTTCCGGGACGGCCACCTCGTCCAGCAGGAAGGCCCCCTCGCGAAGATCTACGGCCATCTGCGCGAGCAGACGCCGCCGGATGCCGTGGTCGCGATCGATCCCGGTCCGCCGACCCGCGCCTCCCAGGGCAACACCGCGGAGCTGCCGGCGCTGACGGGTCGGGTGCTGCTGACCGAGCGGGCCGAGCACTACATCGTGGCCGGCCATCCCAGGGCATCCGATCGCGTCGCCGCAGCGAGAGCCCTCGCGCGGGGCGAAGCACCCTCGGCGGACCAGATGCAGCTGCTGCGTGAGCTGGAGAGGCCGGTGCTCGTCCTGGTCGAAGGAGACCATCGCGACGCGGCGGCTCGGCGTTTCGGCCCGCCTCTGTTGACCGCTGGCCCCTGGGCCTTGCATCGCGTCCCCCTGTAAGGGCTGGGGCACCGGGCGCCGATACCCCCTCCATGGAGACCGACCCCGGGCGCGCGCCGACCGCCGAGCTGCTCGCGCACTGGAAGCGCACGCCGATCGCCATCTACGGCCCGAAGATCGCCATCGCGCTGTTCGTCATGAGCGTGCTCGCCGCGATCACCAAGAGCGGTCAGGATCGTTGGGGATGGGTGCTGTTCGTGGCGATCAGCGTCGCCGCTGTCGCCCCGTTCGCGACCCGGGGCCGCCCCCGGCTTCAGGGTGCCGCGATGGTCTTCAAGTTCCTCGTCGGAGCGGCGATCGGCCTGGCCGGCGTTGCGGGATGCGTGGTCACGGTGGTGCTCGTGAAGGCCGGCAGCTACGGGCTGCTGGCGGCGATGATCGTCGCGCCCGTTTCCTTCGGGGCCCTGGTGCTGGGCTGGAGCCTCGCGTTCGTCCCCTCTCCGGCTCGCGTCGCAGACCCCGAAAAACCTCCCTGGGAGCACTGAACGGCCTTCTCAGCCGAATTTGACGATCTTTCAGATCGTCCGGGCCGGTGATACCCTCCCGGAACCGCTCCGCAGGAGGCCCCCATGACCGACCTCGGCTACCCGGTCTACGACGCGGACAACCACCTCTACGAGACCGAGGACGCGATGACCGCGCACCTCCCGAAGAAGTGGAAGCGCGAGTTCCAGTACGTCGACGTCGACGGACGTCGCAAGCTCGCCATCGGCGGGGTGATCTCGGATTACATTCCGAACCCCACCTTCGAGGTGATCGCGCCGCCGGGTGCCCACGAGCTCTGGTACCGCGCGAAGAACACCGAGGGCCTGTCGTTCCGCGAGATGATGGGCCAGCCGATCCGCTGCCCCGAGGCCTACCGCAACGGCGAGGACCGGCTGAAGCTGATGGACGAGCAGGGTGTCCACGCGACGCTCGTCTTCCCCACGCTCGCGAGCGTCGTCGAAGAGCGCATGCACTACGACCACGAGCTGATGGGGGCCGTCCTGCACTCGCTCAACCAGTGGTTGGACGAGCGCTGGGGCTTCCACACCGAGGATCGGCTCTTCACGGTTCCGTTCGTGACGTTGATGGACGTCGACATGGCCATCGCCGAGCTCGAGTGGGCGCTCGAACGGGGCGCGCGTACCGTGGGCCTGCGCCCGGCACCGGTACCCGGCTACCGCGGCTCGCGCTCCTTCGGCTTCGCGGAATTCGATCCGTTCTGGGCCCGCGTCCAGGAGGCCGGGATCTTCGTCTGCATGCACGCGTCCGATTCCGGCTACGACCGCTTCTCGCAGATGTGGCAGGGTGGCAGCGAGTTCCTGCCCTTCAAGCCCGATCCCTTCAAGGCCTGCCTGGGCCTGGCAGGGCGCGCGATCTCCGACTCGATGGCTGCACTCGTCTGCCACGGCGTCTTCGACCGCTTTCCCGGTGTGCGCGTCGCGAGCGTCGAGAACGGCTCGAAGTGGGTGAAGGGTCTGCTCGCCACCTTCGAGCACGTCTACGGTCAGATGCCCAAGGACTTCAAGGAGCACCCGGTCGAGACCTTCCGTCGGCACGTCTCGGTGGCGCCCTTCTACGAGGAGCCCCTCGGCGAGCTCGCGGAGCTGATCGGCACGAGCCAGATCCTGTTCGGCTCGGACTATCCGCACCCCGAAGGGCTCGCCAACCCGCTCGACTTCCTCGCCGAGCTTGAGCCCTTCTCCCCCGCCGACCAGCAGCGCATCATGAGCACCAACCTCCAATCCCTCCTCACCCCCTGACGACTCAACGAAAGGGCCGGGCCTTTTTCTCAAGTTGTTGACGAAGGGGTCGGGCCTCTCGGTCAACTCGGCTCGAGAAGGGACTCGGGGTCGTCGCCGGCGTCGCCTCCAACGTCGCGGTAGGAGCCGGGAACCCGCAGGGCGGTCTGGGCGCGGCCGGGCTGGAAGGTGAAGCACACCGGGCCGTTGCCGAGATCGGAGGCGCGCTCCCACTGCTCGACGTCGATGAAGCGAACCGGCGAGACGAACCACGCGCGCCGCAGGACGATCGCCGCCTCGGCCTGCTCCATCGACAGGTGCTCGCCCGCCCATTGGATGAAGCGCCGCTGCAGGGGGACCTCCGCGCAGGGGCCCGGTCCGAGGATCACGCCGTCGCGGATCCGCCAGTCGAGCACAACCTGACCGTCTCGAAGGCACTGCGCCAGGGTGTCGCCGGCGGAGTCCTGCCGCACGATGCAGTGGTAGTCGCGGCCCGAACCGCCGCGGGCTGCCTGGGCCACGGCCAACCCCGCCAGGTCGAACAGGTGGGTGCACTGGTGGGTCGCATCGGCGTGCCGTCCCACCGCCGTGCTGCTCTCGTCGAGAGGTGTTCCGAGGAGCGCGTCGAGTGCCCCGACCGCGGCCGGGCAGGTGGTCCAGGGGTGGCGCACCGCTTCGCCGTGGATCGAAGTCACCTGCGTGCCGTCGTGACCGAGTACCACGCGGAAGTGGTGGGGCCCGTCGGCGACGTCGCCGACGACCCGGTTCGCGCTGGAGACCAGGCGGATGCGCCGGTGGTAGACCGGCTCGGTGGGGTCCGCGATCGGGCGCAGCCTGGGCCCGCCGGGACGGATCAACCGCTCGTCCAAGGTCCGGTCGTCCGCCTCAGCTCCGCAGCCGTGCGGGGTAGCCCGGGGGGCGCTGCCCGTTCTCGTCGAGAACGTCGAACTCCTCGGCGAGATCCTCCACCCATTGGATGGTCCCCGTGCGCGGCATCAGCGCCTCGGAGGCGAGCAGGGCTGCGGCCGTGCGCCCGACGAAGAGCGGCGTCTGGGCCTTCGAGAGGTCCATCCCCTGCTCCTTGGCGGCGTCCTCGATGAACTCCGTCGAGACCATGCCCGGGTACAGCACGAGCGCTGCGATCTCCTTGGGGCGCAGCTCCCGGGCCATGTCGGCCGTGAGCCGGTCGAGCCCGGCCTTGCCCGCGCCGTAGGAGCTCGAGAAGTGGTAGCTCTGCCCGCCCGGCGAAGAGACGTTGAGGATCGCCGCGCCGGGTCCGCTCTCGAAGAGCAGGGGCGCTGCATGCCAGCTGGCGACGTAGTGGGCGCGCAGTCCGATCCCGACCTGGTCGTCCCAGATCTGGATCGGGTGGTCCCAGAAACCGCCGCCCCAGGCAGGCGGGTTCGGCACCTTGTAGACGTTGTTGACGAGCAGGTCGATGCGACCGGCCTGCTCCTTCACCTCCGCGAAGAGCGCCTCGATCTGCCCGTCGTCGCCGTGATCGCAGCGGATCGCCCGGCCCTCTCCGCCCGCCTCGCTGACGAGCCGTGCCGTCGTGTCGATCGTGCGCTCGCCCGGGCCCGTCGTCCGGCCCGTCACGTACACGGTGCAGCCGAGCTCGCCGAGCGCGCGCGCGATGCCCTTGCCGACTCCGCGGCTGGCGCCGGTCACGACTGCGATGCGTTCCGAGAGAGCGCCCATGTGCATCCTCCGCGCGACGTCCTGTCCGCGCATCCTACCGCGAAGGCGCTTCGGCGCCTTCAGCGTCCCTTGAAGATCGGCTCCCGGCGCTCGACGAAGGAGGCCACCCCCTCGGCTGCGTCCTCGCTGTTGGCGAGCTTGCGCTGGACCTCCTGGAACTCCGCGACTGCCGCGGCCTGGCCCTCAAGGGCGTAAAGTCGGCAGGACGCCTTGGTCGCCTGGATCGCCATGGGCGCGAGCGCCGCGATCTTCAGCGCGAGCTCCTCGGCCCGCGCGAGCTCGGTGCCTGCAGGCACGACCTCCTGCACCAGGCCGCAGCGCAGCGCCTCCTGGCTGTCGAACTCGTCGACGACCAGCAGGTGATACATGGCGTTGCCCCAGCCGCCGCGCTCGACGAAGCGGATCGTCGCGCCGCCGGTCGCCATGATCCCCCGCTTGGGCTCGAGCTGCGAGAAGCGGCAGTCGTCCGCGGCGACGACGATGTCGGCGGCGAGCATGTACTCGATCCCCGCCGTGTAGGTGATGCCGCGAACCGCGCAGAGGATGGGCTTGCGGCAGGCGCGTCCCGAGAGCGCGGAGGGATCGACCCGGCTCGCCTCACGAGGCGCGTTGCCGGCCTGCTTCATCCGGTCGTGCCACTTGGGAAGATCGAGCCCGGCCGTGAAGTGCTCGCCGTGCCCGAACAGGATGCCGACCCGCAGCTCCTCGTCCTCGTCGAGTCGCGTGTAGGCCTCGCGCAGCTCGTCCCACATCTTTGGCGTGAGGCCATTGCGCTTCTCCGGGCGGTCGATGCCCATCAGCCACAGGTGACCGCGCTGCTCGACGGTGATGCCGCCCTCGGGGTGTCGTTCGCTCATGTGGACCTCAGCTCTTCGGCTTGGCGAAGGGATTGGGTTGGTGGATGGCCTCTCGGAACACCGTCTCCATCTCGGTGATGGCGACGTCGTCATCCCACAAGCCGTCGGTCATGATCTGGCGGGTCATCTCCGGGTTCGAGAACAGCCCGATCTTGCCGTTGCCCGACTCGATCACCCTGCCGTTGATCCAATCGCTCTGCTCCATCGCGAGGTAGAGCACCGGCGGCACCACGTTCTCCGCGGAGATCCGCGGGTTGTCCGGGCTGTAGTCCATCACCGTGGCCTTGCCCTGCAGGCTCTCCGTCATGCGGGTAAAGGCGATCGGGGCGATGCAGTTGGAGGTCACGCCGTAGCCGTTCAGGGAGTTCGCGCAGGAGAAGGTGAGACCGACGATCCCCATCTTGGCGGCCGCGTAGTTCGGCTGGGTCGGTGAGCCGTACAGGCCCGAGCCCGAGACGAAGTTGATGATGCGGTACTGCCCGCCGCGGTGCTCGCGCCAGTACGCCGACGCGTGCCGCACCGTGTTGAAGGTGCCCTTCAGGTGGACGTCGATGACCGCGTCCCACTGAGCCTCTTCCATCTTGAAGATCATGCCGTCGCGGATGATGCCCGCGACGTTGACCAGGATGTCCAACCGACCGAACTCGTCCACGGCCCGCTGGATCATCCTTTGGACCGCGTCGAAGTCCGTGACGTCCGTGCCGTCGGAGATCGCCTTGCCGCCGGCCCGGCTGATCTCCGCCGCGACCTCCTGCGCGGGGCCGGCGTCGGTCCCGCCGCCCTCCATCGGCGCCCCCAGGTCGTTGACCAGCACCGAGGCCCCCTCGGCCGCGAAGCACCGCGCGACGGCGGCGCCGATGCCCCGGCCCCCGCCGGTGATCACCGCGACGCGTCCATCCAGCTTGCCCATGCCCGTCTCCTCTCCTTCCGGCGGCCTGCCTCGTGCCGGTCCGGAAGCCGCGCATGGTAGCGGCTCCGGAGGGTCTGTCCGCGCCCGCACGCGTTGCGACCGGGGGTGATCCACGGGAACATCCGCCCTCCAGCGAGGACCGCAGCGCATGAACTACGACCCCTACTCCCGCCAGCTCCAGGAGGATCCCTTCCCGACCTATCGCTACTTCCTGGAGGAGGAGCCCGTCACCTACAACGAGCAGATGGACTTCTACGCGATCTTCCGCTTCGACGACGTGTGGAACGCGACCCTGGACTGGAAGACCTACAGCTCGCGGCTGGGACCGACCCTCGAGAACCGCGGGCAGATGCCGGGCACGATCATGTCGATCATCGGCATGGATCCGCCGCTCCACGTGCGCGTCCGCACGCTCGTCTCGAAGGGGTTCACGCCCCGGCGGATCGCCGCCCTCGAGAAGGAGATCCGCGGCATCGCGCAGCACTACCTCGACGCCTTCGTGGGAGAGGGAGGCGGCGAGATCCAGAACGCCTTCTCCAACAAGTTGCCGATGGACGTGATCAGCGCGTTGCTCGGCATTCCGAAGGAGATGCGCGAGGAGTTCCGGGAGGGCGTGGACAAGATGCTGCAACGCGACCCCGAGACGGGGCTCCCCCCGGCCGACGCGGGGGCCGCCGTGGTCCGCAACGGCCAGCGCATGATCGAGCTGCTCGAAGCGCGTCGCCGGCAGCCCCAGGAGGACCTGATCACGGTCCTCGCCCAGAGCGAGTTCGAGGATCTCGACGGTACCCGCCGGCGCCTCTCCGACGGGGAGGTCTGCTCCTTCGTCAACCTGCTGGCGGCCGCGGGCTACGAGACGACGATGAAGCTGATCGGCAACTGCATCGTGTACCTGTGGAAGCATCCGGATCAGCGTCGCGAGCTCTGGTGCGACCCGAGCCTGCTCGACGGAGCGATCGAGGAGGTGCTGCGCTACGACGCGCCCTCGCAGTTCCAGGGTCGCGTGATGGAACGCGACGTCGAGCTGCACGGCGTGGTCATTCCGAAGGACGCACGGGTCGCGCTCGTGACCGGTTCGGCGGGACGCGATCCGCGCGAGTACGAACAGCCGGACCGTTTCGACATCCACCGGAAGGCGGATCGTCAGCTGTACTTCGGCTACGGGCAGCACGTCTGCATCGGCAAATCGCTGGCGCGCCTCGAAGCGAAGATCGCCCTCCAGGAGATCGCCGCGCGCTTCCCCGACTACGAGGTCGACGAGGCCGGCTGCACGCGGACCTACCAGGCCCACGTGCGCGGCTACGCCACGATCCCCCTCTCGATCTGAGCCCGATGGCCGACGCGATCTACCGGCGCGATGGGGACGTCTACGCTCCGACCCGATGGGCGGGCAGTCCCTGGTCCGTGAAGAGCCAGCACGGCGGACCCGTGAACGCGCTGCTCACCCGGGCGGTGGCGGCGGCTGCCGCCGACGCGGGCTTCGTGCCCGCGCGCATCACCATCGATCTGCTGGGCCCGGTCCCGATGGAGCCCCTCCGCTTGCGCTCCGGCTTCGTGCGGCGTGGGCGTCGCATGGCCGTCGTCGAAGCCGCGCTCTCGGCCGGCGAGCGGGACGTTGCGCGGGCCGGCGCCGTGCTGATGGCCGCGAGCCCGGGGCTCCCGCGTTTCTCGAGCCAGGAGGAACGGCCGCTGCCGGGGCCCGAGGGTCTCCCCCGAGCGCGCATGATGTCCGAGAGCCGTGCCGGTGAGATGCCGCCGGGCTTCCATCTCTCTCTCGAACTCCGGCCGGTCCCCGGCGCCGACTCCGCTGCCTGGCTGACGAGCCCGCTCGATCTGGTCGAAGGCGAACCCACGACGCCACTGCTTCGCGCCGCGGCGGTCTCGGACCTGACCTTCGGCCTCTCGTTCCACACCATGAGCGCGGCGTCTGCGGCGCGCGAGGTGATGCTGATCAACACCGACACCACGCTCTACTTCGAGCGCTTGCCCGAGGGAGAGTGGTTCGGCTTCCGCCACGAGATCGTCGCCGATCGCGACGGCATCGGTCTCGCCGAGGTCAGCCAGTACGACCGGCGCGGCCGCTACGGCCGCGCGCTCCAGGTCCTGCTGGCCAACCCACGTTGAGCGTCCTGCTGGCCAACCCGCGCTGAGCGGGCAGGCAGCCGGTCGGAGCCGCCGAAACGGAGTCCGGTCGAGCCCGGGTCGCGGCCTCGTGACCGCGACCCGGAGACCGTTGTTGCTTGGCGGGGGCCTGCGCCTGCCTACTTGGCGGCGGCCTGTGCCTGCTGCAGCGCGTGCTCGATGCCGAGGTCGTCGGGCAGCAGCTCGTGGGCCTTCTCGCAGACCGCGAGCGCCTGCTCCCATGCGCCCTTCTCGGCGAGCGAGCGGCATGCGGCCACCGCGTCGGCGGCCATGCCCGCGGACGCTTCCTTCACCGCCTTGCCGGCGTCGTCGGCCGCGCCTTCCATCGCCTCGACGGCATCCGCCGCGGCGGTCTCGGCTGCGTCGCCCGCCTGGGCCGCCACGTCGATCGCCGCGTCGGCGGTCTCGCGAGCGGCCTCGGCCGCGGCGTCCGCACTCTCCCGAGCCGTGGCGGCAGCCTTCTCGGCATCGTCACGGCTGCAGCCGAGGCCGAGGGTCACGGCGAGGGCGAGGATCACGAGAACGGAGTTCTTCATCGGGGGTCTCCTGGACATGAGTTCGCTCATCCTTCCTGCGGCGGGATGCGCAGCACCTGGCCGGGATAGATCTTGTCCGGGTCCTTCAGCATCGGCTGGTTGGCCTCGAACAGGACGGTGTACTTCTTCGCATCGCCGTAGAACTTCTTGGCGATCTTCGAGAGCGAGTCGCCGGACACGACCTTGTAGTACTGCGAGGTCGGCGCGGGCTGCGAGACCTCGAGCTGGTCATCGACCATGGCGATGCCGGGCGTGTTGCCGATGGCTACCACGGCCTTCTCGGCCTCCGCCTGGCTGCCCGCCTTGCCCTTGACGATGGCCTTGTCGCCATCGACCTCGACCGCGAGGCCGTCCACCGCGAGCCCGAGGTCCTGGACCTTCTCGGTGACCGCGTCGGAATCTTCCTTGAAGCCGCGGCCCAGCTCCTTCATCAAGCCTTCGCCGGCTTCCTTCACGAAATCGAACAGTCCCATGGGGGGTCCTCCTGAATGCGGCTGAGTCTCTCGACCTGCTGAACGCAGTTCAAGGCGACGGACCCGAATAAGCTCAGGACCTGAACTTCATGCGAGCGGTCCGGGTGGAGAAAGCCTCAGCCAGCGCGCTCCAGCGGAGGTCGCAGCCAGATCGGGGACGACCAGGCACGCTCGCGGACGGGTGACAGGCATTCGTCGTCCGGGTCGAAGTCCGGACCGGAGGCCGGGCAGGGGCGCGCGCGGAGGCAACGCCCGGCGTCGTCTCGCTCGCAACGCAGCGGATCGCCATTGACCGCGCCGCTCGGCGTCTGCAGGGCGCGCACGTAGTATAGGAACTCCTGCTGGCCGTCGTACTCGGGATCCTCGAAGTCGATGCGGCAGCCGGTTCCGTCGGCGGGGCACTCGAAGACCCGCCACGGGTCATCGACCCGCTCCTCGATCGGTTCTTCTCCGGTGACCTGCGGGCGGATCCGCACGACCTCGATCCGCTCGATGGGAACGCGCGTGTCTCCAGGGTGATGGCACTCGCCCATGCACAGACGGTCGAGCCGTTCGGGTGACACCCGGGTCGTGACCGAGTCGGGGCACCCGGCCCGCTGCTCGAACGCGCCCTTCGCGCGGACCGTGAAGCGCGGCGCGCGGCGCGTCCGCACTTCGCTGCCCATCGGGGCGGGTCCATCCGGCCCGTTCTCGAGGTCGAACCACAGCAGGATGCGGGGACCGCTGGTTCCGTAGGCATGACGTGCGCCCAGGGCGTCGAAGATCGAGCCTCGGTCGCGACCCGCGGCGTGCACGGCCACGAGCCCGGCCGTGGAGTAGAAGGAGGCGCCGCGTTCGAAGCCCGCGCCCAGCAGTCCCGCACCCGGCTGGGGCTCCGGACTGGGCTCACCTGGCACCGAGAGCCGGTCGTACCAGTCTCGCCGGAAGCCGTAGGCGTCACCGAAGGCCCGCCGGCCGATCTCCTTGTAGCCGGGGCCCGGGCGCGCCTTGTGGTTGTCGCTCGATCCGATCAGCCCGAAGCGGAAGGCCCCGGCCTCCGGGCCTGCACTCGGGTCGCGCGAGGCAAGGCCGTGCTGAGCGCTCATCTTCGGTCGGTACTCGAAGGCCGCCATGAATGCGCCGCGGGGCTGCCCGCAGTCGAGCCATTCGGCCGGCCGCGCGTCGGGCACGACGCCGTAGGGCATCACCGCCTCGAGCGCGAGCTTGCGCGCGCGCTCGACCCTCGCTTCGCAGATCTCCGGGGATGCATCTCCGCAGCGGGCCCGGATCAGCTCGCCGGCCTGCCAGCAGCAGGGCAGGTAGGCGTCGGTCGGCTCCGCGCAGACCGGCTGGCCCGTCTCGTTCGCGACGGTCTCGCTGACGGAGGCCAGGACCTCCGACGCACCGTGCCCCGAGTAGACCTCGAACAGCTTCTGCCGGGCCGGGTCGTGCCCGCCCGGCGCGAGCTGCTCGGAGAGATCCGCGAACTCCGGCGCGTGGATGCCCCAGCTCGTGCCGTGGGGGACCACGAAGCTCGGGAAGCCCCAATCGTCGAGCTTGTCGAAGAGCTGCTCCGGCGTCTCGGCGCCCTCGAGGCAATCGACGGGCAGGTCGCGGACCGGGACGCCCGCCGGACAGCGGGGCAGCGCCCGAGCGTCCCGCGTGAAGCGGTGGAAGTCGAGGTAGGGGCGCAGGTTGTCGAGGTCGCCGAGCGTCATGCCGAAGCGCAGCAGCGCCCAGGCGGCGCCGGGGAGCGGCGTCTCGAACAGGCCCCCCGCGCCCGCCCCGATCGGTCGCGTGGGCACGCGCTCTTCCTCCGTGTCGCGGAACACCACGTTCTTGTGGCCGTAGTGCGTGCGCGGCCCGCGCATGGACGATTGCGTCCACTCCCAGCCCAGGAAGGAGACCAGGTCGGGGTTCGCCGGATCCCCTGCGACGGCGTTGCATTCGCGGATCGACTGTTTGGTCTCGGTCCATTGCCACGGCGTGATGGACTCGGCGTGATCGTTGATGCTCCAGAAGTCGAGGTCGGCACAGAAGCGGGCGAAGTCGCAGGCGTCCGCGGGGGGATGCACGCCCTCCCCCTGGAAGATCGGCAGGCTGAAGGCGAACGCGTCGCCCGAGTAGGTCGTGTGCACGTGCAGATCGCCGAACAGGATCTGCGTGTCGCGGCTCGCGCCGAGCGCGCGCCCCGCCGCCTCGCGGGTCTCCCGTCGGAGCGCCACCTGCGCGGGATCGAGGGCCTCTTCGACGAGCTGGCCGCGCGGGTGCCGCTCTCCACCCAACCCCTCGCCGATCCAGACGACGGCCGCGAAGAGCAGGAACAGGATGCCCAGCAAGGGCAGGATCGCGAAGCGGAAGATCGAGGCGAGCACGTCGGGCGACTCCTTCCGGGCCTCGGATCATGCCACGCCTGGATCCCGATCGCGCAGGGCCGGGCTACGATGCGGCAATGCCCAGCACCCTCGACCTCTCACCCGACGAGCTTCTCACCACCACCCGCGCGGTGCGCAAGCGCCTCGACTTCGATCGGCCGGTCCCGCTCGCCCTCGCGCAGGAATGCGTGCAGATCGCCCTCCAGGCTCCCAGCGGCTCGAACGCACGGGGCTGGCACTTCATGCTCGTCGGCGACGAGGCCAAGCGTCGGCAGATCGGCGACCTGTATCGCCAGGCCTTCGAGGGCTACCGCTCGATGCCGGTCTCGGCCCACGCCCTGGCCGAGAAGGCGAGCGGCGACGACGTGGGGGTGATGCAGCAGGTCGTGGGCTCGGCCGAGGCGCTGGCCGAGAACCTGCACCGCGCTTCCTTCCTCGTGATCCCGTGCATCGAGGGCCGGCTGCCCGCGATCCCCGGACCGATGGGGCAGCTCGCCCACGCCAGCCAGTTCGGCTCGATCCTGCCCGCCTTCTGGAGCTTCATGCTGGCGGCCCGGGCACGCGGGCTCGGCACGGCCTGGACCACCCTGCACCTGCTGCACGAGGAGGAGATCGCCGGGATCCTCGGGATTCCCTTCTCCGAGGTGATGCAGACGGCGCTCTCGCCGCTGGCCTTCACCCTGGGGACCGACTTCAAGCCGGCCAAGAACCGCAGCCTGGACGGGACCTTGCACGTCGACGCCTGGTAGGCCGGTCGGGTCCGAAGGGCCCTGGCCGACGCTTTCGATTTACAATACGCGACGTATCGTATATATTCCCGGATCCGCTCCCAGGCCCACCGACCCATCCAGGAGATCGGATCCGTCGATGCCCGAGTCCCCCACCAGCCCGGCTCTCGATGGCGTGGTGGTGCTCGATTTCTCGACCGTCGGGCCCGGCTCGCGCTGCACGCGGATCCTCGCCGACTACGGAGCCACGGTCGTCAAGATCGGCGTTCCACCGCGCAAGGCCGGGCTGCAGACCCAACCCGCCTACTGGGCCTACTCCGCCAACCGCGGGCTGCGTCAGGTGCGCCTCGACCTCAAGGACGAGGAGGCGCGCGATGCCTTTCTCGCGCTGGCCCGCAACGCCGACGTCGTACTCGAGAGCTTCCGCCCCGGCGTCGTGGACCGGCTCGGGATCGGATTCGAGGCCGTGCGGGCCGTGAACCCGCGCATCCTCTACTGCTCGACCAGCGGCTACGGCCAGACCGGCCCGGCGTCGCAGTGGGCCGGGCACGACATCAACTATCTCGCGGTCGGCGGCTACCTCGCGTGCACCGAGCCCGGCCGGGACGGCAAGCCGCCGATCCCCGGCGCCACGATCGCCGACAGCACGGCCGGTGGCATGCATGCGGCCATGGCGATCCTGGCCGCACTCCTGCGCCGCGAGCGGACGGGGGAGGGCGAGTACCTCGACGTTTCCGTCGCCGACGGCGTGCTCGGCCTGATGTCGCTCTACATCGACCAGCATCTGGCGACCGGTGCCGAGCCGGGTCCGGGCCACGACGTGCTGACCGGGCGCTACGCCTACTACGACACCTACGCCTGCAGCGACGGCAAGTACGTCGCGGTGGGCGCAATCGAGGCCCCCTTCTACGCGAACCTCTGCAAGGCGCTCGGCTGCGAGCGCTGGCTCGAGCATCAGAACGACGATGCGGTGCAGGATCGGATCCGCGCGGACTTCGCCGCGGCCTTTCTCGCGCGCACGCGGGACGCCTGGGTCGCCGAGCTGGCACCGGCCAACACCTGCGTGGCGCCGGTCTACGAGATCAAGGAGCTCGTTCACGATCCCCAGTACCGCGCACGCGGACTGTTCGCGAAGGCGCGCCACGAACGAGAGGGCGAGTTCGAGCAGCTCGGCCCCGTGATGGCCGGGCAGTTGCGCGGCGAGCAGCCGGTCGAAGCCGGAGACGCGAGCCGGAGCGACACCGACGCCCTGCTCGAGAGCGCGGGCTTCGGCCCGGAACGCATCCACGCGTTGCGGGAGCGCGGCGTCATCGCCTGAGGCGCGGCTCGGCACGAACCCACGGGGCGAAGGCTCCGACCAGAACCGGAGGAAGGCACATGTCGGAGCTGCCGGCAGAGGTGGAAAGCTGGATCGGCCAGCGCAAGTACGAAGAGTGGGGCGAGTTCGACGTCGAGCGGGGGTACATCTTCACCTCCTGTTCGTCGGTGCAGAACGGCAATCCGCTCTTCTGGGACGAGAAGGTCGCCAACGAGCTGACGGGTGGCCCGATCGCGCCCCCGTCGATGATCTCGGTCTGGTTCCGACCCCACTACTGGTCGCCGGGCCGCACCGAGGAGGCAGTGCCGTTGCAGCTGCACTTCGACCTGAAGGCGACCCTGGATCTGCCCGAAGCGGTGATGACGGACAACACGATCACCTTCCACGAGCCGGTACGCGTGGGCGATCGCCTGAAGACGACGCAGATCCTGCGCTCGGTGAGCCCGCTCAAGACGACCAAGCTCGGCACCGGCCGCTTCTGGGTGCTGGAGGTCGAGGTCGAGAACCAGAACGGAGAGCTCTGCGCCGTCGAGAGCTACACCGGCTACGGCTACAAGAGGGATCCGTCATGAGCGAGGATCAGCTTCTGCTGGGCGACGTGCAGGTGGGTCAGGAGCTTCCCGAGCTCGCGATCGAGGTCACGCCCACCACCGTGGTGCTCGGCGCGCTTGCGACCCGAGACTGGCGCCCGATGCACCACGACAAGGACTTCGCGCAGGAGCGCAACGGCACGAAGCACGTGTTCATCAACACACCGCACAACGCCGCCTACTTCGAGCGCTACATCACCGACTGGACCGGCCCCAAGGGGCGCCTCGGCAAGATCCAGTTCCGCATGTCGGACTCGGTGTTCCCCGGCGACACGATGGTCTTCCACGGCAAGGTCGAGGGCACCGGGACCGACGAACGAGGCTGCGGCTGGGTGGACCTGGCGATCCGGCTGACGGTCGACGACGAGGTCACGACCTCGTGCAGCGCGCGGATCGCCGTGCCGACCGAGCCCGGCGACAACCCGTGGAAGCGCAAGGGCTCCGACTGGCAGCCGAGCCCGTCCTCCTAGGTCGGGGCGGGGGCCGTCATGGATCTCGAGTTCAGTGAAGAGCAGAAGGTCCTGCGCGACATGGTGCGGAGCCTGTGCGCGGCCGCCTGCCCGATCGAGACCGTCCGGGCCCTCGAGGACGATCCGCACGGCGTTCCCGAGGAGCTGTGGAAGCAGCTCGGCGAGCTCGGTCTGCTCGGGGTCGTCATCCCCGAAGCTCTCGGTGGCTCGGGCCAGGGGCTGCTCGACGCTGTGATCCTGCACGAGGAGCTGGGCCGCGTGCTCGCGCCGACGCCCGCCTTCGAGAGCGCGATCCTCTGCGCAGGCGCGCTGCTCGCAGCCGGGAGCGAGGAGCAGCAACGGCACTGGCTGCCGAAGATCTCGAGCGGTGAGGCCATCCTGACCCCGGCCTGGCTCGAGCCGAGGGGCAGCTTCGGGAGCCGGGGCATCCGGGTTCGCGCCGAGCGCTCCGCCGACGGATGGACTCTCCAGGGAGACAAACGCCTCGTCACGTTTGCGCGCGCGGCCGATCGCCTCCTCACGCTGGCGCGCACGGGCCCGGGGGAGCACGAGATCGGTCTCTTCCTGGTCGATCCCTCCGATCCCGGCGTGACCCTGAACCAGACCCGCTCGCTCGCCTCGGACACGCAGTACGACGTGCAGCTCGCCGGAGCTCCGGCCGAGGCGCTCGGGCAGGCGACCACCGGGGCCTTCGCCACCTGGGAGGAGGTGATGCTCGATGGCGTCACCGTCGCAGCAGCCCGCGCCAACGGGGGCTGCGACCGGGCCCTCGAGATGACCGTGCAGTACGCCAAGGACCGCAAGCAGTTCGACAAGCCGCTCGGCGCCTTCCAGGCGATCGCCCACTACCTGGCCGATGCGCTCACACGACTCGACGGGAGCCGCACCCTCACCTACGAAGCCGCCTGGATGCGCAGTCAGGGCCGCGACGTGCGAAAGCTGGCGCCGATGGCCAAGCTTTTCGCCTGCCAGACCTTCCGGGACGTCACCGCCACCTGTCAGCAGGTCTGGGGCGGTGTCGGTTTCGCGATCGAGTACGACATCCAGCTCTACTTCCGCCGCGCCAAGCAGCTCCAGATGAGCTGGCTCGACGGTCGCCATCTCGAGGAGCGGATCGCCGCTGCGATCCTCGACTGATCTCGCATGATGCGGGCGGTGTGCCGCCCGCTTCCCAAGAGGAAGAACCATGTCCCATCAAGGTCCCCCGCTCGGCAGCTTGCGCGTGATCGAGAGCTCGCTGCTCGGTCCCGGCGCGATCGGCACCCATCTCGCTGATCTCGGCGCCGAGGTCATCAAGGTCGAGTCGCCGTCCGGCGACTACATCCGCGACATGACCTGGCCGATCATCCACGGCGTTTCGCTGCTGCACCTGCACGTGCACCGCGGCAAGAAGAGCATCACTCTCGACCTGCGCACGCCGGAAGGGGTGCAGATCTACAAGGACCTCGTGGCGGGAGCGGATGTCGTGATCGAGGCGATGCGCCCCGGGGCGCTCGCGAAGCGGGGCCTCGGCTACGAAGACCTGAAGGCGATCAACCCGAAGATCGTGTTCTGCAACCTCTCCGGCTACGGAGCCACCGGCCCCTACCGCGATCTGCCCGCGCACGGCATCGCCTTCGACACCTGGGGCGGCTCGGTCAAGCCCGAGGTCGACGAAGAAGGCTTCTGCTTCATTCCGGAGCACGCGTCGATCGGCATGCACGCCGGGCCGATGTTCGGCGCGATGGGGATCCTCGCGGCAGTGCTGCGCGCGCGCGATACCGGCGAGGGCTGTGAGCTCGAGATCGGTCAGTCCGACTCCACCGCCTACATGGAGTGGTACCGGATCGAGTCGTGGCTGGCCTACGACCGGCCCGAGGACGAGGTCACCGGCAACGAAGCGGACGACTACGAGCGCCGGGCCCCCGGCACGGCCGGCATGAAGGAGGGCGTGCGCTACCAGATGTACGAGGCCTCCGACGGCCACGTGCTCTTCATGGCCTCCGAGCAGGCCTTCTGGAAGAACTTCTGCGAGGCCGTCGGCCGTGCCGAGCTGTTCGAGAAGTGGCCCGGCTCGAAGTTCGCCGACCACGCGCGCGGCAACCGGGAGCTGCAGGCGATCCTGCGGGACGTCTTCCGCTCGAAGAGCTGCGAGGAGTGGATCCGCCTCGGCGAGGCGCAGAACTTCCCCATCGCTCCGGTGAACACGCCGAAGACCATCGTGGACGATCCGCAGTTCCGGGATCGCTTCCCGCTCTACCCGCACAAGGACCACGGTGCGGACATGCTGCCCTTCCCCGTGAAGTTTCCGGGTGAGGAGTTGCCGGCGCCGTCGATCGCGCCGACGGTGGGAGAGCACACGGACGAAGTGCTGGCCGAGGTGCTCGGCTACGACGAGGCCAGGCGCGCTGCCCTGCGCGAGGCCGGCGCCTTCGGCAAGCCCAAGGCCTGAGGGTCATGGGGCGCGGGGCTCGCTGGCTCTCGCTGGCGATGGCGGGTGTGTTCGCACTCTCGGTGGCGGTGCAGTGGAACGACCCGGACCCCGCCCTTTGGACGGCGATCTACGGCACGGCCTCCGTGCTCTCGCTGCTCGCCTCTCGCGGCCACGTCCCGCTCGGTGTGAACGCCGCGGCACTGCTCGCCTTCGCGGGCCTGGCACTGGTGTGGTTGCCCAGCCTGGTCGGGAGCCGCCCGGAGGCCTTCAGCTCCTTCCGCATGCTTGCCAGCACCGATGAGGCGCCGCGCGAGGCCGGCGGCCTGCTCCTCTGCACCGCCTGGTCGGCGTTCCTCACCACCCAAGCCGCTCGCGATCGCAAGAGAAGTTGACCGAGAGCCCCGACCCCTTCGTCAACTTCAGTAGACCAACAACTCAAGAAGCAGGCCCGGCCTTTCTCTTGAGTTGCGACGCAGTCACCCACCCTCAGCCAGCCGACAACAACTCAAGAAAATGGCCCGGCACTTTTCTCAAGTTCTTTCTCGGTCAACTTCAGTTGACCGAGAGACCCGACCCCTTTGTCAACTGGGTCAGGGGTTGCGGGCGGTGCGGATGAGGTCGGTGACGGCTTCGGGGTCGGTCTCGTTGTAGAGCATCAGGGTGGAGCGGTCGGCGAAGCTGGCGTTTCGCTCTCGTAGCTTCGTGCCCGCTTCGGCCGGCGTGCCGCTCACCGCGATCAGATCGAAGAGGTCATCGTCGATCCGCGTGATCATCTCCAGCCACTTGCCCTCCTTGGACATGCGGTTGAGCTCGGGCTGGAGGCCCTCGTAGCCGTGGTGCTCGAGCACCCCCTTGTAGGCGGGGGTCGAGCCGTAGAAGGAGATCTGGCCGCGGGCCTTGCGGCGTGCCGTCTCGATCTGCTCGTCGTTCGCGCCGATCGCGGTGATGGTCTGGCACGAGACCTCGAAGTCCTTGCGCGCACGGCCTCCGGTTTCGAGACCGCGCCGCAGGGCCGGCAGGGTCTCCGCCTCGAGGAAAGCCGACGAGTGGAAAGGGTGCACGAAGAACCCGTCGGCGACTTCACCGAGCGCCTCCACCAGCTTCGGTCCTACGCCGGCGACGAAGAGCCGGGGCGGGCCGAAGGGATTCGGGCCGGGGTTGAAGGCCGGGATCATGATGGTGTGGGTGTAGAACTCGCCGCGGAACTCGAGGCGTTCGCCCGTCTCGAAGGTGTGCCAGATGGCGCGGATGGCCTGGACGAACTCGCGCATCCGTGCAGCGGGCTTCGACCAGGGCTGGCTGAAGCGCTTCTCGATGTGGGGACGGATCTGCGTGCCGAGCCCGAGGATGAAGCGCCCGCCGCAGAGCTCCTGCAAGTCGTAGCCGATGTTCGCGCAGATCATCGGGTTGCGCGCAAAGGCCACGGCGATGGCCGTGCCCAGCTCGAGGCGTTCGGTCGCCTGCCCGGCCAGGAGCAGGGGAAAGAACGGGTCGTGCGGGCCCTCGAAGCTCCAGCCCGCGTCGAAGCCCTGGGCCTCGAGGCGCTTCGCCGCTTCGGCCGCGTCGGCCGCCTTGGTCATCAGTCCGCCGTCGATCTTCATGGCGCCGGAGGTTACCACGGCGTCAGGTCGGAACCCGGTCGGCCTCGAGACCTGCGCGGACCTCCTCGAAGAGCGCAGCTCCACAGCTCGCGACCTCCCGTGCCCCCTGCTCGGCCCAGCGGGCGACGGTGTCGACCTCCTGGCCTTGGAGGGCGAGGCGGGGTCGGCGCGACAAGACCCGCTCCAGGCGGCTCGCCACGAAGGCGGGCTCGACGTAGCGATCAGCGAGCTCGGCCCGGGCGATGCGC
>JAJDAR010000297.1 GCA_029261775.1 Deltaproteobacteria bacterium | reverse complement strand
AGCCCCATGCCCACCTCGGGCAGCACGAAGAATGCGTCTTCGCGGGCCGACACGTGGCCGCAGAAGGCGGGCAGCTCGATGCCGGCGCCGACGCAGGCACCGTGCACGTGGGCGGTCACCCGGTCGGCGATCGGGGCCAGCAATCGACCCGGGTTTCGGGTCGAGCGCACGGCGTGCGCCGTGGCCGGGTCGGGCGTGCTGCCGAACTCGTCGAGGTCGCCGCCGCTGCAGAAGCTCGGACCGGTACCGCGCAGCTCGACGCGCTCGACGGTCGGATCCTGCTGCACGAGGGCGAGGGCCTCGCACACGCCGTCGCGCATCGCAGCGGAGAAGGCGTTGCGCTTCTCGGGCCGGTCGAGCAGGACGCGCAGCAGCTCGCCCTCCCGCTCGACGCGCACCGGCGAGCCGCCGTCGGGCTCACCTGCGCGCGGCTCGTAGCGCTGCCGCCACGCGGCGAACTCCGGACCGCCCTGCAGCATCGAGTAGACGAGCGACTCGGCGATCAGCCCTTCATGGATCGAGCGACCCTCCGAGTGTCGCAGCAGCTGCACGAGGGCCAGGGCGGCCAAGGGGTGGGCCTGCACCGCCGACTGCAGGCGCTCGAGGGCCTCGCCGGCGGTCACCAACAGGTCCATGCGGGCCGCAAGCGGCTGCCAGGCCGGGGGCACGTCGTTCTCCACCAGCCCGATGGTCACCGCCGGCAGCTCACCCAGGCGCTCCCATCGCCCGGCCCGCGGCGCCTCGCGAGCCGGGCGCAGGTCGATCGCCAATAGCGGCTCGCCGGTCAGCACGGACCAGCGCTCGAACGCGGAGGGATCGCGGAGCGCCTCCTCGAGCGCGCTGGGAGACCAGGCGTCGGCCATCCCGGGAGTCTATCTCCCCCGGACCCGGCCCGGACGAGGACGGTGGGAGGACGCAGTAGAGTAGGAGCCGCGGCGCGTACGGAGGGAGCCTGGCCATGAGCTACGACTTCGAGCGACTGAAGGTCGCAAAGCAGGAGGGCGTGGCGATCGCCACGCTCGCGAACCCGCCGATCAACCTGCTCTCGCTCGAGCTGTTCGGCGACTTGCTGCGCTTCGCGAACCAGGTGGCCGGCGACGACGAGGTGCGCGCGGTGGTCCTGCGCAGCGACGATCCGGACTTCTTCATCGCGCACTTCGACGTCGCGGCGATCCTCGAGTTTCCGACCTCCGACCCGGCCGAGCGCGCGAAAGCCGTCGGCGAGAATCCGTTCCACGCGATGTGCGAGCTGTTCCGCACCATGCCCAAGGCTACCCTGGTCGAGATCGCGGGCCGGGTCGGTGGAGGTGGCAGCGAGCTCTGCCTGTCTTGTGACATGCGCTTCGGTGCGCTCGGCCGCACCGTGATCAACCAGCCGGAGGTGGCGCTCGGGATCCTGCCCGGAGGCTCGGGCACGCAGCGCCTACCCCGCCTGGTCGGCCGCGGCCGCGCACTCGAGGTCATCCTCGGCTGCGACGATCTCGACGCGGCGACCGCCGAGCGCTGGGGCTACCTGAACCGCGCGCTGCCCCCCGCCGAGCTGCGGCCCTTCGTCGAGGGGTTGGCGCGCCGCATCGCCGCCTTCCCCCGCGAGGCCATCGCGGCGGCCAAGCAGTCCGTGCTGAATGCAGAACCCGACTTCGCGCCCGGACTGATCGAGGAGGGCTACCTGTTCCAGAGCCTGCTGCGGACCGCACCCGCGCCGCGCGCCATGCAGGCCTTCCTGGACGCGGGCGGACAGACCCGCGAAGGTGAGCTGCGACTGGGCGAGCTGTGCCTCGAGCTGGACGATTGAGCCGTCCCGGACGGGACGAAACGAAGGAGCAGAGGGTGGGACGACTGGAAGACAAGGTGGCGCTCGTCACGGGCGCGGCCTCCGGCATCGGAGCGGCCTGCGCGCTGCGCTTCGCGGAAGAGGGAGCGCGGGTGGCGGGCCTGGACCTGCAGGGTCCCGTCGATGGCGCCGCCTGGGATGCGGCGGTCAAGGCGGCTCCCGATGCTTGGTTCCGCGAGGCTGTGGACGTGCGAGACGAGGGGCAGGTCCGGGAAGCGGTCGCGGCTGTGCGCGAGCGCTTCGGCCGCATCGATGTCCTCGTCAACGCAGCGGGTGTCGGCGGGTTCAGCGTGGCGCATCTCTGCGAGGAAGAGGAGTGGGACCGCACGGTCGACATCAACCTGAAGGGCAGCTGGCTGGTAACGAAGCACGTGCTGCCCGCAATGCTCGAGCAGGCGTCGGGGAGCGTGATCCACCTGGCCAGCGTCGAGGGCATCGAGGGGATGGGCGGATCCCTCGCCTACAACGCCTCGAAGGGCGGCGTCGTGCTGATGACGAAGAACATGGCCATCGACTACGCGAAGCTCGGCGTGCGCGTGAACTGCCTCTGCCCCGGCCTGATCGACACGCCGCTGACCGAGCTGCTGCAGGGCGAGGAGCTCGCGGCGGTGCGGAACCGCATGCTCGAGTGGCATGCGATGGGGCGGGCGGGCAAGCCGGAGGAGGTGGCGGCCTGCGCCCTGTTCCTGGCCTCCGACGACGCGTCCTTCGTGACCGGCCACTCGCTGGTCGTCGATGGCGGCTGGACCGCCGGCCGGAGTGCAACGGGCTGAGGCGGACGAGGGCGAGGGCAGCGGCGCAAGAGGCCGGAGGTCTGCGGGTGGGGCGAGCTGAGCGGATCGGCCCGATCCTGCTGGCTGGGCTCGCTGCGGCGGTCCTGGCCTGCGCCTCGGCCACCCCGCGATCGCCCACGCGAGAGGCCGACGCAGGCAGCTCCAAGCCCGACCTCTTCCCCGGGATCAGCGCCGACCTCGAGCGCCAGCTCGCCGCGCGACGCGACGCCGCCCTGGCTCGCGGCGCAGAGGAGAAGGCCAAGCAGATCGACCCCTTCAGCGTCGATGGCTGGGCGGGTCGTCTGGAGGAGCTCGGCGTCGAGAGCTTCGGCAGCTGCGTGCGCGGCCGGCGCGGCCTGGGCGAGACGGGGGCGCTGATCGAGTACCGGTTGCTCAGCGCCGGTCACTACCAGGCCCGCGAGCCTATCCTGCGCGAGGACGAGGCCAATCGCGCGATCGGCCTGCGCACGCCGATCCGGCCGGTCGTCTACGTGGCCTGCGCGATCGAGCTCGAGGCCCGGCCCGTCGCGACCGGCGGCTTCGTTGCCGAGAGCCGGTCGTTGCACTTCGCGGCGCTCTTCGACCCGCAGCTCTCGTGGTGGAATCCCAGCCAGGGCGGCGACGAGACGACCCGGGGCTTCGGGCAGCTGCAGTTCGACGTGGCCCATCTGCTCGCGCGCGAGGCCAATCGGGGCAAGCCGGTCGTCCGGGGCACGGGGCCCACCGAGCGGGCCGCTCTGGATGATCTCGAGCTGCAGCTGGCGGATCGGCTGGGGCGCGTCGATCGCGAGCTGCGCAGGGTGCAGGCGGGCCTCGAGCAGGCCACGTCGCACGGGTGGGACGCCGAAGCCGTCGAGCGTTGGACCGAGCGAGCCCGCTACGGTCTCGGAGAGTTGCGACGCGCCCTGCCCTCGGCCGGCAGGCCCTGAGCGGAGGTCCGCTGCCGATCCATGCCCGACCTCGGTCCCGCAACCGACGCGGCCCTGGCTCGCCTGCGGCGCTTTCTCGAGTGGCTGGTGCGCCTGCGCGGCTCGCCCGAAGCGATCGCCAGCGGGATCGCGATCGGCACCGTCGTGGCGTTCACCCCGACGATCGGCTTCCAGATGGTCATCGCGCTGGGAATCGCCACGCTGCTGGGCGCCAACCGGCCCGCGGCCGTCGTGCCGACCTGGCTGACGAATCCCATCACCATTCCGCCCGCGTACGCGTTCACCTACTACGTGGGGAGCTTCTTTTGGTCCGCACCCGGGGCCGCGGGGGTGGACCGGGCGGCGTTGCACGCCTCCCGCGAGATCGACAGCTTCGCGCCGACGGACATGTGGTCGCGCGTCGAGGTCTTCCTGGATCTCGGCGCCGATGTGTTCGTCGCCCTGTGGATCGGTGGTCTGCTGGTCGGGGGCGTGGCCGCTGCGATCCTCTATCCCGTCACTGTACGCACCGTGACCCGGCTTCGCGCGCGCCGCGCCCGCCGACGGGACAGACGGCGGGCCAAGCTCCCCGCTGGCGAGAGACCGGCCGAGGGACCGTGATCCGCGTGGCGGATCAACCCGCGCCGAGGCGCTCGCGGACCTTGCGGCGCAGCAGCTTGCCGGTCTCGTTGTAGGGCAGCTCGTCCCAGAACTCGAGACGCTGGGGAACCCGCGAGGAGCGCAGGTGCTGTTTGACGAGATCCTTCAGGGTCTCGGCCGCCACCTCGGAGCCGCTGCGACGCACGACCACGGCGGCGACGGCCTCTCCCCACTCCTCGTCCGGCACGCCGACGACGGCGCAATCGGCGACGTCCGGGTGCTCGTGGAGCACGTCCTCGATCTCGCCGGGCGAGAGGTTCTCGCCACCGCGCACGATCACGTCGTCGATGCGTCCGTCGATGAAGAGGTAGCCCTCGTCATCGAGGTAGCCGCCATCGTTGGTGGGGAACCAGCCGCCCTCGATCAGCAGGCTGCCCCGGCCCTTGTACTCGCCCGATACCTGCTCACCGCGCACGTGGATCTCGCCGCGCTGGCCGGGCGGCAGCGCGCGGCCGGCCTCGTCGCGGATCTCGACTTCGACGCTGGGCAGCGGCCGCCCCGCCGAGGCGAGCCGCTTGCGGGCGTTCGGGTCGTCGCTCGTCGACGCCGAGCGGTGGTCGTCCGGGCCGAGCACCGCGATCGTCGAGCTCGTCTCGGTGAGCCCGTAGGCGTTCGTGAAGTCGGTGTCCGGAAACAGCCGCATGGCCCGCTCGATCACCGGCAGCGGCATCTTGCCGCCGCCGTAGGCGAGCGCACGGAGCGCGGACGGTGAGGAGGCACCGGTCTCCTCGATCGCCTCGATCACACGCGAGAGCATGGTGGGCACGACGAAGGCGTTCGTGATCGCCTCCTTCTGGGCGAGGCTCAGCCACTGCCGCGCATCGAAGTTCGGCAGCTGCACGATGCGTCGGCCGGCATAGATCGAGCTCAGCAGCGCGGCCATGCCTGCCACGTGGTAGGG
>JAJDAR010000296.1 GCA_029261775.1 Deltaproteobacteria bacterium | reverse complement strand
TCCGAGAAGATGTCGAGGATCATGCACGCCTCCGTGGCGGCGCAGTCTATCGCAGGGGCCGACCGGGTTGTCCTAGGCTCGGCGCATGGCCTACGAGCACATCCTCTACGAGGTCGCGGACGGCCGCGCCCGCATCACCCTGAACCGTCCGGACAAGCGCAACGCCCTCGCCAATCCACTCCTCGAAGAGCTGGAGCACGCGCTCTGGGAGGCCGACGACGACCTGCGCGTCCACAGCGTCATCCTGCGGGGCGCCGGGCAGGCCTTCTGCGCGGGCTACGACCTGTCGGGCTTCGGCTCGGAACGAGGCACCGAGGGCGACGGCGTGCCGCGGCGCACGGGACGCACCATCGACGACGACATGTGGAGCCTCGAGCGCAACAACCGCCGCATCCGCGCCCTGTGGGAGATGCACAAGCCCTCGATCGCACAGGTCCACGGCGCCTGCCTGGCGGGCGGCACGGATCTGGCCCTCGCCTGCGACATGATCATCGCGGCCGACGATGCGCGGATCGGGTTCCCGCCCGCCCGCAACCTGGGCGCCCTGCCCAACAATCTCTGGCTCTACCACTGCGGTCCCCAGTGGGCAAAGCGGCTGAACCTGACCGGCGACACCGTGACCGGCGCGGAGGCCGCCGAGATCGGCCTGGTGATGAAGGCGGTACCCGGCGAGCTGCTCGAGGCCGAGGTCGAAGGCCTGGCCGACCGGATGGCGCTGATCGATCCCGATCTGCTCTCCGCCAACAAGCGCATCATCAACGTCTCGATGGAGCTGATGGGCGCCCAGGTCGTCCAGCGGCTCGCCGCCGAGAACGATGCACGCGGTCACCGCGCTCCGGCCACGCGCGAGTACTTCAAGGCGGTGGCGGAGAAGGGCTTGAAGGCCGCGTTCCGCGAGCGCGACGAGAAGTTCGGGGACGGACGGGCCCGGGTCCGGGGTCCGGAGATCCGCGACGAGCGCGGGTTCCTCGTCGACCCCCCCGAAGGTGCCAGCAAGGGCTGAGTCACCGCGTGGGTCCGATGGACCCAGGCGCGGCCGTCTGCCCCAGTCCCGGCCGGTCCGCGGATCCAGAAGCCGGGCCCGGCTGGCCCGGCCCTTGCACTCCCCTGCGGTCGAGGCCGCGCCGCCGTGGACGGCTGCCACACAACGGGGAGGACCGGAATGCCGCTCGAGGATCACTGTCGGAAACGGTATGCGACCGTCGGCGCCGAGGACTCGGTGCGGGATGTCGCGCGACTGATGCTGGCCGAGAACGAGGGCTGCGCCTTCGTCCTCGACGATCGGGGCCGCCCGATCGGCACGCTGACGGACCGCGACATCGCGCTCCAGGTCCTCCGTCGGCGACGCGATGCCGACGCCACGAAGGTCGAAGACGTGATGGAGCGCCAACCGACCACGCTGTGGCACTCGGCATCGCTGCTCACCGGGTTTCGCAGGATGCGACACGACGGCTTGCGACGCATCCCCGTGGTGGACGACGCCCGGTGCATGATCGGCGTGCTCGAGTGGGACGACGCCCTCCAGATCATCGCAGAAGAGCTTCAGCATGCGGCGCGCGTGGCCCAGGCCCAGCACTCGGCGCCCGCCAACCAGGAGAGAGCGTGATGCGACAAGCCAGCGAGTACGAGTCGGGAGCCGTCACGGTGGCACCCGGGGCGACGGTCCGCGAGATCGCCGACGAGATGGACGCCCACGCCGTGGGCTCGGTCGTGGTCGTCGACGGCGCGGGAAGGCCGCTCGGGATCGTGACCGACCGCGACCTCACGCTTCGGGTGGTCGCCCCGGGACGCGACCCGGACAAGACCAACGCCGGGGACGTGATGTCCGGAGATCTCTTCACCGCGGACCGCAGCACCTCGACGGTCGACCTCCTGAAGCAGCTGGAGGAGCGCGCCGTGCGTCGGGTCCCGCTGACGGAGGACGGGCACATCGCCGGTCTCGTCTCGCTCGACGATCTGGTGATGGAGCTCGGGGTCCAGCTCTGGAACGTGTCGGAGGCCGTGGGCTCCGAGCTGCGCGAGAGCCGGCGCGGCGTCCGGGCCCGCCGGCGCCGCGAGACCCGCGAGGAGACCGTCGAAGAGCTGTGGCACGGCCTGCAATCCGCCGGAGACAAGGTCCGCAAGCGGGTGATCGGTCAGCTGCGCGAGGTCCTCGACCGGCTCGACGACGACTGACGGCCCGGCGCGTCAGGCGAGCCTCTCGTCGGCGAAGCGCCGCAAGGCGTCGAGCGCCTCCCGCGAGCGACGCCACGGAGCGATCATCAGGCGGTCGACCCCCAGCTCGGCCCAGCGCTCGACGTCGTCGCGACCTGCCAAGGTGGCTCCCAGGCTGATCTCGAAGGGCTCGTCCTCGCGCTCCAGATCGCGGCGCAGCTCGCGGATCCGACGCAGGAGTGGGGCCGCGCTGTCGAAGTCGTGATGGAGTCCCATCCAGCCCTCGCAGTGGCGGGTCGCGCGCCGCAGCGCGGCCTCGGATTCGCCGCCGGCGCAGATCGGCGGCCAGGGGCGCTGCACGGGCTTCGGCTCGAAGACGACGGGCTCGAAGCGGAAGAACTCACCCCGGTGGGCGACCGGTGTCTCCGTCCACAAACGCTTGCAGACCGTGAGGGCTTCGTCGAGACGGCGGCCGCGGCTCGCCGGGTCCAGGCCTGCCGCCTCCCACTCGCTGCGCAGCCACCCCGCGCCGATGCCGAGCAGCGCACGCCCACCCGACACCTGGTCGAGCGTCTGCACCGCCCGGGCGGCCACGAAAGGATGACGGAGTCCGAGCAGGTAGACGTTCGTGCCGAGCCGGATCCGCTGCGTCTGGCCTGCCAGCCAGCTGAGCCAGGCGAAGGCGTCGTAGACCGGGGTGGTCGGCGGCACCGGAGGCGTGTCGGCCCCCGGATAGGGCGAGCCGCTCAAGTCCTCGGTGAAGATCAGGTGCTCGGGCATCCAGACGGACTCGAACCCGAGCTCGTCGGCCAGCACCGTGGCGTCCCGGTGCAGCGCCGGGTTCAAGGCGCCGAGCGTGACGCCGAACTTCACCGACCCACCAGAGGGAGAAGGGTCACGCGGGCCGGCCGATCACGACCCGAGATGTCGGGCCGCCGCCGCAAGCGCCCGCTCCGCACCCTCCGCGATCGCGTCCAGGACCTCGGCGGCCGGCCGGATGCTCTGGACCATGCCGATGCCCTGCCCCGCGAAGCCCGGCGCCACGTCGGCCCGCTCCTGCGCCTGGGCGGCTCGGAGCACGGGCATCGAGACCGCACTCTGGAAGGGCATCGGCAACGGCTCGAGCTCGGCATCGACGAAGGCCTGCGTCCACTTGCTGCGGATCAGCCGTGCCGGTTTACCGGTCACCGAGCGACTGACGGTCGTCGACTCCTCGGTCGCGTCGACGATCGCCTTCTTCTGGTACTCCGCGAGCCGTGCCTCGTGGGTCGCGAGGAACACGCTGCCGAGCCAGGCGCCCTGCGCGCCGAGCATGAGGGCGGCCGCAACGCCGCGACCATCGGTGATGCCGCCGGCGCCGAGCACCGGCAGGTCCCCGGCCGCGTCGACCACCTGGGGGATGAGCGCCATCGTGCCCACGGGCGAGTTGTGGCCGCCGGCGTCGTGTCCCTGCGCGACGATCGCGTCGACGCCGGAGGCGGCAACCTTGCGCGCATGTCGCACGGCCCCGACCACCGCCATCACCAGGGTCCCCTTCTCGTGCAGCCGCTCGATCCAGGGCCCCGGATCGCCGAGCCCGGCTGCATAGACCGGCACGCCCTCCTCGACCACGACCTCCATCTGCTCGAGGAAGAAGTCCTTGGTCAGGGACGCCCTCGGGCCGGGCGGCGCCGGCTGGGCCACCAGCCCCTCCTTCTCCATGAACTCGCGCGCGAAGGCCAGGTACTCCGGAAGGCGCTCCTGCGGGGAGGGGCCCGACGCCCCCTTGTAGGCCTCGCGACGCACCGACGCGGGCAGCAAGGTGTCGACCCCGAAAGGCTTGTCGGTCAGCTCGCGGGTGCGACGGATCCAGTCGCGGAGCATGTCCGGCGGGCAGACCGCCGCGCCCAGCACGCCCAGCCCCCCCGCATTCGAGACGGCTGCCACCAGCTCGGGCCCGCTGTGCCCTCCCATGCCCGCCAGGAAGATCGGCACGTCGATGCCGAAGAGATCGCAGAGCGGGGTGCGAAGAGCCAAGGGATCACCTCCTCGGGTGCGTTCGGATGGGAGCACCCGAGCGCGGGTCCCACGGACGGACGCAGTCTACCGCGGCTGGCGCGCGGCCTGCACGAATCGTCCGGACTCACGCCGCGCGCCCCGGCACCTCTCCAGGATGCACCAGCCCCACCCGTCGCCAGCCCTTCTTCAGCAACCAGGTCTTCGGATTCGCGACCTCCCGCGGACCGGCCCGGTCCGCAGGTCGCACCCAGCTCCTGCGTTTCCAGCCGTCGAACCAGCGGCCCGAGGACGCGAGGTCCAGCCTGGCGGGCGGAGGCGTGCCGTTTCGCTGGGCCCAGTGCTTGCGGACGTTGAGGAGGACGTAGGCGAGGGCGCGGCGGACCTCCGTGGGTGTGGAGGACACGGTGGTGGAAGCGCTCCGCGAGGACGGGACCCTTCCTGCGGTGTACCCGGTTGACGGCTCGCGCAAAGCGGGCGCCGAGGCTCTTCATTCCGCTCGCCAGGGCCGTCTTGTCCCGTGCCTCGACGATCAAGTGCGCATGGTTCTGCTGCAGACTGAAGTGCACGAGCCGGAAGCTCCCGCGCTCGCATCCCGCGGCCCAGGTCTTCCGGAGCTCGCGGATCATCTTCGTGCTGCGCAGGCGCGGCACGTCCCGGCGAACCCGCATCGTCACGTGGACGACGGATCCTGCGGGCAGCCTCGTGCGTGCGCGGTGGGGGGCCTTCTTCGGCCCCTTGATGGGCGGCCGTCCTGCACCTTCTCGCGGACCCCCGCGACCCGTGCGCTTCCGGTGATCCTCGAACGTGAGCTGCTCGGGCATGATTCATTTCGAATACGGGCGATGTTTGTCTCGAGTCAAGCAAGAACTGCTCTTCAGTGCAGGAATCCTCGAGCACCAGCTTCAGCTCGACCGGTCCCGACTCCTGCGCGGCCTCAGCCCCCGCGCGTGCTGCCGCGGGCCGGGAGCGCCCCCCCCCCGACAGCCCAAACCAAGCCCGAGACAGCACACCGCTCGGACCCGAGGCGCCCTTCCCCCTACGGGTACCGCCGCGGCAACCGGTCCTCTTCCACCAGGCTCTCGATCCGCGCTCGCAGCAGCTCCTTCCACTCCGGGTGCGTCAGGATCCAGAAGCGGTCGTGGCGGATGGCGTCGAGCACCTGGTCGGCGACGATCGCGGGGTCGAGGCCCTCGGCGATCAGCTTGCCGGCGCCCGTGTCGAAGCGTCGCCCGGCCTCGGTGTCGGCGTGGTCGGCGAGGGTCTCGGGGCGGTTGCGGCCGGAGTCGGTGATGCGGGTGGCGACGTTGCCGGGGCAGAGCACCGAGACGCCGATCGGCGCCTTGTCGGCGGCGAGCTCCCGCTGGAGGGTCTCCATCAAGGCGACGACGCCGAACTTCGTGACGTTGTAGGGAGCGATCGCGGGCGCCGCGATCAGGCCGGCGGTCGACGAGGTGGCGAGGAGATGCCCCTCTTCCTGCTCACGAAGCATGGGAACGAAGGCTTTCACGCCGTGGATCACGCCCCAGAGGTTGACGCCCAGGACCCACTGCCAGTCCTCCAGGGTGAGCTGCTCGGCCGGGCCGGCGGTGACGACGCCGGCGTTCAGGCACACCACGTGGGCTCCCCCGAAGCGATCCCGGGTTGCCGACGCGAGGCGATCCATCTGGTGCCAGGAGGCGACGTCGGTCTGGACGGCGAGCACCTCGGCGCCGCCCTCGCGCAAGGACGTCTCCGCCCGCGACAATGCCTCCGCCTCCACGTCGGCGATCACGACCTTCATCTTCTCGGCAGCGAAGCGCGCCGCCATGGCCAGGCCCATGCCCGACGCGCCGCCCGTGACGACGGCCACGCGGTTCTCGAAGACCTTCAAGCTTCTCTCCCTTCCCGGGCGGACCCGGTGACCCGATGGCTAGATGACTTCCTCGCGCCGCAGGGCGGCGATGGCTTCCAGCGTGTAGCCGGCTTCGCTGAGCACACCTTCGCTGTGCTCACCGTGCAACGGAGGGGGACGCTCGATGCGGCCCGGAGTCTCCGAGAGCTTCACGGGGAGACCCGTGGTCCGGAAGACACCGACGCCGGGATGCGGCAGCTCCTGCAACATGTCGCGGGCGAGCACCTGCGGATCGCGGAACACCTCGTCGAGGGTCAAGACCGGTCCACACGGCACGCCCGCCGCGTTGATCCGCTCGACCCATTCCGCAACCGGGGCCGTTGCCAGCACGGCGTCGATCGCCGTCGTCAGCGCAACCCGGTGTTTCACGCGGCCGCGGGCGTCCGCGAAGCGCGGATCCTCACACCATTCGGCGTGACCCAGGGCGTCCGCGAGCTTGCTCCACATCGCGTCGTTGCCGGCGGCGATGTTCAGGTACCCGTCGCGCGCCTGGAAGCGTCCGTAGGGAGAGGAGAGAGGATGATGCTGGCCGGCCGGCCCCGGATGCTCGCCGCTCTCGAAGTACATGCCGGCGCCCCAGGTGAGCACCCCGAGCGTCGCCTCGAGGAGCGAGGTGTCCACCTGCTGGCCGCGCCCCGTGCGCTCCCGGGCGAGCAGCGCGAGCTGGATGCCGTGCGCGGCGAACAGCCCGCCGAGCAGATCGGAGATGGCGATCCCCGCCCGCGTAGGGCCGCTCTCTTCGGTGCCGGTCAGGCTCATCAAGCCGCTCATCCCCTGGGCGATCTGGTCGAAGCCGGGGCGCTCGGCATAGGGACCGGTACGCCCAAAGCCCGAGATGCTGCACAGGACGAGCCGGGGAAAGCGCGCGAGGAGCTCCTCGGCACCGAGTCCCAGGCGCTCCATCACGCCGGGCCGGAAGTTCTCCACCAGCACGTCGGCGTCCTCGAGAAGCCGCAACAGCACATCCCGGCCCGCGTCCTTGCGAAGATCGAGGGTCAGCGACCGCTTGCCGCGATTCGCCGACAGGAAGAAGTAGCTGTCGCGGCCGCCCCGGCCCTGGAACTCCCTGCCCTCCCGCGCCTCGACCTTCACGACGTCGGCCCCGTAGTCGGCGAGCAGCATGGTGCAGAAGGGTCCCGCCAGGTAGCGGGTGAGATCGACGACGCGCAGACCGGAAAGGGGAGCGCTCATGGCGCAAGGCTAGAACAGCCGGGGCCGATCGGGGCCGGGTCCCGCGGACCCCGGCTGCGAAGCGCGGTACCCTGCCGGCCCCGAAAGAGGAGACGCTCCATGAAGATCGATGCCGGACTGATGACGCAGGATCTCGCCGACGTGCCGCGGCTGGCCCGCGAGCTGGAGGCCCAGGGATTCGACGGCGCCGTGACGGCCGAGACGGCGAACGACCCGTTCTTCCCGCTGCTGCTCGCCGCCGAGCACACCGAGCGGATCGAGCTGATGACCTCGATCGCGGTCGCCTTCGCCCGCAACCCGATGCTCCTCGCCAACATCGGAAACGACCTCCAGGCCTACTCCAAGGGTCGCTTCATCCTGGGTCTCGGCTCGCAGATCGCCCCCCACATCGTCAAGCGATTCAGCATGGAGTGGTCGCACCCGGCGGCCCGCATGCGCGAGTTCATCCTCGCGATGCGCGCGATCTGGGCCTGCTGGTACCAGGGCGAGAAGCTCTCGTTCCGAGGCGAGTACTACACCCACTCGCTGATGACCCCGATGTTCACGCCCACGAACAACCCGTACGGCCCGCCCCGGGTGGTGCTGGCGGCCGTGGGCCCCAGGATGACGGAGACGGCCGGTGAGGTCGCCGACGGCCTGCTCGTGCACGCCTTCACCACCCCGAAGTACCTCGCCGAGGAGACGATCCCCGCCATGGAGCGCGGTCTGGCCGCCGGCGGCCGCAAGCGCGAGGACTTCGAGGTCTGCTACCCGGCCTTCGTGGTGTCCGGACACGACGAGAAGGCGTGGGAGCAGACGCGCACGGGCGTGACCCGACAGATCGCCTTCTACGGCTCGACCCCGGCCTACCGCCGGGTGCTCGACGTGCACGGCTGGGGCGAGCTGCAGACCGAGCTCAACACCCTGTCCAAGCGGGGCGAGTGGGAAGAGATGGGCACGCGCATCACCGACGAGATCCTCGAGGAGTTCGCGGTGGTCGCCGAGCCGCACCGGGTGGCTGCGGCGCTGAAGGAGCGCTTCGGCGGCACGGTCGACCGTGTCTTCTGCACGTTCCCCTACGCGAACGAAGACGAGCGGAAGGCGTATCTGGAAGAGCTCCGCGCCTAGAAACGGCAGGTGGCGCAAGCATCAGCTTGCGCCACCTCCGAGGCTGGTCGCCTCGGCCGTTTCTCGGGTCCGGCTCTACTCGTCGCCGCAGGGATTGGCGGGCTTCTCCTCGCCGCACGGGTTGGCGGGCTTCTCCTCGCCACAGGGATTCTCCGCGCAGGGATTCTCCGCGCACGGGTTGGCCGGCGCCTTCTCGCCCTCTTCATGGTGGGCTGCGCCCGCCATCAGGGGCAGCGCGAGGAAGGCGGCGAGGGCGGCGGTCAGGCCGAGCATTCGAAGGGAACGGTTCATCGGATCTCCTTGGATTGGGGCCGGTCACCGGGGGGAGGGAAACGACCCTTCCGTCGTGGGCCCGTCCGCAGCATCGCAGAGGAGATCCGGGCTTCGTGTGACGATCGTCACTTCTCGTTCCAGAGGCGCTTCCACCAGGGCACGGCCGTCTGCGGCTCCCCAGGCTCGGCCGGCTCGGGTACACCGCTCCAGCGACGGATGTCCGAGATGTCCCATCCGGTCAGCGAAGCCAGGGTCTGCGCCTCCTTGTCGAAGCGTTCGGGGAGCGTCCTCCGATAGGCGTCCGCCTGCGAGCACGTGCTCGTCCCGTTCCAGGCGTGGCGCAGCACGTAGCGCCCCTGGAAGTTGGAGCGATCTCCGGTCTCCTGGAAGCGCAGATCCTCAGGGAAGTGGTCCCGGTCGTAGCGGACGTGGAGCCGGGTCACGAAGACGTCGCGTGCGCCGGACTTGGGTCCCGGCCGCGGCATGATGCCCGTGCTCGGACCGGGTTCGCCGTCCGCCACCCAGAAGACGCCGAGCTTGCGCAGCTCCTCCTCCGAGAGCGGATCGGCGGCACACGGGTCGCACCAGTTCATGTCCCAGGCGTACTCCATGAAGACGACCTCGCCGTTCTCGCGACGCGTCTGCTCGCCGAACATCGCTTTGTAGAACTCTCCGAAGCGCTCCTTGGTCGCGACGGGAAGATCCATGCCGGTGGGCAGCTTGACGGTCCGGTAGTTCGTCGTCTCGACGCGGCCGCTGCGGGTGAGTGTGTAGACGAAGAGCTCCTGCGCTCCCTCCGCGTTCAAGGTGCCGAGGCGGATCGGCAGCATGAACTTCTTCGACTCGTAGGCCACCTGCAGCGGGCGCAGCGTCTGGTAGCCGCCCTTGGCCTGCTCTTCGAGATTCACCTTGGCGACGAAGAAGCGCATGCCTTGCTTCAGGTAGCTTCCGAGTACCGGCCCGGCGCCCTTGGGCAGCTTGTAGCCGCTCTCCAGGAGCCAGGTTTCGAGTCCCGCGCTCTCCTCGGCGGAGAGGATCAGGATGTCGTACTCGCCGACGGTGTAGGAGGCCTCGATGGTGACCCCGAGGGCGCGGGCTCGATCGTCCCTGGCTCCAGCAGCGAGACCTTCCGCCGCGGGGGCGGCCATCTTGTTCATGCGCATCACCATCTGTCGGCACGGGTCGCCGTCGAAGTACTCCACGAGCCTCGGCGACGTGTAGGCGTCCAGGTGATCGATCACGGCCTTCTCCCCGACGTGGATCTGCTCGCGCTCGAGGAAGGTGGGCACCGGGATGACGACGGCGAACTCCTTCGGATCGCCCTTGAAGTCGTTCGCCATGGTCAGCACCGTGCGGTCGCCATCGCGGACGAGGACGACCTGGGAGGCCTGGTTCCAGAGCTTGGTGTCGGCCTTCGCGACGTAGAAGCCGCAGAAGGCCGCTGCGGACTCAGCGAAGGCCAGGAGCAGCAGGAGAGAAACGGGCAGGATGCGTCGCATGGTGGGTCTCCGTCGTTCGGTTCCAGAGGTAGACCGGGCCCGGAAGCCAGCGGTCGAGAAGCGGGACCAGCGGGGCCGTGCCCGCCAGGGCAAAGAGCAGACCGTTCGGCTCGTAGTGGCCGTAGACCAGGACGAACCCGGCGACGGCCACCGCGACGGCGAACACGCTGCGGCCGGCGCGCGAGCGCGGTGTCGTCCGCGGGTCCGAGATCATGAAGAATGCGAACACCAGCAACGCGCCGTTCTGGAGCTGGTGCCACGGGATCGCGAGCGGATCGCCGAGCCAGGCCGCGCGCGCCAGCAGCAGCGCCGACCAGGTCGCGAGGAACGTCCAGGTGACGTCGCCGCGCTGCGCACGCTGGATCACGAGCTGCCCTGCCCCGACCAGAAGCAGGGAGAGCAGCGCCACGTGCCCCCATTGCCCGGAGGAGACCCAGGCGCGGTCGGTCGTCAGCAGCAGCGCGACGAGCGCGAAGTTCGCCGGGTTGAAGACGTGGCCTCCGCGAGCACGGATCAGGAACTTGCTGCCCACCGCGAAGAGGGCCCCGAGAGCCGCGACCCCCGGGCTGGCGGTGCGAAGCAGCAAGGTCAGGGACAGCGCCGTGATCAGCGGGCTGCGCGGATCGAAAGCCTCGCCGCGCAGGCGCCTGCCAGCCGCCTCGGTCAACAGGGCCACGACCACGGTCACGGCCGCATGGAACGGGCGGATCTCGAGCTCGAGACCGAACGCCCCGTAGAGGGCGAGGCTCGAGAGCACGAGGATCTGCAGCAGGCGGGGATCGGCCATGGATCGAGACTACCGGCCGACCCGGAGGCTCACCGTAAAGTCTGCGTAAAGCACGGGCCCTCGACCCGGGCCGCGCTCAGTGCAGGAAGAGCCGGTAGGCCGGATTCGCCGTCTCCTCGGTCCACGGGTATCCCAGCTCGGCGAGGTAGCGCCGGAAGGCGTCGGCGTCCTCGCGCGGCACCTGGATGCCCGCCAGAACGCGGCCCACCGCGGAGCCGTGATTGCGATAGTGGAACAGCGAGAGGTTCCAGCGCGGATCCATCAGATCCAGGAACCGCGACAGAGCGCCCGGACGCTCGGGGAACTCGAAGCGCAGCAGCCGCTCGTCGGCCAGCTCCGGCGCGCGGCCTCCGACCATGAAGCGCGTGTGCAGCAGGGCCATCTCGTTGTCGGTCATGTCCAGCACTTCGTAGCCCTGTGCGGCCAGCCCGGCGGTCAACGCCTGCCGGGTGCGGCCTCCGAGCTGCAAACCGACGAAGACGTGGGCCTCTGCGCCGCTCGAGTACCGGTAGTTGAACTCGGTGACGTTGGCCTCGCGCAGCGCAGCGCACAGCTCGCGGAAGCTGCCGGGCCGCTCGGGGATCGTCACCGCCAGGATCGCCTCGCGGCGCTCACCGAGCTCCGCGCGCTCGGAGATGTGGCGC
>JAJDAR010000295.1 GCA_029261775.1 Deltaproteobacteria bacterium | reverse complement strand
CCGCTCTCATCGCTTCCGGTCCGGCAGCAGCTCGCTCGCCACCTTGATGTTGCGCTGGCCGTACTCGCGGATCAGTCCCGCCAGCTCTTCGAGCGGAGGCTCCTCGGTGAGCGTCGCCAGCTTGATCAGCATCGGCAGGTTGACGCCGGTGACCACCTCGATGCGGTGCTCGTCGAGGAAGGGCAGGCTCATGTTCGAGGGCGTGCCGCCGAACATGTCCGTCAGGATCATCACGCCGTCGCCCTTCTCGAGGGTCTCGATCTCGGCGGCGATGGCGGCCCGCATCTCATCGACGGTCTGCTTGGGCTCGATGCCCAGGGCCCGGAAGGGCGGCGGCTCGGGCACGATCAGCCGCAACGCCTGCAGCATCTCCTCGCCGAGCCGGTAGTGGGAGACGATCAGCACTCCGATCTTCAGGGTCACGGGCCTTTCTCCACGTCTCGGTGGCTCAGGTTCACGTCCCGGCCCGTCTCTTCGAGCCAGCGGGCGAGCTGCAGGGCGATCGCCACCGAGCGATGCCTTCCTCCCGTGCAGCCGATGCCCACGGTCAGATACGCCTTGCCTTCCTCGTCGTAGCACGGCAGCAGGAATCCCATCAGGTCCTGCAGATGCGCCAAAAGGGTCTTGGAACGATCGTGCTCGAGCACGAAGCGCGCCACCTCTTCGTCCATCCCGGTGCCCGGGCGCAGCTCGGGCTCGAAGTGGGGGTTGGGCAGGAAGCGCACGTCGAAGACCAGGTCCGCGGCGTTCGGCACCCCGTACCGGAACCCGAACGAGAGCAGGTTGACCACGGTCTGGCGGGTGTCTCCCGAGACCGAGCGGATCACCGTCTCGCGCAGCTGGTGCACGTTGAGGTCGCTGGTATCGATGCGCAGGTCGGCCAGCGCCGCGACCTCGGACAGCAGGCGTCGCTCGGTCTCGATGCCCTGCTGGATCGAGCCGTCCGGCGCCAGCGGGTGCACCCGACGGGTCTCCCGATAGCGGTTGACCAGGATCTCGTCGGCGCAGTCGAGGAAGATCAGCGAGACGGCGGCGCCCGAGCGACGCAGGTCCTCGACGACCGCGGGAATCCCCCGCAAGAAGTCCGCCTCGCGCGCATCCAGCGCGAGGGCCACCTTGGTGATGGCGGGCGTCGCCTTGGCGCACAGATCGAGGAACTGCGGGGTCAGGACGGCCGGCAGGTTGTCCGCGCAGTAGAAGGCGAGGTCCTCGAGCGCCGCCATGGCGGTCGTCTTGCCGCTGCCCGAGATGCCGCTCACGAAGATGATGCGCTGATCGGCGGCGCTATGCGCCTCACGGGTCATGATCGCCCTCTTTCGGCGTCGCGGACGGCGCTCATGACCCCTGGGCCTTGAAACGCTGCTCCAGGCGGGCCGCGGCGCTGCCGTGGAGGCCGCGCTGCAGATGATCGCGCGCAGCCAGCTCGACGAGGGTCGCCATGTTGCCGGAGGGGCGAACGGGCAGCACCAGAGCGGGGAGCTCCAGGCCCGCGACCTCCTCGGTCGGGCGATCGAGGCCAGTACGGTCGTACTCGGCGCCCTCGTCCCAGTGCTCGAGTCGGCAGACGAGCTCCACCCGACAACGATCGAGCACGGCCATCTCGCCGTACAGCTCGGGCACGTAGACCAGGCCGATGCCGCGGATCTCCATGTGGTGCCGGATCAGCTCCGGGGCGCTGCCCTCGAGGCGACCGCCCGACTGGATCTCGAGCTCCACGACGTCGTCCGCCACGAGGCGATGGCCGCGGGTGACCAGCTCGAGGGCGGTCTCGCTCTTGCCCACGCCGCTCGGACCGCGGACCAGGATGCCCACGCCGAGCACCTGAACCAGGGCACCGTGGATCCGCAACGGGGGCACCTCCGGCCGGCCCGGACCTGCGGCCGAAGGGCATCCCTCCGGTCGGCCCGCACCCGCCGCTCAGAACTTGGCGTCTTCTTCTTCGATGGCCCGGAAGACGTCGGCCTCGCTCGTGGCCTCCTCGAGGGCCTTGCGGAACGAGGCATCGCGAAAGAAGCGCGAGATCCGGGCCAGGGCCTTCAGGTGCTGGCCGCCCGAGTGCTCGGGAACCACCAGCAGGAAGAACAGATGGGTCTTCTGGCCGTCGATCGAATCGAAGTCCACCCCGGACGTGCTGCGGGCGAAGGAGGCCACCAGCCGGGGCAGGCCCTCCATCTTGCCGTGGGGAATGGCGACACCGTCCCCGATGCCGGTGCTCTGCAGGCTCTCCCGCTCGGTGAGCACGCGGAGCAGGCGCTCGGCGTCGAGCTCCGGCTCGGCGGCAGCGAGCTTGCTCGCCAGCTCGTCGAGCACGGCGGGCTTCTCCTGCGACTTGATGTCCAGGATCACGGCGTCCTTGACCAGGATGTCCATGATCTTCATGAGGCCTCTCCCTCGGGCGGATCGACGTCGGCCCGGCGGCTCGACCGGGGACGACCCGGCCCGGCCCACCGGACGGACGGCGGCCGACCGAACCTAGCCAACCTGTCGGCGCCGCGTCGAGGACAGGATGTTCATGGCCTCGCGGTACTTCGTGACGGTGCGCCGCGCGATGTCGATGTTCGCCGTCTTGAGCATCTCTGCGATCCGCTGATCCGAGAGCGGACGACGCGTGTCCTCGTTGGAGATGATCTTGCGGATCTTCTCCTTCACGCTCTCGCTGGCGATCGCGTCGCCTTGCACGCGGTTGATGCTCGAGTTGAAGAAGTACTTCAGCTCGAAGATGCCCTGCGGGGTGTGCGCGTACTTGTTCGTCGTCACACGGCTCACCGTGGACTCATGCATGCCGATGTCATCCGCCACGTCGCGCAGGTTGAGCGGCCGCAGGTACGCGATGCCGCGCTCGAAGAACTCCCGCTGGTAGCGGATGATGCTCTCCATCACCTTGTAGATCGTGCGCTGGCGCTGGTGGATCGACTTGATCAGCCACATGGCGGAGCGGACCTTCTCCTGCACGTACTCGCGGGTGTCCTTCGCGACGCTGCGGTCCTTCGCGAGCACGTCCCGGTAGAGGCTGTTGATCTTGAGCTTGGGCAGCCCGTCCTCGTTGAGGACGATGTGGAACTCCTCGGCCACCTTGTAGACGTAGATGTCCGGCGTGATGTAGATCGGCTCGTCGCCACCGAAGGCTCGCCCCGGGCGCGGCTCGAGCTGCGCGACGATGTTGGCACCGGCCGCCACGGCCTCGATCGAGAGGCCGAGCTCGCGGGAGATGCGTCGGAAGTCGCGCTTCTGGAGGGCGTCCAGGTACTGGTCGATCAGCGTGCGCACCAAGGGGTCCTTGATCCCGTTGGGAGCGAGCTGGTTCAGCAGGCACTCGCGCAGATCGCGCGAGGCGACACCCGAGGGATCGAGCTGCTGCACCCGCATCAGGGTGCGCTCGATCAGCTCCTCCTCCAGGCCGGACTGCCGGGCCATCTCCTCGATCGTCGCGCGCAGGAAGCCGTTGTCGTCGAGGTTGCCGAGGATCCAGCTGGCGGCGCTCTTGTGCTCGTCGTCCAGATCGGAGAGGCCGATCTGCCACTCCAGGTGATCCTGCAGCGTCTCGCGGCGCGTCAGCGTCGCCTCGATGCCGCGCCGGTCGTCGTCGTCCCGAATGACGCTCATCCCGGTCTGGGGATACGCGTCCATGTAGTTCTGCCAGTCGAGGTCCCCGATCTTGTCGGCGTCGGAGGCCTCGCGCGAGTCGGCCCGGTCGCCGCTGGCTTCCGCCGACTCCGAATCCGCTCCCTCCTGCTCCCGCGACAGCTCGCTGGGAAGCTCCTCCTCGATCTCGATCACCTCGAGAACGGGATTCTCCTGGATCTCCTGCTGGACCGTCTGCTCCAGCTCGAGGCGAGAGAGCTGCAGCAGCTTGATCGCCTGCTGCAGCTGCGGAGTCATGACCAGCTGCTGGGAAAGCTTCAGCTGCTGCTTGAGCTCGATCGCCATCGTTCAGCGTCTCTCGGACCGGCCGGCGCTAGCCGAGCTGGAAGTTCTCGCCGAGGTAGATCTCGCGCACTTCCGGGTCGGCCGCGATCTCCTCGGGCTTGCCGTGTCGGATGATCCGCCCGTCCTTGATGATGTACGCGCGATCGCAGATCTCGAGGGTCTCGCGAACCTTGTGCTCGGTGATCACGACGCCGATTCCCCGGTGCTTGAGCTGCTCGATGATCTTCTGGATGTCGATCACCGCGATCGGGTCGATCCCGGTGAACGGCTCGTCGAGCAGCAGGAATTTTGGATCCAGGACCAGCGCCCGGGAGATCTCGACCCGGCGACGTTCGCCACCGGAAAGGGAATCCGCGCGCTGGTTGGCCTTATCGGCAATTCCGAGCTCGCCCAGAAGGGCTTCCAGCCGTTCGCGGCGACGGTGGGCATCGGGCTCCACGGTCTCGAGGATGGCATTGACGTTGTCGGCGACACTCAGCTTGCGAAAGATCGAGGCCTCCTGGGGCAAATACACCACGCCGAGCCGAGCCCGTTGAAACATGGGCAGATCGGTCACGTCCTGACTGCCCAGGAACACCCGGCCCGCCGTGGGCCGGATGCCGCCGACGACCATGTTGAAGGTCGTCGTCTTGCCGGCCCCGTTCGGGCCGAGCAACCCGACGATCTCGCCGGGGTGCACCTCGAGGTCGAGCCCATCCACGACGTTGCGGTCGCCGTAGCGCTTGGTCAGGCCCTGGGTCGTGATCTGCACATCGGTCACTGGCCGGCTCCCGCGCCCGCGGCAGCGGTCGCGTCGGCCGCCGCGCACTTGGGATCGTCCGGCCGCAGCCGCACGTCGGCCGCGCCGCTGACGTGCATCACCTCGGTGTCGAGATGGAAGGTGATCGTCTCCCCCCGGACGCGGTCGCAGTCCTGCTCGAGCTCCGCGAGGGTGCCGGTGCAGACGACGCGCTGCTCGCTCCGATAGAAGATGGCCTTGCGGCAGTGGGCGATCCGATCCGTCTGCTCCAGGGTCACGTGGCCGGTCGCGACCATCTTGTCCGGCGAGCTGCGGCCGGGCGGATAGGTCGCCTCCATGCGATCGGAGGTCACGATCAGATCGTCCTGCACGGCGCGCACGTTGCCGCGGAAGAGGAACTTGCGGATGTCGCCCTCGTTCAACGACTCCAGCTGGTCGGCCTTGATGGAGATCGGCGAGTTCTCGTCGTACCGCCCTGCCTTCTTGGGCGCCGGAGCGGGGGCCGCAGGGGCCGCCGCACCGGCCGGACCGCGACTGGCGACACGCGGGGTCGCGCTGCCGTCGCCGACCCGCTCCACGACCTGGTCGGCCAGGGCCTCGATCGCCTTCGGCAAGTCCTCCACGCGGGTGACTTCCTCGACGAGCGGGCCACCGAGCATGGCGCCGTTGGCATCGTAGAGCCGGGCGTCCACCGAGAGCGAACGGCCGAGGCGGGTCGTGCGACCGAAGACCACCGCACCGACGCCGGCGTCCCGGGCCCAGGTCGAGACCTCCTCGGGCGCGGGCTTGGCCGACGCGGTCGCTCCCAGCTCGCCGGGGCCCACCACCTTGTCGAGGCCTCGCGTGCCGAGCCGCTCTGCCAGGCGCGCCGAGACGTCGGGCACCACCTGGCCGCGAGCCGCGACCCGCTCGAAGGCGGCCACGCCGACCGTCCGGTTCCCCCCGACGAGCGCCGCGTCGACCGCGGGTTCGGTGAAGCCGGGAGCCGCGAGGCTCCCCACCCACAGGATCAACAGAGCCCAAGTGCCGGTGCCGTGCATGCGATACCCGTCCTTCATTGCGCCACCACGCTGGCGCCCTGCGAAAGCTGGAAGCGGTTCTCACGAATCCAATAGCGAAAGCCCCCGCCCCGGTACGTCCCGGCGCGGTCGCGGATCGAGACCGGAGACTGCGTCGTGACGACGCCCTTGGCGTGGTCGTAGCGCAGCTTCTCGGTGCGGAAGCGCCGGCCATCGCCCGTCGTTCCGCGGACGTCGCCCTCGGCGATGAAGTCCCCCGTATCGAGGTCGATGGTGCCGCGCTCACAGGTCATGTCGAGGCCGCCGCGCCCGCGCACTCCGGCGACCGCGGAGGCGAGGATCGCATGCACGTCGAGCAGGTGGGCCAGGTCGGCGTCGGGCTCGATCTTGGCCGTCTCGGCATCGAGCACGACCTCGTTGAACTTGCCGTGGCTCGAGACGTAGGTCATGCCGCCGAGGTCGAGCACGCGCTCACCCGCCTCGGCCCCGTCCGCGGCGGCGGCGCCGACCGGGAGCATGGCGACGAGCAGCCAGAGCAGCGTGCCAGCCGCGGCGCCATGACGGCGAGCGCCGCACAAAGCGCGCGCAAACGGAAGGGACGAGCGGGCGCGCGCGCCGCAGCCTTGCGTCGCTTCCGAGCCGGGGCGGCGGCGCTGCCCGGCAGCTTCCCCCCCATCGGCCCCCGTTCGATTCCGACCCGGGCCCTGTGACATTGCAAGGATCATACCCAGGGGGAGAACACGGGCAACAGCGGAGATGAGAGCCCGGTGAAGCCGCGGGCGGGGCCTCAGGGCCCCGTTTCCGGGCGGAGCCGCGGGGGTGGGGCCCTACTCGTCCTCTTCGTGGCCGAAGAGCGTCTCGAGGGGCTCGTGGGAGCCGAGCCAATGGATCGGCCGCAGGATCAGGGTGTCGAGGATCACGCCGATCGGGTGCACGACGTAGGCGATGATCCGCAGCGGGTGACCCGACTCCGTCGAGCGGTGGTCGTGGGCGAAGGCCTGGCCGCTCGCGAGCGTGAGCGCCGC
>JAJDAR010000294.1 GCA_029261775.1 Deltaproteobacteria bacterium | reverse complement strand
ATCAATCGAACAGCGGCAGCCGCTCCATCTCCAGACAGGCCGGATCATCGTTGCGGACGTCGTTCACCCGCTTGCCCACGGGGCTCGCACGCAGCCCCCGCGCCACATCGGGCACCAGCTGCTGGGCGGCGTCGGCCCCGTCCCAGCCTGGATCGAGCCACAGGCGCGTCTGGTCCGGTGACAGGATCACGGGCATCCGGTGGTGGATCGTGGCGGCATCCCCCTCCGCCTCGGTGGTCAGCAGCACGACGCTCCGCAGCACCTTGCCGTCCGCGTCCTCCCAGTCCTCGAACAGACCGGCCATGGCGAACAGCCCGCCGCCGGCCAGCGCCAAGTGGTGGGGGAGCTTGCGTGGGCCCTCGGCCTTCCACTCGTAGAACCCGTCGGCCGGCACGAGGCAACGCCGGCGGCGCAAGGCGTCTCGGAAGGTCTTCTTCTCGTGGGCGGTCTCCAGCCGGGCATTGATCGGGGGCTTCCGCTCGTCGGCCCGGCGCGCAAAGCCGGGCACGAGCCCCCAGTGGCGCATGGCGAGCGCCCTGCCCGCCTGCGCTTCGGCCTGGACGACGGCGATGTCCTGGCCGGGCGCGATGTTGAAGCGCGGGGCCAGCTCGGGCACGGCCGGCAGATCGAAGTGCTCGGCGATCTCCGCCGCCGATCGGCTCAAGGTGAATCGACCGCACACGTCGCTAGAGTAGCCCGCCACCATGGCCGAACCCGACGTCGACCCCGTGAGCCCCGAGCCGCTTGCCCCCCTCGCCCTGCGCGGCGTGCTGGGCGGCACGCTGATGGGCCTGGCCAACCTGGTGCCCGGCATCTCGGGCGGGACGATGCTGCTGGCGGCCGGGGTCTACCCGGGCTTCATCGCCGCCATCGCCGAGGTGACGACGCTCCGCTTCAGGCGCCGCTCGCTGATCCTGCTGGGCGTGATCGTGGGCTCGGCGTTCCTGGCGATCCTGCTGCTGGCGGGCGCAACGCGCAGCCTGGTGATCGAGCAGCGCTGGATCATGTACAGCCTGTTCATCGGCCTCACCCTTGGTGGCGTACCACTGGTGTGGCGGCTCGCGCGCCCGGCGACGCCCGGGGTCTGGGCCGGAGCCGCGGTCGGCTTCGGCATCATGGTGGCGATGGCCCTTGGCGACAGCGGCGGCTCCGGCACCGAGGCCTCGACCGCCCTGCTGGTCGTCTCAGGGATGGCAGGCGCGGGTGCGATGATCCTGCCGGGCATCTCGGGCGGCTACCTGCTGCTGCTGCTCGGCCAGTACCTGCCGATCCTCGGCGCGGTGGACAAGGGCAAGCAGGCGCTGCTCGGTAGCGGTGGCTTCAACATGGACCTGCTGCTCGAGTCGCTGGCGGTGGGCGTGCCGGTCGGCGTGGGCGTGGTGATCGGCGTGGTCGGCATCAGCAACCTGCTGCGCTGGCTGCTGGCCAGCTTTCCGAAGCCGACGCTCGGCCTGCTGCTGGGCTTGCTGGTTGGCGCGGTCGCCGGGCTGTGGCCGTTCCAGGAGGGCGTGCCGCCGCAGGCGGGCGACCTGCTGAAGGGGCGTGTGCTCACCGCGGCCGAGCTCGCCGAGGTGGACCCCGAGGACTATCGCGTCATGCGCTTCGACCCGACCGGCGGCCAGGTGGGCGGCGCGCTGGCGTTGGTGCTCGCAGGCTTGGGCGCCACGCTGCTGATCGATCGGGTCGGCGGAGGCGGGCGGGACGACAATGAGGCCGGCAGCGCCTAGGTCCGCCGGAGCCAGTCGAGACACGGACCGATCTTGTTCGGCGTCAGGTCAGCAGCGCGAAAACATTTGAACCGTCGCCGAGGTAGTGGGTCAGCCTCGACGTTTCGACTACGCGAGAGCGCCCCGCGACGTGATCCGAGTCGACCCAACACGCGAGCGGAGCGCGCCGACCGGTCATGGCCCCCCAGCCAGCGCAACCCGTCCTCGAGCGCCGCGTAGCCCACCTCGTGGACAGGCGAGAGCTTTCTGACTATAAGATAAAGATTATTTTCCACTAATCCGATTAGTGGAAATATTAGTTATCGTAAAGTCAAATGAGAAAAGAAGACGCCATCGCGCCCCTGCCCGTCAAACGGGCCCTGAGGAAGCTCGGAGAGGATATCCGGGACGCCCGACGCCGGAGGCGTATCTCGGCGGCGATCATGGCCGAAAGAGCCTCGACCAGCCGTCCCACGCTATCCAAGGTCGAGAGGGGCGATCCGGGCGTGTCCATGGGCGCCTACGCCCGCGTTCTCTTCGTCCTGGGTATGGCAGAGCGTCTGGGCGAGCTCGCCGATGTGAAATCAGACGAGCTCGGTCTGGCTCTCGAAGAGGAGCGGCTCCCGCAGCGGGTTCGGCACCCGCGCCGAAAGCCCGGTCCGAAGGGCAGCGACTGATGGACCGCGAAGTCTTCGTCCATCTCCATACCGACGGCAGCCCCCGGCTCGCGGGCCGCCTGTGGGCCCGCTCCCGGAGAGGCCGCGACTCCGCCAGCTTCGAATACGACCCGGCCTGGCTCGGCGACCCCTCGCACTTCTCGCTCGAGCCCGCCCTGATCGCGGGCCGGGGCGCCTTCCATACCGACAAGGCGCTCTTTGGCGCGATCGGCGACTCCGCCCCCGACCGCTGGGGCCGGGTCCTGATGCAGCGCGCCGAACGGCGGCGGGCTCAGGATGCCAAGGAGACCCCTCGGAGCCTGGCAGAGATCGACTATCTGCTCGGTGTGAATGACGAAGCCCGCCAGGGCGCGCTTCGTTTCTCCATGGAAGAAGGCGGACCCTTTCTCGCTGCGCCCGAGGATCACGCAATCCCGCTGCTGATCTCCCTGCCTGGCCTGCTGTCAGCCGCCGAACGCGTGGGAACTGACGAAGAGAGCGACGAAGACCTGCGCCTTCTTCTCGCCCCAGGCTCGTCGCTTGGCGGAGCCCGGCCCAAGGCCTCGGTCAGAGACCGGGATGGGCGACTCGCGATCGCCAAGTTCCCCCACAAGGAGGACGAAACCAGCACGGTTCTCTGGGAAGCCGTCGCTCTCTCCCTTGCCGCAAAGGCCGGGATCACGACGCCCGAATGGAGGCTCGAAGAAGCCGCGGGGAAACCCGTCCTGCTTCTGCATCGCTTCGATCGAAGCGAGGGAAACCGCATCCCGTTTCTCTCGGCCCTGAGCATGCTCGGCGCCGAGGACCGGGAGACCCGAAGCTACCTGGAGTTCGTGGACGCTCTCCGGCAGCATGGTGCGGCGCTCACCGAAGACGCAGCGGAGCTCTGGCGGCGGATCGTCTTCTCCATTCTGATCTCCAACACGGACGACCACCTCAGAAACCATGGCTTTCTGCATGCTGGGCCTGACGGATGGCGCCTGGCCCCGGCCTACGACCTCAATCCGGTCCCGGTGGACATCAAGCCCCGCATTCTCACCACAACCATCGACTACGACGACGGCACTGCCTCCCTCGACCTGGCCCTGAGCGTTGCGGAGCACTTCCGGCTCGCTGAGGAAGAGGCCCGGGCCATCGCCCGGGAGGTGGGAAAGGCGGTCTCGGGATGGCGGGAGGCCGCTTCGACGCTGGGCGCGAGCAAGACCGAAGTCGACCGCATGGCCTCAGCCTTTGAGCATGACGACCTGCGTGCCGCCACTTCCTAGTCCGCTTCTTCCGGGCACCCAGGGTCCCACCGAAACCCGCGCCCCGCAGGGCAGATTCAAGATAGGTTGAACCCGCATGGTCCGAGCCACGACCATCCCAGAGAACCTTGGAAGGAGAACCCATGTCCTACCTGCGCCTCGTCCCCGCCCTCTTCCTTGCCAGCCTGCTCGCCGCGCCGGCGCTCTCCGAGCGCACGGCGACGACGCCTTCCGTGCAGCAGAAGACCCCCTCGCCGGTGGCGAATCCGGCGGTCCAGGGAGTGAAGAAGAAGGCGAAGGTTCGCGGCAACGCGACGGTCCTGGACTCCAAGAAGGTGATGAAGATGCTGCTTCCCGACCTTGCGCTGGAGGTCGTGCCGCCGACCTCGCCTGCGGGCGTCGCCTGGGTCCGGATCCGCAATCTCGGAGCGGGCGAGGCGAAGCCCTTCCAGGTCACCGCCGCGATCAAAGGCGCGTGCGAGGCCGGCAAGCTCGTGACCCAGATCCCCGCCAGCTGGACCCAGAAGACCCAGGGCCCGATTCCCGCCGGAGGCCAGGTGCAGATCCAGCTGAAGCCGTCCTCCGGCAGCTGGACCGCCAGCCCCTGCTACTACCAGATCAGCGCCAAGGCGGACCCGGCCCAGCAACTCGCCGAGACCAACGACGGGAACAACAACGACACGGCGAGCTACTGCAACGCCTCCGGCTCTTCCGGGTGCTACTGAGCGCCTGCAACCGGAGCCCCTCCGATCTCGCTGGTACCCGGTTGGCGAGCCTGCGCCCCTAGCGCGGATCCAACCGCAGGAACTGCCGCGGGGCGAAGCCCGTGAAGACGTAGGCCAGCGCGGGGAAGCCCGGCTTGTCGAGCAGGCGGTCGCGCTCGTCCTCGCTGACCGGGACGGCTGTGTAGTCGACCGTCTCGTCGCCACGGGTCACGCGAACCTCGGGATTCTCGAGAGCCCGCCGGTACCACGCGCGCGGCCAGTGGTTCGCGGAGACGAAGAGCGTGCCGTCGTCGTCGATCGGCGACAGCACCCGGTCGTACGAGGTCCCGTCCTCATCGGTGGTCGTGATGACGATGGTCTGGCCGCCGATGTCCTCGGGCTGGAAGGCGGCCACGGCGGTCATGCAGCTCGTCTGGGTCAAGGCGAGGCCCAAGACGACGATCGCTCGGTAGTTCATGGCGTTCTCCCGTGGGCCGGCTCGGCACGAAGCTAGCGCACGGACAGGCCACCCTTGCCCGGGGCAGACGGGGAGGCCGACGAGTCGCCTGTTCTCGCGCGACCGCGCCGGGCCGCCCCTCAGTGGCCCCCCAAAGAGCAAGCCGATGAAGATCCAGGCCATAGAGCGACGCCTTGTTGGTCTCAGCCCGCTGCCTTGAGCTCGACGCTCAGACGAAACCCCAGCGCGCCGAGAAGGGCTTCCAAGCTACGCAGCTCGGGGTTCCCGTCCTCGGACAGCATGCGGTAGAGGTGCTCCCGATTGAGCTGGGCGGTCTCTGCCAGGCCCGCCAGTCCGCCCTCGCGTGCGCGAGCTACGTCGCGGAGCGCGAGGAGGAAGACCTCCGAGTCCTCTTCTCCGAGCGCGGCGTTGAGGTAGGCGACCGCTTCCGCGTCGTCCTTGAGCGCTTCGTCCAGATGCTCTTGGTAGTTCCTAGTTCTTGCCATGCTGTTGACTCCGATAGTCGCGCCAGTACGCGTCGGCGCGCTCGATGTCTTTCGCCTGCGATCGCTTGTCTCCGCCACAGAGCAGGATCACGACGGTATCGCCTTCTCGCCCGAAGTAGACTCGGTAGCCGGGCCCGACGTGGATCCGCAGCTCGAACACCTCGCCGACCCGCTTCGAGTCGCCGAAGTTGCCGAGGCGAAGCCGACCGATCCGTGCCCGGATCCTGGCCCGCGCCGCCCGGTCTCTGAGTTTCCTTTCCCACGCGACGTAGGGCTCGGCGCCGTCCGGGCGGGCATAGATCCGAACCTCGACCTCTTTCGGCACCGACGAAGAGTAGCTTTAGAGCTACAACTCCGCTGCCCCCCGTCGGATCAGCTCGTCGCTCGTGTCACCGCCAATCAGGCGGCCCCGTGAGCGCCCTTGTCTCCAGATGCCCAGGCTGGGCAATCCACTTCCCTTCCCGAGCGGGCGCGTCACATCGCCCGCCGGCAGGCCACGCGCAGCCGAGGCGGCCAACGGGGCGCCATCGCACGGCGTACCGGTCCTGCACGCGCTCTGCCGTGTGGGGTGCACGGTTCTTGCATCTCCCTGCCTGGACCCGTGTTTCTCGACGGGTCTCTGTGGGAGGTGAACCATGGCAGCGAAGAATCCTCGCCGGGCGGCCCTGCGCCACGTCGTGATCGTCGGCGGCTGCGCTCTCGCGCTGGGCTGCGCCAAGGGCAACAGCGACATCCGCCGCGAGCGCACGCCCGTCTCCGACTTCGGGGTCGGCGCCACCGTCATCATGCCGGGCCAGCAGCTGCCCATGCCCGGTCCCAACGGGTCCGGGCCCAGCGCGGGCAACGTGACCTGGGTGGGCGGAGCCCGGAGCCAGGGCTCGTCCCAGCGCATGCAGAGCTCCGAGCCGCTGGGCGAGGCCATGAAGAAGAGCGCCGAGAAGGCCGCCGGTCCCGTGGCCGGCGCGGCCGTCGGCGCACCGGTCGCGGCCGCGGGCGCGCTGGCGAACAAGGCGGGCGAGCACATCCGCCAGCGCAGCTCGAGCACGCCGGGGACGAGCACGGCCCAGGGCACCGCCGATCCCGCGGGCACCCCGACCGCCCAGCCTGCACCCCCGCCGGCTCCCCTCGATCCGCATCATGCCGCCGAGACCGCGCGCATCGATGAGCTCGAGCGCGAGCTGACCCGGCGCCAGGGCAACGTGGCGCCGCCGATCCCGCTGCCGATCCCCGTGCCGCCGCAGGTGGGCGAGACGGGCACGCAGCATGCGTCTGTCGCACCGACGGGTCGCAGCTTCTCGATCGCCGACGAGCTCGCCATGCTTCAGGCGAAGATCCCGCCGAAGACCCGGCCCGAAGATCTCGCCGGTGTGCGGGCCGAGTCGCACGAGCCGGCACCGCGGGCGGGGGGCGTGGCCGACCAGGTCTCCGACCGCAACGGCGACGGGCGACCCGACCACTGGGTCTACCGCCACGCGGGCCAGAAGGTGCGCGAGCTGTTCGACGAGGATGGCGACTCGGCTCCCGACCGCACCATCTACTACGACCCGCGCACCGGGCTCGAGCAGAGCCAGGAAGAGGACGCCAACCTCGACGGGCGCCTGGACACCTGGGTCGAGTACCGCGACGGCAAGATCGCGCGCCAGCGGCGCGACACCGATCACGACGGCTTCCTCGATACCTGGACCTTCTACCGCGACGGCCAGATCACCCGCGAGGAGCAGGACCTGAACGGCGACGGCTTCCGCAACCGCATGGCCTTCTACGAGCAGGGGCGGCTCGTGCGTGAGCGCGAGGACCAGGACGGCGACGGACGGGTCGACCGGGTCACGCTCTACGACGGCAGCGAGCGCATCGTCCAGCGTGACGAGGACCAGGACGGCGACGGCCTGATCGACACCCGCTCCTACTACGAGAACGGGCGCCTGGCGCGCCGCGAGCTGTTGGAGAAGGCGTTGCAGGAATCGGTCGATCGCGAGACCCTCAGCCAGCCGGCCTGGGACGCCGGCCCGCAAGAGGAGAGCTAGTGCCCCGCACCCTCGGCGACGCCGCCTGGTTCAGCTTCGGCCTATGGCTGGCGCTGACCTTGCTCGTGCCCCTGACGGCGCCGTGGGCCTACACGGACGACCCCGACGTCGCCCGCATGGAGGGCCTGCTGGCGCGCGACGTCAACGCCTTCCGCCGCGACCACAAGCTGATCGAGCTGCAGCGCACCCCCGAGCTCGACGCCGTGGCCCGCGCCCACTCCGCCGACATGGCCCGCCGCGGCTACCTCGCCCACCGCTCGCCCGAGGGCGACGACTGGGTCGCGCGGATGAAGAAGGCCGGGATCGAGGGCTTCGCCATGGCCGGCGAGAACGTCGGGCGCACCAGCAAGGCACGCCCGAACCACGAGATCCTCACCGGCTGGATCCACTCGCCCGACCATCACGAGAACCTGGTGGCGCGGCCGTACAACGCGACGGGGATCGGGATCGTGCGGGCCCCGGATGGAAGCTACGTGTACACGCAGCTGTATGTGACGTTTCCGCGCTGAGGGTCCGGTCTGGCCTCTTTTTCGACGGGTCCGTTTCCGGGCCTCCCCTCCAGGCGAAGGTCTCGCAGCAGCATCTGCCTCGACCTTGGCAGTATCGCTCCGACCCGTGCCGCGGCGTCCTGTCGCGCTCCATTGTTTCCAGCGTTCGCCCTGACCGGTTCTGCGTCACCCCCGAGCCGCACCGAACACCTACAGGTCGCCGCGGACGTGAGCGAATTCCGAAGCCAGGGCGCCATCTTCGGCACCTTCCCTCATGCGAAACGAGGCCGCGAAAGCGGTAAACCGCGATTGTGATTTCGCGGTAGACTCGGGCGGGGCAACTGGCGCGGCTTCCATAGCGTCCGGGTGAATGAGCAGTGGCGCGTCATCTTTCGCTGGGCTGAAGGCGCCGCACACGACGTTCGGTTCCTCGACTACCACAGGGGTTAGGCATGCAGCCGGAACGTCGTATTCCCACTCATCCGGGTGAGGTTCTTCTTGAAGAGTTCCTCAACCCCATGGACCAGACCCAGGTGGCTCTCGCCCAGCATCTCGGGGTACCGGTTCAGCGCATCAATGAGTTGGTCCGGGGCAAGCGTGGGGTGACGCCGGAGACCGCGTGGCTTCTCGCTCAGGCCCTGAACACGACACCTGAGTTCTGGCTCAACCTCCAGGCCGCCTATGATTTGGCAGTCAATCGGCCTGCACGCAAAGTGCCTCGTCTCCGCCGAGCCTCATAGCGTGGGCTGCCTAACAAGCGGTTGCAGCTGACCGGTCCAC
>JAJDAR010000293.1 GCA_029261775.1 Deltaproteobacteria bacterium | reverse complement strand
GCCTGCGCAGGCAGGGCCAGGGCGAGGGCGGTGATCAGCAGGGCGGGGAGTCGGATGAGTCGGTTCACGGTGCGTCTCCTTGCGCGCTCTCCGTCTCCGGAGGAACGAGGAAAAGGTATTCGGAGGTGAGGGGCTCGGCGTCGGTCTCCAGCTTGCCTTCGCGCGAGTACCAGGTGACCCGCCAGCCGACCGGTCGATTCCGGTCGTGGTAGATCGAGAAGGCCTGGGTCGATTCGGCGTCGTCGGGACGCAGGGTGGCCTTGCGCTGGAGCCTGGGCTTGCCGGCAATCGGGGTCGCGAACTCGAGCACGGCGCTGACGATGCCGCGCTCCTTGAACAGGGCGCGGTCGGCGTCGACCTCGAGCAACCGCTTGGTGAAGGGCGGGACCAGGGAGATGGCGGGATCGCTGGCAAGCAGCCAGTCCTCGCCGGGGGGCACCGAGACCGTCGGTCGGTCGCGGACGCTCCACAGCACCCGGTACTCGTAGTCCCGCCAGCTGGCGCCCGTCTCGCCCAGCCGGGGGAAGCTGACCTCCTTCATCGTCTGGCCGGCCTTCACGTCCTCGTGGGTGAAGACGAGCGAGGACGTGAAGTCGGGCTTGCCGCCCGAGTACTTCTTGCGCATCTCGACGGAGACGAAGTTCACGGTGTCCTGGAAGGAGTCGAGGTAGCCGCCGTCGATCTGGAAGTTGACGGTCTGTCGCTCGAAGGCCGTGTCCGCGAGGTTGACCACCCGGAAGTAGCGAGGGTCGTCCTTGAAGCTGGTGTAGAGACCGCCGAGATTTCCCGACGAATCCACCGGGACGCGGATCGTCGTGCTCTGGGTGAGGTTCACCTGGAAGCGGTTGCGCTGGACGTCGGTCCGGTCCTTCAGCACGTACTGGTTGTCGGTGTAGTACTTCGTGTCCTCGGTGCCGCCGAAGGTCTTGGAGAACCAGCCGCGCTTCTGGCGTCCCTTGATCTGCTTGGCGGCGACGGCGACTTCCTTCTCGGGGGCCTTGGACCAACCGGCCTCCGCATCGAACATCAGGTCGGTGAGCTTCGACGTCACGACGTCGAGGATCCCCGCCATCGACTTGGACTCGATGCCGAGGGCCTTCGAGCGATCGACGACCTCGACCTTGATGTCGCCGTTGCGCACGAGCTCGTCGGAGATCTCGCGAAGCTCGCGCTTCGTATAACCCGACTGGCGGTTGCCCACCTTGCTGTAGTGCGTGTAGAGCGTCTCCATCTCGGCCGTGACCACCGCATTGTAGGCGGGGACGACGGCCTCGTAGTATGCGGTGATCGAGACCGAGACGTCGGAGGTCGGGGCCGCCAGGGTCTCCCAGAGCAGCGTGGCGCCCTCCTGGTTGAGCATCGCCGCGACCACCGCCTTGGAGCCCGGCGTGAGCGGCGCTCGTCCCGAGGTGAGCACGTTGCGCGTGAATCCCCCTTCCCCTGTGTCGTTCAGGGTGGCGGACACGATCCGGAACCCGCCGAGACCGTCCTCGCCGTCCTCCACCGCCTGCATCAGCGGTACCGGCCCGCGCAGGACTGCACCGGGGATCTGGACCTCGAGCTCCTTCTGCACCGCCGCCAGGAGCTCCGCGGGCAGGGTGAACTCGACGAGGGCGTGGAAGAGCCCGCCGCTCGCCTTCGTCGGGTCGGCCGCGACGTACTTGACGCACAGGAACTCGAGGGTCTCGCCGTCCGCCTTGGTCGCCAGACGCGGGAACTGGGGCAGGTAGAAGAAAGCCTTGTCGTCCGCCGCGTCCTGCAGGAGCTGCACGCCCTCGATGATCCGCGCGCCCTCGGCGTAGCGCACGAGGGCGCCGGACGGAGCGGCGAGCAGGAGCGCAGCCGTGAGCGCCCAGAGAGGAGAAAGCCTTCGTATCACCCTTCGGCTCCTTGCCCGCGCTCGGGTTGCTGGTCGGGAGGCGTCGTCACGTCGAGGATGCGGCCCCAGGTGGGTCCGTCCTGCCAGGGACCTTCGCTGCGCGATCCGTCGCGGGAGGCCGTCACGACGCGGTAGCGATACGGGCGATCCATGCGCACGGCGACGGGGAAGCGCAGGGTGCGCGCGTAGAGGTCGCGCTGCCCGGGCAGGAACTTCACCTGCACCGGCGTGCTGCGCCCGTCGACGGCCGTGGCCTCGACCTCGACCTTCTTGAAGAAGAGATCGGGTCGCAGCTCGTCCTTGAAGTCGTAGCAGTAGACGCGCAGCGTCGCGTAGCCCGGCGGTGCTGCCTCCTCGAAGTCCACCCGCTGGAAGTGGTCGGGCCAGCGCACCGCGTCGATCTCCACGGCCAGCGCATCGGCGGAGATCATCCGGGTGGCGATGGGCCCTTCTCCGTCCCCGGTGCCGAGCGCCTCGAGGGCGCCCTGCATCGCCCGGCCGATCTCGAGGGAGAGCTCCGGATCGGTGCCCCAGCTGTCGACGTCGACGTCGGCGGTCTCCCCGATGCCTCGCGTGAAGAAGGCATAGCCGACGCTCATCAGCACCCTCCCTTCCTGGAGAGTCTGCCAGAGGAGCTGGGAGTCGTGCACACCGAGGGCCAGGGTGAGGACCCGCTCGGACCAGAAGGCGTCCTTGCCGCTCCGCGCCTGCTTGCCATCGTCGGCTTCGAAGTGGCCCTGCGACTGGATCGCCTGGCGATCGGCGGGGCGATCGATCGGTGCGTAGATCAGGCGCGCCTCGAAGGCGGTGATGGGCACGGGGCGAAGCTCGATCGGCTTGCCGAGGGCCCGGCTCAGCACCTTGCGGATCCTCCCCAGCTGGCTCGCGTCGCGCTCCTTCATGCGAAGCCGGAGGGTGAGGGTGCTGAAGCTGCCCGTGCGGCCCTGGTCGCCGGTCGCGGCGCTGCCCGTGTAGCGCATCTGCAGGAAGCGGAGCCCGGGCGCCCCGGAAGGCTCTCGTGCGATCTCGAGCGGTCCGGGCGCGATGTACCAACGGGTCGAGACCTCGTGATCGGGCCAGGCCCGCACGGGGCCCAGATCCTGACGTCGGGTCAGATCGGGGGCCGCGGCCGCTCCCACGGCGAACGAGAGCCCCAGCAGGGCGATCCACCTCACGGCTCGTCACGCTGCGGAGCCGGGTCCTCCGCCAGCGCCGGGAGCTCCCCCAGGTTCGCGGAGCCGACGAGTAGATCCAGCTCGCGGCTGGGCAGCCAGCGCTCGCCGCGGCGCACCTCGCCGTCGGCCATCGTGACTTCGAGCCGATACTCGTAGAGCGGCTCGCCCGCGCCCTCTCCGGAGATCTCGCGCTCTCCCAGGAACAGGCGCGCGACCGCGGTCTCCTCACCGTCGCCGCTGAGCTGCACCGCCGGCTGCTGGCGGATGCTCGATCGCTGGGGATCGAGGAAGGGAGATCGCACGAAGATCGCGACGCGCTCGGCGCCGGTCGCTTCGAAGACATCCCCGGTGGTGACCATCAGCATGCGGGTCGGCGGAGGGGCGGGAATGAAGCGCTCGGTGAAGACCCGCTTGTCGCACGGCTCGCACCGGTTCTCCACCGAGTAGGCAACCCACTGCAGCTGGGCGACGCGATCGATCCACTCGGGCACCTCGCTCGCGTCCCACCGCACCTCCTCGCCGGGCGCGACCTCCGCCTCGTCGAGCCGCCAGGTGTAGACGACGGGAGCGAAGCCGTGCTTCGCCGGTGAGATCACCAGGGAGTGCACGGCGTGGAGCCGGATCGGGTAGAAGGTCTGGTTGCGCCAGCCCTGCTGGCGGAGGAAGGGGATGCGGCCGAAGGTGGTCGGCACGGCGACGCTGATCTCGATCGGTGCGGTCGCCGAGAACGGCTCGCTGGCCGCAGCCTCGAAGGTCATGCTGCCGTGCAGCCCCGCGTCGGTGCGGAGCAGGCTCTCGATGTTCAGCAGCCGCCGCACGTCCGTCGCCCAGGAGACGTCGAGGGTGTCGAGCAGGTCGGTGATGCCCCGGACGTTCACCGCATCGGGGTCGATGGCGAACTCGTGCTTGGAGCCGCCGAAGAGCTCGACCTCGGAGGCACTCTGGAGGGGCAGGGGACGCAGCTCCTCGAAGCGGATCCGGCCCGCTTCGTCGTTCGAATGGCGCAGGGCGTAGGCTCGGATCAGCTGTCGCGCCACCTCGATCTCGGCGAGATCGATCCCGGCGTCGAGCCGGGCCGCCATGAAGACCTCGCCCTCGTCCTCGTCGGCGCCAGCCATGCCGTAGATCACGGTCATGCCGTACTGGGACTGGGGGTCCCAGGCGAGGTCGAAGCGGTGCGGGACATAGTAGAAGAGGCCGCTCTCGGGATTCCCATCCTGGTAGACGTTGCGCGAGATGCGCAGCAGCTCGGATTGATAGAGCGGCACGCCCGGATCGACGCGCAAACCCTCGAGCAGGTTGATCGGGCGCACGGCGCTCGGTCCCTGCACGTCCTGGAGCGCTTTCTCCTTCTCCTCGGCGAGCCGCTCGCGGCGTGCGCGCATCTCCTTGAGCTCGCTCAGCCGCGATTCGAGCATTTCGTAGACCTGCTGGCCGCGCTCGAACTGGAGACGCGCCCGCTCGAGCTCGTAGGCCGCCTTCTCCGAATCGAAGTCGCTCCCTCCTGGCGCCGGAGCCGGTTGGGGTGCCGGCGCGGGGGCTGGCGAGGGGATCCTCGGGGGCGGGTAGGGAAGCGTCGTGTACACCGGCGGGCTCGCGAGGACCTTTCCCGCCGACGCCTTCGGTGCCTGGTAGGCGGTGATCGCCTGCTGCCGGTGGACGACCTGGGTCTGGACCTGGCTCGTGTAGAGGACCTTGCCCGTTGTGGCGGCCGCGCGGGAGGTCACGCCCGGGACCGGAGGCTCGGTGGGGGCGAGCTCGAGCCCGTCCACGACCAGGCGGTCGAGCAGCACGGCGTCGGGATCAGCGCTGCGCGTCGAGACGAGCCGCGCCGCGGCCCCCATCGCGCGGGGTCGGAGCACGCGCGCTGCTTCCTCGGCGTCCGCCCGTGCATGCCAGGCGAAGGCGCACAGGCCCAGCAGGATCGCGCAGCTCGGAAGGCCGAGAGCCGTGCGCAACGCGTGTCGCCCGCCGATCACCGTGTCGTTCTGCCTCCGGTCGAACGCCAAGGAGACATACTGGCATGGGCGCACCTCGAGACCCACCCCGACGGGGTCCCCTGAAGATGGGATGCGTCGCCTCGCCGCTACTCGGCCGGGCGTGGGGCCGTGGCGCGCTTCAGGGCGCCCCGGCTGAATCGCTCGATCACGTCTCGCATCAGCGGGTCGGTCCGCAGCACCGACAGCAACGGGCCCGAGAGATCCAGGCTCAGATGGATCGGGCGTCCTCCCTCGATGGCGGGGTTC
>JAJDAR010000292.1 GCA_029261775.1 Deltaproteobacteria bacterium | reverse complement strand
CTGCCCTGACCTCCGGGTGGCCCGGAGAGAGCCCCCACCCCCCGGAGTGACCGTGACCGCCGATGACCTGCGCAAGCTGATCCGAGACGTTCCCGACTTTCCCAAGGAAGGGATCCTCTTCCGCGACGTGACCCCGCTGCTCGCGGAGCCGAAGGCCCTGGCCCGGGCGGTCGAGCTGGTCGCGGCGCCCTACGAGGGCGCGGGGATCGATCGGGTGCTCGGCATCGAGTCCCGGGGCTTCATCCTCGGCGCACCGGTGGCGATGCAGCTGGGCGCCGGCTTCGGGCTCGTGCGCAAGGCCGGCAAGCTTCCCTTCGACAAGCATGCCGTCGACTACGAGCTCGAGTACGGAACGGACACGGTGGAGATGCACGTCGACACGGTGCAGGCGGGGCAACGCGTGCTGATCGTGGACGACCTGATCGCGACCGGCGGCACGGCGGCTGCGGCCGTCGAGCTGGTCGAGAAGGCGGGCGGAGAGGTCGTCGCCTGCAGCTTCCTGATCGAGCTGGCCTTCCTGAAGGGGCGCGGCAAGCTCCCCGTGGACTGCCACGCCGTGCTCGAGTACTAGGGTAGCCCGGCTCCGGGAACCTCGACCTCAACCGCCAGGACCTGCGCGCTGCGCTTCTCGAGAGCCTCGGCCGGCCGGGTCGTTTCGGAGACGAGCACGTACAGGGTGCGCCGGTCGGCTCCGCCGAGCATGCAGGCGATCGCCAGTCGGCCGGTGGGCAGGCGCTCGGTCACCTCGCCGCCTTCGCGCACGCGCAGCACCTCGTTGGACACGGGGGAGGCGACCCAGACGGCGCCTTCCGCGTCGAGGCAGATGCCATCGGGGACGGCGCCCTCCAGCTGGGCGAAGACGCGGCGATTCGCCAGGTCGCCATTTGGCTCGATGTCGAAGGCCGTCAGGCAGGCCCCGAAGCTCTCGCCCACGATCAGGGTGCCTCCGTCCGGCGTGATGACGGCGCCGTTCGGGAAGCGCATGCCGGCCGCGACGATCCGAGCCTGGCCGTCGGGCTCGACCCGGATCAGCTCGGTCGGCGTGGGCGCATCGCCGGCATCGAGGTCGAAGCCGAAGTTGCCGACGTAGGCGCCGCCGTCCGCGTCGACGACCATGTCGTTGCAATGGAAGCGGGCCAGCTCGGAGAGGTCGGCATGCAGGACCAGCTCGTCTCCTTCCTGACGGAGCAGGCGGCGATCCAGCATCGACACGACGAGCAGACGCCCGTCGGGCAGCCAGCCCAGGCCGGAGGGCTGCTTCGGCACGTGGAAGTGGCTCTCGAGCTTGCCCTCGGGCGTGACGGACAGGACGGCATGCGCGTGCATGTCGGAGAACCAGAGCCGGTCTTCCCGCCAGCGCGGTCCCTCGGCGAAGGCCAATCCATCGAGAACGGTGCGGAAGGTTCGGCTCATGGGATCCTCTCCGGGCGTGGGATCGCGGCAGACTAGGCCGCTCGGGGAAGGTCGCGCATCCGTCGCCCTGAACCCGGCGGCTTGCGCCCCGTCGGTCCCGGGTCAGACTGGCCCGGACGCAAGGAGCCCGCCTGATGCGATTCGTGACCTCCCTGGCCTTCCAACCGCCGGGCCATCTCCATGAGCTGGCCATCGCGGCCGATGAGGTCGGCTTCGACGCCGTGGCGCTCTCGGATCACGTGGTCCACCCGAAGGTGATCCGCACGCCGTATCCCTACACGCCCGATGGGGCGCCGCGCTGGGAGCCGTTCACCGACTGGCCCGATCCGTGGGTCGCCGCCGCGTCGCTGCTCGCGGTGACCGAGCGGCTCCGGGTGCTGACGAGCATCTTCGTGCTGCCCATGCGCAATCCCTTCCTCGTGGCCAAGGCGGTCGGAACGGCGGCGGTCCTGTCGGGCGGCCGGGTGGGCCTCGGCATCGGCGCCGGCTGGATGCGCGACGAGTTCGAGCTGATGGAGCAACCCTTCGAGCAGCGGGGCCGGCGGATGGACGAGATGCTCGAGGTGCTGCGCACGCTCTGGAAGGGCGGCGGCTTCGTCGAGCACCACGGCGAGTTCTATGACTTCGAGCCCCTCGAGATGAGCCCGGTGCCGCCCGAGCCGGTCCCGATCTACGTGGGCGGCCTGTCGAAGCCCGCGCTCCGGAGGGCCGCGACCCGGGCCGACGGATGGATCTCGGATCTGCACGGCACCGAGGAGCTGGCGGGGCTGATCACCCGGCTCCGTGAGCTGCGCGCAGATTCGGCGCGTGCCGACGAGCCCTTCTCGGTGATCGCGTCCTGCAACGACGCCGCGGATCTGGACGGCTACCGCCGCCTGGCCGAGATCGGCGTCACCCATCTCCAGACGATGCCCTGGGTCTTCTACGGCGCAGACACCACGTCCGCCCGCTCGAAGGCCGACGGCATCCGCCGCTTCGCCGACGACATCCTCACCAAACTCTGACCCACCGACCCACCGACCCACCCACCGAGTTGACCGACAGACCCGACCCCTTCGTCAACGAGTTGACCGACAGACCCGACCCCTTCGTCAACGAGTTGACCGACAGACCCGACCCCTTCGTCAACGAGTTGACCGACAGACCCGACCCCTTCGTCAACAACTCAAGGAAAAGGCCCGGCACTTTTCTTAGGTTGTTCGGTGGGGGTGGTCTCGGAGGATGTGGGCGACGCAGGCGGTGAGGCGGCGGGCGGTGGGGATGTGGAGGAACTCGTTCGGGCCGTGGGCATTCGAGCCGGGGCCGAGCACGCCGGTGATCAGGAACTGCGCGTTCGGAAAGCGCTCGCCGAGCATCGCCATGAACGGGATCGTGCCCCCCTCGCCCATGCACAGGGCCGGTCGATCGAACTCGGCCTGGGAGGCGCGCTCCAGGGCCTGCTCCAGCCACGGCAGCAGGGGAGGCGCGTTCCAGCCCGTGGCGGACGGCTCCGGCTCGAAGTGGACCTCGGCGCCCTGGGGCGGGTCCGCCTCGAGCAGCTGCTTCACGAGGGCCGTCGCGGCGACCCCGTCGACGGTCGGCGGCAGGCGCAACGACAGCTTGGCCGCGGTGCCCGGGCGCAGCACGTTGCCCGCATCCTCGGGGCGTGGCGCGCCCCCGAGGCCCGTGACCGCGAGCGAGGGGCGCCAGGTGCGATCGAGGATCAGCTCGGTCGGGTCGTCGCCGTGCGGGTGGGTCGAGCCGGCAAAGGGATACTTGCGGTAGACCTCGGCGCCGAGCGTGTCGGCCATCTTGGCGGCCTGCGCCCGCCGATCCGCCGGGATCTCGGCGTGCAACGCGGCGGGCAGGATGCGACCCGTCGCCTCGTCCTCGAGCCGCGAGAGCAGCTGGCGCAGCAGCCGGAAGCTCGACGGCACGATGCCGCCGGCATCGCCGGAGTGGACGCCCTCGCGCAACACGTCCACCCGCAGCTCCCCGGTGACCATCCCGCGGAGGGAGGTGGTCGACCAGAGCTGCTCGTAGTTTCCACAGCCCGAATCGAGGCACACCACCAGCGAGGGCTCGCCGATCCGCGGCAGCAGCCGCTCGACGTGGGCCGGCAGGTCGGGGCTGCCGCTCTCCTCGCAGCACTCGATCAACAGCACGCAGCGCGCGTGCGGCACGCCCTCGCGCGCGAGCAGCTCGAGCGCGGCGAGCGAGGCGAACGCCGCATAGCCGTCGTCGGCGCCCCCCCGGCCGTACAGCCGATCGCCCTCGCGGACCGGCGTCCACGGGCCCTTGCCCTCATCCCAGCCGGTCATCTCCGGCTGCTTGTCCAGGTGGCCGTAGAGCAGCACCGTATCGTCGGTCTGGCCCGGCACCTCCATCCAGAGCAGCGGCGTCAGATCGGGCGGCGAGATCACCTCCAGGCTGAGCCCCGGGACGTCCCGCTCCCGACACCAGGCCGCCACCTCCGCGACGGCGCGGTCCATGTGACCGTGCGCGCGCCACTCCGGATCGAAGATCGGCGACTTGTTGGGGATCCGGATGTAGCGCTCCAGGGCCGGGACGATGGAGCCCTCGAAGGTGGCATCCAGCGGACCTCCCGGATGGGACCAGCTCGGGGTCGGCGTCACGGGGTCGTCTCCTCGTTCGGTTCAGGCGGGTCCGCCGGACCGGCTCGCGGCGGCAGCAGGCGGAAGTCCGCGAACTCGGCAGAGGCCTCGGCGCAGCTGCCATCGCTGTCGGTCATCACGGCCAGGCCCAGCGCCGGTGCGGCGGCCTGCCCGAACGAGCGCAGGTGCTCGGCCCGCAGATCGACCTCCTCGCGAACCCAGCTGTCGTGCGGTGCGCGCCCGCGGCGCAGCGCCACCATCGCCGTGTCTTCGGAGTAGGGATTGAGCCAACGCCGCCCCGCCGACGCACCACTGGTCCAGACGAAGCTCAGCGCCCGACCGGGCAGGGTCTGGCCGAAGACGGTCTCGCCCATCCGCTGTCGGGCGCGCCGCAAGAGCCCGGCCTGCTCCGGCTCGAAGCGGAACATCACGTAGACCCGAGCTGCGAAGTCGTCCCCGCTCTTCACGGTTTCGTCGGCAATGTCGAGGGGGGTGCGCAGCCGCCAGCGCCAGGAGAGGCGTGGATGCGAATCGAGGTTCTGGTCCTCGAGGGAGAGCAGCATGGCCGAGGCCGAGCAGTCCGCCGCACTCCGGAAGGCCGTGCGGCCTGGAAGATCCTCGGGTCGCTCGACCTCGTAGCGGGTGTGGCGCTCGATCTTGGGAAAGGTGAGCGGCTGCCAGGCAGGATCGCCCGGCTGAGCGAGGAGCAGGACCTCCGCGCGCGCGCCCGCCACCAGGCCCAGGAGCACGGCGAGCAGCAACATCCGGGATCCGACCCGGCGGCGATTGCGGGTGGTTCCCCCCAAGCTCACCTACGCAATCTAGCAGTCCGGCTCGCCTCCAGAGAGCCCGCCCGCCGGCCGATGGGTCGGGAATCTGCCGAGCGGATCGACCGCCGGCCTCTAGACTGATCGGGCAGGTCACAGGGGAGAACCGTCGTGCCGTGGTGGGGTTGGTTGGCGCTCGGCGTCGCGTTGCTGGTTGCGGAGCTCTCGGTGAGCGCCGACTTCTGGCTCGCCGTCGTCGGAGCGGCTGCGCTGGTGCCTGCCGCCCTCGGCTTCCTCGGCTTCGACCTTCCGATCTGGTCCCAGTGGCTGAGCTTCGGCGTCTTCAGCGTGGTGCTCGCCGTCTTCGCACGCGGCCCGCTCTCGCGTCGGCTCATGGAGGGCACGAAGGCGCTCCCGCCGGAGCTGGTGGGGGAAGAGGTCCGCGCGCTCGAGGCGATCGCACCGGGCGCCATGGGCAAGGTCTCGCTCCGCGGGAGCACCTGGAACGCGCGCAACGAGGGAGCCACCGCCGTGGCCGAAGGCGGCGTCGCCCACGTCGCGGCGGTCGATGGCGTCCAGCTCAGCGTCCGACCCGTCGCAAGCGACCCGGCCTGACCGTCTCGTCGTGAAACGAAGCCGCCCCAACCGGGACGCGCTCGGAGGAGAAGCATGGAGAGCCTGATCGGAGTCGGAGTGATCGTCCTGCTGGCGGTCGTCGTCGTCGCCAAGACCGCCGTCGTGGTGCCCCAGCAGAATGCCTTCGTGGTCGAGCGCCTGGGCAAGTACGCCGACACGCTTCACGCCGGCTTCCACATCCTGATGCCCTTCGTGGATCGGATCGC
>JAJDAR010000291.1 GCA_029261775.1 Deltaproteobacteria bacterium | reverse complement strand
GGTCGAGCGCACCTCGCTCGGCGGCGGCTGCGGCTTCCCGTACCCGCTGTGCCACCGGGTCGAGACGGAGACCTTCGGCGCGAACGCCGCGAGCAGCATCGAGACCGTGCAGCTGTTGACGGCGACGAGCTCCGGTCCGGGCAGCGAGGGGGGCGCCCGGCTGGATCTCGATCTCTACGACGACCTGCAAGGCGCATTGCACCAGTTCGACGGTCTGGGCAACGAGACCTATCGCACGGCGGCCGTCGGCGGCTGCGCGGAGCAGTGGACCTACCAGTACGACGCCGAGCGCAGCGTGCTCCTGCAGGCCGACTCCGGAGGCTGCGGAAGCGTCGCCTACGTCTACGACGAGGCGGGTTACGTCACCTCCAGGAACGGAGTGTCCCTGGACTGGGATGGCGCCGGCCGCATCCGGGCCCACGGCCCGGATCGGTTCGTCTGGGATGCCGCGGGTCGCCCGGTCTCGCGCACGCTGGCCGGCCAGACGACGACCTGGCGCTTCGGCGGCCGCGTCGAGGCCACGGCCAGCGGTGTGCCGATCGCCCTCGACGCAGGGGAGGTGCGCATCGACCTGGTCACCGGATCGCACCTGTACCGCCATCTCGACTTCCGCAACCACGTCAAGTTCGTGACCGACGCAAACGGGGAGGTGGTCGCCCACTACGGCTACCTCGCCTACGCCCTGCAGGAGGTGAAGTCCGGCGATCCGGGCCTGGACCCGCACCGGCGCTTCGCCCAGGGCGCTGAGGTCGGAGGGCTGGTGCTGCTCGGCCATCGGCTGCTCGATCCGCGGGTCGGTCGGTTCCTCGCCCCCGACCCGGTCTACCAGCTGCTCAACCAGCACACCTACACCACGGGCAACCCCTACCACTATTGGGATCCGGGCGGGCTCTACCAGGTCACGGTCGTCCGCGCCCTGTCGATCGCGTCGCTGGCGGTCGGGGTGGCCGGGCTGGTCGTCGCGTCGCCCGCACTGGCCCTCGGTCTGGGCATCACGTCGGTGGTCCTCGGCGCGGCCGCGATCGTGATCGATGCCAGCTCCGACCCGGGGGCGGTCCACGGCGCCCAGCCCGGGCCTCGGGTCGAGTGCGCGTGCCTCGACGGGCCGCGGGGTCGCGGCCCACGCGGCGGCCCCGGTGGACCTTCGGGCTCCAGTGCGCCCGGCGGGCCCCGGCAGCTGAAGGTGCTCGAGCTGTCCCCGGATCTCGGGGCCAGCCTCGACCTCGGCGGCCTGGGCTTCGGCTTCCAGCTCGCGGGCCTGATCCCGTGAGCGCGCCGCATGCGAACGACCGGGGCAGGGCGGCGGGGCGGGCGGCGCCCTGGGTCACGGCCGCCTCGACCCTCGTGGCGATCGCGCAGCTCCGCGGCCTGGTGCGTGGGGCCGACGGAGAGCTCGACTGGAACGCGTCGCTGGTGCTGCTGCTGCTGGCGTTGGCCTTGGCGAACGCCGCCGCATGGCGGCAGGCGTGGGCGCTGGGGCAGCTCGCGCGCCGGCGCAGTGTGCTCTGGGAGGACGAGAGCTGAGCCGGGTCGAGCTGCGGGAGGCGCTGCTACGTGCGCGCCACCCGGGCCATCGCGTCGAGGGCGATCTCGATGCACTGGCCCATGTTGTTGTCGAGATCGATCTCGGCGGGGCCGGGCCACGGCGTGCGATCCGAGACGACGCAGATGCAGCCGGCCCGCACGCCGAACAGGTTGGCCAAGGTGAGGAGCGCGCCCGACTCCATCTCGCAGTTCAGGACGCGGGCCGCCCGCAGATCGGCGATGCGCTGCGGATGGTCTGCGGTCCAGTAGCCGTCCACGCTCATCGAGCCCATCGAGCCGTCGGCCTGCAGCACCGCGTTGCGCATGTAGAAGGCGTCGAGACTCCAGGTGATGCCCGCGCGGCACCGGGCGCCGCGCTCCGCGGCCGCGGCGAGCAGCGCCCCGACCATCTCGTGATCCGCCACGGCCGGGTACTCGGGGCGCACGTAGCTGCGGGTCGTTCCGTCGTCTCGCACCGCGCCCGTCGTCACGACCAGATCGCCGAGCTCGAGGTCCGGGGCGAGCCCGCCGCTGTTGCCGATGCGCAGGAAGGTGTGGACGCCGAGCTTCACCAGCTCTTCGATCAGGACCGCGGTCCCGGGCGCCCCGATGCCGTGGGAGGCAGCAATCATGGGGATTCCACCACGTGTTCCCCGCACGACGCGATACTCCCGGACCTGGCAGACCTCCTCGGCTCCGTCCCAGTCGGCGGTGATGCGGTCGATCCGGGCCGGATCTCCGCAGACCAGGGCGTGGGGTGCCACGCGGTCGGGGGTCAGGCCGGTGATGGGCTGGGCATCGGTCACGGGGGAGTCCTCTCCGGATCCAGGCGGATCAGCGTTGCGTCATGGGGGCGGAGCTGGGCTCGCCCGAAGGTGTGTGGAGGTGCCAGCGGCGCCTCCAGCGGCGCCGGAGGCTGGCCGACGCCGGAGCGGCCCGCAAGCGGAGGCCTGGTCCCAGGGCACTCAAGTTGCCTGGCCGAGCCCCCGACCCGGGGTGGCGGCGGGAGGCCCCACCTTGTCACTGCCTGGGCCTCGGGCTAAGTCTGGCCCGCCCGCCGAGCCCAGCTTCGGAACGATGGATGGCAGGGAGTCCTGAGGGGATAAAGACCCAATGGACCCCTGAAGAGAGGATCCTGCACGTGGCCAAGGCGCTGATCATCACCGAGAAGCCGAGCGTGGCTCGGGACATCGCCGAGGCGCTCGGCGGCTTCACCGAGCACGAGGGCTACTGGGAGTCCGACGGCCATCTCCTGACCTTCGCGGTCGGCCACCTCTTCGAGCTGCCGCCGCCCGAGGAGGTGGACGAGAAGTACAAGCGCTGGACCCTCGACATCCTGCCGATCATCCCCGAGACCTTCTCGCTCAAGAAGAAGAAAGGGCAGAGCGACCGGATCCGGACGATCCAGAAGCTCGTCCAACGCGACGACGTCGACCGCCTGATCAACGCCTGTGATGCCGGCCGCGAGGGCGAGCTGATCTTCCGCGAGGTCGTGAAGTTCCTGGGTGTCGAGAAGCCGGTCGAGCGGCTCTGGCTCCAGTCGATGACGACGGGCGCGATCGTCAAGGGCTTCCAGTCCCTGATCCCCGGCAGCGAGATGGAGGGCCTGGCCCAGGCCGCCGAGTGCCGGGCCTGGTCCGACTGGCTGATCGGGATGAACGCGACCCGCGCCCTGACCAAGCGCTTTGCGAGCAAGAAGGAGCGCACCGCCTGGTCGGCGGGCCGGGTGCAGACCCCGACGCTGGCGCTCCTGGTCGACAAGGAGATCGAGGTCCTGGCCCACGTCCCCGAGGCGTACTGGCGGGTCGAGGCCACCTTCGACCACGCCGGTCAGCCCTACACGGCCAGCTGGTTCGACCCGGCCTTCCAGGCGGGCGAGGACGATCAGCACAAGGACGACCGGATCTTCGAGGAGGCCCGCGCCCAGGCTGTGGTCGCCGCGGTCCAGGGCAGGGCAGGTCTCGCCGAGGAGACGCGCAAGCCCTCCCGCGAGTCGGCGCCGCCGCTGTTCGACCTGACCAGCCTGCAGCGCGAGGGCAACCGGCGCTTCGGCTGGAGCGCCCGGCGCACGCTCTCGGCGGCGCAGCGCTGCTACGAGGGCCACAAGATCCTCACGTATCCGCGGACGGACTCGCGCTGCCTGCCGAGCGACTACCGCGAGACGGTGGACGAGGTGCTGCGCAACTTCGCGGCCGACGACGAGGGGCCGGGCGCCGACTTCGCGCCGGCGGCCAAGCGCCTGCTCGCCGACGGTCTACAGAACGATGCGAAGATCTTCGACGACTCCGGCATCTCCGACCACTTCGCGATCATCCCGACCGGCTCGCAGCCGCGCGGCCCCCTGTCGGGCGACGACAAGCGCCTCTACGACCTGGTCGTGCGGCGCTTCCTCGGCGCCTTCCATCCGCAGGCGCTGTGGGAGCGGGTCGAGCGCATCACCATCGTCGAGGACGAGCACTTCCGCACCCGAACCCGGGCCCTGATGGAGCCCGGCTGGCGCGCGGTGCTGCCGAGCACCGAGGACGAAGCCGACGCGGTGCCGCTGCCCGCCCTGGTGCCCGGCGAGAGCGAGGCCTCCGGCGTGACGGTGCAGGGCCAGGAGGTCGAGGCCACGGCCCAGGAGACCAAGGCTCCGCCGCGCATCACCGAGGCGCGGCTGCTGTCGCTGATGGAGAACGCGGGCCGCCAGGTCGACGACGAGGATCTCGCCGCCGTCCTGCATGAGAAGGGCATCGGCACCCCGGCCACCCGCGCCGAGGTCATCGAGAACCTGATCCGCAAGGGCTACGTCGTGCGCGTCGGCAAGGCCCTCCGTCCCACCGTGAAGGGCATCCGCCTGATCGACAGCCTGCGCCGGATCGACATCGACCGGCTGGCCTCGCCGGCCCTGACCGGGGAGCTCGAGCAGCACCTGCTCGAGGTCGAGCGCGGCGAGCGCACCGGCCGCCAGTTCATGGAGGAGGTCGAGACCTACGCCCGGGAGGTGGTCGAGCGCGCCAAGACCTTCGAGTACGAAGAGCTCTACGGCGGCGACGAGCCGATCGGTCAGTGCCCCTTCAGCGGCCGCGACGTCGTCGAGATGGCGTGGTTCTACACCTGCGAGAAGGACCAGAGCCTGCCGCGCGAGGCCAAGGCCGACGAGAGCTGCCCCCACGATCCGTGTCCGCTGCTCCTCTGGAAGGACACCTCGGGCCGCTACCTCGACAAGCGCGCAGCCCAGGAGCTGCTCAAGAACGGGCAGACGGGCCTGCTCGACGGCTTCACGGCGCGCAACGGCCGCACCTACAAGGGCCACCTCGAGCTCGATCGGGACGAGGGCAAGGTCAAGGTCGTCTCGGAGGGCTGGAACGAGGAGAGCTCCAGCGACATCCCCGAGTACGAGATCAACGCCGAGCCGCTCGGCCGCTGTCCGATCTGCAAGGACCGCGAGATCATCGAGACGGCGACGCAGTACATCTGCCCGACGCGGCTGAAGAACGATGAGATCGATGCGGCCTGGCGCGAGAGCAAGAAGGAGGCGCGGGCCAAGGGGGAGAAGGCGCCCAAGCGGCCCGAGAAACCCACCGAGTGTGGCTTCGTGTTCCCGCGCACCGTGTGCAAGCGCGAGATCACACGAGACGAGGCCGAGGAGTACATGAAGAACGGCAAGACGGAGCTGCTGACGGACTTCACGTCGCGCTTCGGCCGGCCCTTCTCGGCGATCCTGGTGCAGAAGGAGACCGGGCGCCACGGCTTCGAGTTCCCGCCGCGTGGCAAGGCCGCTGGGGACGAGGGAGAAAAGGCCCAGTCGCCCACGAAGAAGACGACGCGCAAGAAGACGACGCGGAAGACGACCGCCGGTGCGAAGACCCGCAAGAAGTCCACGACCCGCAAGCGAGCTGCGGCCAAGACGGCCAGCCGCAAGAAGTCGACCCCGAAGAAGGCCGCCGCCAAGGCGAAGCCGGCCGCCAGGAAGGCCCGGCCGGCCGCTCCGGAGCGCGGAGAGGACTGACCCCGCGGGGGCCCGAAGGCCAATTTCGGTTGTCTTCGCGTGGCGTTCGGCGTATACCTGCCACTTGCCGAGCTTGGGCCCCTGGGGTGGAGGGACGGCGGAACACCAGATCGTGTAGGTGTCCGCCGGCCGACATCGGGTTCCCCGGGAAGTGCAGGCGAGGCAAGCGGAGGGTCCGGTCGGGTCCTTCGCCGGGGTTTTGGGGGAAAGCGCGACCGAATCGTCCGAGTCGAAGCGGCGCAGCAGGCGTGGGAAGCCATGGCCTGTCCGGTGACGCAGGGGTGGAGCGGACGGTTCGGGATAGCAGGAGGGGTCATGCAGGGAGCTACGTCGGCTCACCAGGTGCGAGCTGCGTTTGCAGCCGTGTTGTTCGTGGCAGGTTCGATCGTCGCCAGCGCGTTGCCGGCAAGAGCGATCGATCTCTGGGACGGCAAAGTCGAGATCCACGGATACTACGAGCAGCAGGTGCGTTCGCTCTGGACGGACTTCAGCGGCTCCAACGACTGGGACCTGAGCCAGTGGTATCACGTGCTCAACCTCGAGATCGAAGCGGACATCGCGCCCGATGGGTTCGGCCCCTTCGACCTGGTCTCGGCGTTCGCCCGCATCGAAGGCCGCTTCGACTGCGTGTTGCGGCGCGGCTGCTACCTGCTGCCGAACGTGGACGTGTACGGCGACCGGCCCGGCCGGCTGCCGCAGCGGATCTCCAGCGGTCGCGAGAACGGCTGGGTCGGCACCCATTACATCGGCGACACCCGGCGGGAGCATGACGATGCCATCCTCACGCAGGCCTTCCGGAACCGCTTCGGCAAGGTGGGCAGCCGGCGTGCCGTCCGAAACTGGGGCGGCGTCACCTACAACGGCTTCTACGGCGCGAGCCTCGGCCTGGACGGGATCCTCAGTGACTTCCCGGAGCAAGGCTCGGACGATCCCGCGCTCCTGCAGTTCCAGAACCTGAATGGTCGGGAGTGTCTGTGGGGCAGCCGCAAGACCAAGGGCCCGACCGACGGCTTCGGTGTCCAGGCGCTGCCGATCACGCCCGGCTGCAAGATCCAGCCGATCCACGACAACAAGCAGGTCCCCAACCCGTTCCGCCCCGGTGACCCCAACAAGGACGTCCTCGGCGGCGCGGGCGGCGGCCTGGCCTTGCCCTTCCGCCCGGCTCCCGAGGTCCGCTTCGACGCGGGCGCGCCCAAGCACGTTCCCCAGGGCATCTGGTACCCGAACGAGCGGCTCCAGGACTTCCTCGCCCATGGCGACGGCGATGCGTTCGACCAGAACTTCACCGTCAACGAGCTGCAGTGGAACCGCGGCGCCTCCCAGCAGGACGAGAAGGAGCTGAAGGAGGCCTACCTCGAGATCGAGATGCTCGACAGCCGCCTCTGGGTGCGCGCGGGCAAGCAGAACATCGTCTGGGGCAAGACCGAGCTCTTCCGCACGACGGACCAGTTCAACCCGCAGGACCTCGCGCTGGCCTCGCTACCGAACCTCGAGGAGTCGCGGATCGCGCTCTGGGCCATCCGCGCCATCTTCTCGCTCTACGAGGTGGGCCCCTTCGAGGACGTGCGTCTCGAAGTCGCCGCGAACTTCGACCAGTTCGAGCCCAACGACCTGGGTCGCTGCGGCGAGGCGTACACCCCTCTCGTCGCCTGCAGCAAGACCTTCGGTCTGTTGAACCACGGGCAGAACGGCATCGGCCTCGCCGGCGAGATCCGACCGCCGAACCCGTGGAACAGCTGGAAGGGCATCGAGATCGGCGGCCGCATCGAGTGGCGCTGGGATCGCTTCAGCTTCGCCATCTCCGACTTCTACGGCTACAACGACCTGCCCTACGCGGACGTCCTGTTCACGTACTCGCGCAACGTCGATCCGGTGAGTGGCCGGCCGCGCAAGGGGGAGTCGACGGGCAAGTGCCGGATCGGGACCGAGAGCGACTGCCTCACCGCCGACAACGCGCTGCTTCACCACAGCATCAACCAGACGGCCTTCGCCTGGGTGTGCGCCGGCACGGTCGGCATCTCGGCCCTCGACCCGTCGGCCTGCGCGCAGTCGGTGTTCGGCAGCCAGACCGTTCCGGCCGGCGCGCCGGTACCCATCTCGGCGATCTTCGGGAACATCCTGTCGGGCCAGAATGCAGCCTCGGCGGCGGCGCCGACCGGCGGCTTCCTGAACGGCAACGCGTTCTTCGCAGGGCTCGGCGGACTGACCGTCGAGACCTACAACCAGCTGGCCCTGCAGCCCTTCGTCGAGTTCACCTCGATCCCGGGCGGCACGGTGCCCGGCCTGACCTGCGCTCCGTGCCCCACGCCGCTCGTGTCGATCAACGTCGACCCCGCGGACGGCGGCTCGGCCCTGGTGACGGACTTCAGTGCGCAGACCCAGGCGGACATCGCGGCGGCGGGTGGCTTCGGCCCGGCCTTCCTCACGTCCGGCATCAGCCCGTTCCTCACCGATCAGCAGGAGGCGCTGCTCGGCTGCGGGCCCTTCTACGACACCAACTGCGACGTGCACGGCTTCGATCTGCTGAACGCCGACCCGAACGCCTTGTTCGAGTCCTTCCCGACCGTCGAGGGCACGTTCCGGGGGGGTGCCGTCTGGGACGCGACCGACGCCTCCCGGGCCCAGCCTGGCACGATCCACTTCGACGGATTCACCTGTGCGTACATCGCGGGCTGCCGGGGCCCCGGCGACAAGGGCTACCGGCCGGATGTGGACGGCACCAACACCGGCCTGATCCATCCGTTCACGGGCCAGCAGTTCCGCGCCGAGATCTCGGCGGTGTCCTGGAACTTCATGCTCTCGCTGGTCGTGAACTCGTCGGGCGAGGACGGTGTGACCACGTTCACCGCGCGGGACGCCGGGGATCAGTCGGTGTTCAACCCGGACCAGCCCTTTGCCAAGAACCGCTGCTCGTTCCGCGAGCCGGGCTGGTGCTCGGCGGTGCTCGGCTTGGCGAACAGCCTGACCGGCCTCACGACGGCCTCGGTCAAGGCCGGGGGCAACGGTCGCTTCGGCCGCCGGCAGTTCCTGTGGCAGGGCGGCAACGACCTCGTGCTGCGCTACGAGCGCCGCAACGTGCTGGGCTTCTCGATGGACTTCGCGGAGGACACCTTCAAGTCCAACTGGAGCCTCGAGTTCACCTGGATCGAGGGCCTGCCGACCACGGATGCGAACTCCCGGTCCGGTGTGTCGGAGACGGACAACTTCAACCTGACCGTGTCCGTCGACCGCCCCACCTTCATCAACTTCCTGAACGCCAACCGGACCTTCTTCATCAACTCGCAGTGGTTCTTCCAGTACGTGGAAGGCCAGACCAAGAGCCACGTGCAGACCGGGCCGTGGAACGTGTTCTTCACGTTCGCGGTGAGCACGGGCTACTTCCAGGACCGCCTGCTGCCCTCGATGGTGTTCGTCTACGACGTCCACTCGAACTCGGGCGCCTGGCTGCCGCAGATCACCTACCGCTTCACCGAGAACTTCTCGGCGACCTTCGGTCTGGGTCTGTTCAACGGCCGCTGGAAGAGCACGGATGCCCCGATCAACGACCCGGCCGCCGGTGCGGTGAACCGCGTCGGTCGACACCGGGACAAGCAGTTCTTCGAGCCCGGCCTGTCGGTCGTGCGTGAGCGGGACGAGGTCTTCCTCCGCCTCCGCTACACCTTCTAGCTCGAAGCCACTCCAAGAAACGGCCGGATGTCGCAAGACACCCGGCCGTTTCCTTTTTTTCCCTGGTGGGTTGCTCTTCCGTCGGCCCGGCAACACGTCACATCGCGTCGGGGGCGGGCCCGGGTCCGCGCGCAATCGAGCGCCGACCCCCGCCACACGACGAACTGGGTGGTCCTTCGGCGCGACACTGAGCACGGACGCGGGCCCGGCCCCGATGCGGCTCCCAGCCCCGCGCCTACCGCCCCTTGAGCAGCTCGTCCGTGGACGTCAGCTTGCGCAGCTTGCCCGGATCGATCGGCACCGACACCACGTCGTAGGACTCCCGCCGCCAGCCCGCCCCGCCGCTCGGCACGTAGTAGAAGACGGCGGCCACCGGATCGAAGACCCGCGCCTGCTCCCCGCCCGGCCACGCCGGGTAGCCCGCCCGGTCGCCGCTGTAGCGGTGCGCCAGGATCCCGATGTCGAGCAGGAAGCCGTTCTCCCTCTGGCTGATGTAGTAGAGCGGCTGCTGGGTCTGGGCGTCGATCCAGAGCGTGATGGCGGCGACCCCGTCGATCTTGCGGCGGGCCCGGCCCCGGATCACCACGGCGTAGCGCACGTCCCAGCGGTCGCTCGCGATCGAGAGCCCGGTCGGGCCGTAGTTGCGGCTCGGATCGGAGGGCCAGCCCTCCTCGTTGCCGTTCAGCGGGGCCAACACCTCGCGCTCGCCGAGCACGGTCCAGTCGTAGGCGTTGGGTCGCAGGGCCAGGCCCGTGAAGCCCTTGCGGATGTCCTCGCTCGCCGCGATCGAGAGCCCCGCGGTCGGGTGGATCGAGTCGATGCCCCCGGGGCTGAACTCGGAACCGCCCTGGGTCACGAAGGGCACGCCGCCGCCGCCGCCCTCGACGCCCGACACGCTGTAGCGAGGCGTGAACAGGCCGTCGCTCCAGGTGCTGGCCGAGCGCCGGGGCTTCCGCATGTCGGGCACGTAGACGAAGGTGTCGTCCGGCTCCTCATAGTGCTGGGAGGCCTTCCGCGGGCGGATCTGCCGCCAGGCCAGGTGCCGCGCGTTCGTCGGCTCGTGGAAGCGCCCGCCGGCCACCCAGAGGCTGCGGGTCGATTCGGGGACCCGGTAGTCACTGGCCACCAGGTCCGAGCGATGGCCCGTGCGCAGGAAGTGCCACTCGCCCTCGTAGGTCTGCGGGGCACCGACCCGGCTCGGCAGGTCCAGGATCTTGAACTGACCGACCGGGCCTGCGCCGCGGTAGCGGTGCTCGAGGTTCCAGGCCCACTTGACGGCCGCGTCGGAGCGGGCCGGGTCGATGCTCTCGGGAGGGAAGGGCAGGCCCGCCACGTAGCCGCGCAGGTTGCCGGCCTCGTCCAGCTCGACCCGGTCGGCGAACTCGGCGGTGGCCGCCGTGAAGAAGTCGGGCACGCCGTAGCGGCGGTGGCAGTAGCCGATCGTCATCCGCATGCCCTCGTAGAAGAAGGCCTCCCGGTAGGACCAGACCTCCTCGGGCAGCAGCTGGCGCAAGGCCAGGAGGTCGGCCAGGCTGAGCTGCCCTCCCTCCTTGACCAGGGGCGAGCCCGCATCGACCTCGCCCTCGCCTGAGGGAGCCCCGGTGAAGTCGGGACATCGTCCCTCCGGGGGCAACTCCGCATGCACCCCGGTCGCGGCGGCGAGCAGCAGGGTGGCGGTCAGGATCCAGCAGCGGGGACGGATCATCGGGAGCCTCCAGTCGCGAGGACCGGTCCGCGCCTGCGGGCCTCCTCCACGGCCCGCGGAGTCTACCCGCAAGGGCCCCCGGGCGGAGCCCCTGCAGCCCGCTCCGCCGCCATCCCCGGCATCCGCTACACGTTTCGGGGTGAACCGGGGCTCCATCCGCTTTCCGCTGGCGATGGGCATCACCCTGATGGTGCTGGCCCTGCTGCTCGCCATCGGCTGGCAGGTGCTGGTGGTCGGCGATCTCGGCCCGGTCACCCGAGGCCTCACGACCCTGCACTGGGTCTTCCTGATCCTGGGCTCGGTCTTCTTCGTGCTGATCATCGTCGGGCTCCTGCTGCTGTGCATCTGGCTGGTGCGGGAGATCCGCAGCAACCAGCGCCAGCAGGCCTTCCTGGACGCCGTGACCCATGAGATGAAGACCCCGCTCGCCTCGCTGCGTCTGTACGTCGAGACCCTCGAACGCCACGACCTCGACGGGGATCGCCGCCGCGAGTTCCTCGGGCGGATGGGCGGCGACGTCGAGCGGCTCGATCGAACGGTGAACCAGGTGCTGATGGCCGCACGCGCCGAGGCCCGCGCCAAGACGCCGGACGAGGTCTCCGACCTCACCGAGATCCTCGCCAGCGCCGCAAGTGAGATCCGCGAGCGCTACCAGCTGCCCGAGAGCGCCATCCACTGCGCGCGTCGCCGCCCGCTGCCTGCGCGGGGAGATCGCGGGGAGCTCGAGATGGTCTTCCGGAACCTGCTCGAGAACGCGGTCAAATACTCGACGCCGCCGGCGTCGGTCTCGGTCGGCTTCCGCAGCCACGGCGATCGGGTGGAGGTGGTGATCGCTGACGAGGGCGAGGGCATCGAGGCCGGGGACCTCGGCCGGGTCTTCGACCGCTTCACCCGGGTCGGCCGCGACGTGCAACGGCAGGCGGGCCTCGGTCTCGGTCTGTTCATCGTCTGGAACCTGGTCCGCCGCAACGGCGGGAAAGTCGTCGCGCGGAGCGAGGGGCCGGGCCGGGGAAGCGTCTTCAGCGTGATCCTGAAAGCCGCCGAGGGGCCCGTGGCCGAGCCGGCCCGCCTGACCCCGCAGGCAGGCCAGGCGTCGTCATGAGGCGCCGGCTCCGGGCGGCCGGCTGATGTCGCGGATCCTCGTCGTCGAGGACGAAGCCCACATCGCCGACGGTCTGGCCTTCAACCTGGAGGCCGAAGGCCACGAGGTGGAGGTCGTCGGGGATGGCCAGGAGGCCGTGATCCGTCTCACGGCTTCGGAGGACGAGCCGCGCTTCGATCTCGTCATCCTCGACCTGATGCTCCCGAGCTTGTCGGGCCACGAAGTGGCGCGACGCACGCGCGCCTCCGGCAACTACGTGCCGATCCTGATCCTGACCGCCAAGGACGACCCCGCGGACGTCGTGCGTGGAATCGAAGAGGGTGCCGACGACTACCTGACCAAGCCGTTCAAGCTCGACGAGCTGCTCGCGCGCAGCCGGTCCCTGTTGCGCCGCCGTCGCTGGGACGGTGCGAAGGCGGGTGATGAGGGCGAGACCCTGCTCCAGCTCGGGGACGTACGCGTGCACTTCGACCGGTTCGAGGTCGAGAATGCCTCGGGGACCCACCCGCTCACCGCCCGGGAGGTCGGACTGCTGCGCGCCCTGCTCGACCGGGAGGGCCAGGTGGTCAGCCGCGGCCAGCTGCTCGAATCGGTCTGGGGCCTGCATCCCGAGACGCGAACGCGGGTCGTCGACAGCTTCGTCGTGCGCCTTCGCAAGTACTTGGAGCCCGATCCTGGCCACCCGCGCCACATCCTCTCGGTGCGCGGCCACGGCTACAAGTTCGTGCGCTGAGCCCGCCGGGGTGCGGTGGGCAGAGGGGTCTGCCACCCTTCTCCCATGGCGGACGCGCTCCACCTGCTCGCCCTGCCGACGCTGCAACGGCCCGTATTGATCCTGTCCTTCGACGGCTGGAACGACGCCGGCGACTCGGCCAGTGCGGCGGCCGACTTCCTGGTCCGGAGCCTGCCCACGGCACCTTTGGCGCACATCGACGGTGAGGAGTACTACGACTTCACCGTCCGCCGCCCCAGCGTCGAGCTCACCGAGGGCGGACAACGTCGCATCGAGTGGCCCGACTACCGCTTCGAGTACGGCAGCCTCGAAGGTCGTTGCGACCTGATCGTCGGGCGGGGCGAGGAGCCGCACCTGCGCTGGCGCAGCTTCTGCGACGACGTGCTCGAGCTGGTCGTCGACCTGCGGGTCGAGCGCGTCGTCCTGCTCGGCGCCTACCTCGCCGACGTCCTGTACTCCCGTCCGGTCCGGGTCACCGGCTTCGCTCATCCTCCCGAAACCATCGACGCCGTCGGCATCGAGCCCTCGGGCTACGAAGGTCCCACCGGCATCGTCGGCGTGCTCGCCGATCGGCTGCGCGAGCAGTCCGTCCCCGTGCTCAGCCTGTGGGCCGCGCTCCCGCACTACATCACGCTCACCCCCAACCCACGAGGCGCCCTCGCCCTCGTGCAAGCCCTGCTCCGCCACGTCGACCTCCCGGTCGACCAGGAACCCCTCGTCAAGTCCGCCGCGGCCTTCGAGGAGCGCATCAACGAGCAGGTCGCAAGCGACCCGGCCCTGGCCGAGTACGTCCGGGAGCTGAAGAAGAGGGAGTTCGCCCAATAACCCCTCCAGCTCGAGGGCCCGCGCGGCCCCGTCTCCCGGCCCCGAACGAAGGTAGGCACCGCGCGACAACGGGGTCCGGGCCGGCGGCGCGGCCGCGCGCAATCGAGCGCCGCCGAAGCAGACGCGAGGTCCCCGAACTCCGTTCGGCGCGACACTGAGCACGGCCGCGTCGCCGGCCCGGACCCAGGCAACCCGCCCAAGCCCACCGGATCTCGCCACGGGCCGAGCCGTGGCCCCGCCCAGGGTCCCTAGAGCTCGACCGACTCCTCGATGAGCATCACCGGGATCCCGTCGTCCACCGGATACAGGATCTTGCCGTCCTCGCGGACCAGCCCCTCGGTGAGCTCCGCCTTCACCGCGTCGCCGCCGCGGTTGCGCAGCGATCCCTCGCGGATGGCCGCGTTCAGCTTCTCGAGCTGCTCCGCGGTGGCGAGGGCCACCGGCTGCTTGGTCTCCGGGCATACGAGGATCTCGACGAGATCCGCACTCACGTTGGGCATGGGGCCTCCTGCTATCGAAGCATGCTCGACGGGTAGTCGAGGATTCGGCGAGCGACGATCAGCTGGTTGATCTGCTGCGTGCCCTCGTAGATGTCGTTGATCTTGGCGTCCCGCATCCACTTCTCGACCAGCAGCTTCTTCGAGTAGCCCAGCGGACCGAGCAGCTCCACTGCCTTCTGCGTGATGCGGGTGACGGCGAGGCCCGCCTTGGCCTTCGCCATCGACGCCTCGAGGCTGTTGGGTCGGCCGCGGTTCATCATCGACGCCGCGCGCCAGGTCAGCAGCCGGGCCGCCTGGAGCTCCGCCTGCATCTCGATGACGTCGCGCTCGAGCGCGGTCTGCTCGGCCGGCGGCGCGTCGTAGCGCACCTCGATTTCCTGGCGTGCGAGCTCCTCGAGCACGTAGTCGAGCGCGGCCCGACCCACGCCCACCGCCATCGCCGCGACGATCGGCCGACTGGCGTCGAAGGTCGCCATGGCGCCCTTGAAGCCCTTGTCCCCCTTGTCGCCGGTGGAGGCGCCCGCCTTCTTCTTGCGGACCTCGGCGCTGCCGAGCAGGTTCTGCATCGGCACGCGGCAGCTCTCGAACATCAGGGTGGCGGTGTCCGAGGCGCGGATGCCGAGCTTGTTCTCGAGACCGACGAGGGTCATGCCAGGCGTGCCGGCCGGCACGACGAAGGCCTTGATGCCGCCGCGCCCCGCGCTCTTGTCGACGGTGGCCCAGACCACCACGAAGCCGCCGGGGGCCTGCGAGGCTCCCTCACCGCCGGTGCAGAAGATCTTCGTGCCGTTCAGGATCCAGTCGTCGCCGTCCCGGGTGGCCGTCGTCTCGATCGCAGCGCTGTCGGATCCGGCGTTCGCCTCGGTGATCGCCATCGCGCCCCAGGCGGGCGGCCCGTCGCCCTGGAAGACCGAGAGGAAGGCCTTCTTCTGCTCCGGGGTGCCGGCCGCCGCCACCGCCGAGCCACCCAGCCCCGCGAAGGGGGTGCGCAGGTAGAGCCCGGCATCGCCCCAGCAGAGCTCCTCGGTCTGCACACAGACCTGGATGAAGCCGTCGCTCGGGCCGGCCTTCTCGGGCCCGCCCTTGCGGCCGTGGTTCCAGTACCACTCGACCCACTCCGTCGGAAGATCGTGCTCCTGGACGTCGTACTTGCGCGAGATCGGTCGCAGGTGCTCCGCCGCCATGGCGTGGAAGTGCTCGCGCGCCAGCGCGGTGGTCTCGCTCATCTCGAAGGAGATCGGCATGGGGTCTCCTAGACCAGGGCCAGCGCTTCGAAGGCGGCGAAGCCCCGGCCGTTGCGCAGGTGCAGCTCGGGAAGGTAGTCGCGGATGTAGCCGTGGCCGCCGAAGACCTGGACGGCGCCGTCGGCGGCGTCGAGTGCCACCTTGCGCACCTGCTGCGCGGCGAGGGTCGCCTCGCGCAGGGCGGGCAGCCCCTGGTCGAGCCGCCAGGCGGCCTCCCAGACCAGCAGCCGCGCAGCGTCGATCTCGATCGCCATGTCCGCGAGCTTGAAGGCGATCGCCTGCTTCTGGGCGATCTTGACCCCGAAGGCCTCGCGCTCCTTCGCGTAGTCCCGCGCGACCTCGAAGGCCGCGCGCGCCACGCCGACGGCCGCGGCGCCGAGCGCCACGCGCCCTCGGATGACGACCTGTGAGAGGTCCGAGCCCGCCGCGCCGCCGAGCCTGCTGTCGGCCGGGACGCGTACGCTGTCGAGGCTGAGGGTCGCCGTCGGCAGTGCCTGGATCCCGAGGTTCGCCTCGCGCTCGGCACTCAGTCCCTCGCTGGCGCGGGGCACGAGGAAGCCCTGGGGCGAGCCGTCCTCGTCGGCGAACACGAGCACGGTGTCGTCGCCATCCTGCCACGGCACCAGCGCCTTCCGACCCTCGAGCACGAACTGCTCGCCTTCGCGTCGGGCGCGCAGCCCCGGGCGGAAGGGATCCGAGCCGAAGCGCGGCTCCTGGAGAGCGAGCGCGCCGGGCACGTAGCGCTCGCCCGTGTAGCGCGGAAGCCAGTTCGCCTTCTGCTCTTCGGTGCCGAAGTCGGCGACGGGCAGGGCGATCAGGCCGGGCGAGACGATCGCCAGGGCCATGGAGAGATCGCCCCAGGCGAGCTCCTCCAGGATCAGCGCCGAGGTGACCGCGCTGCGCTCCCCGCCTCCGCCATGAGCTTCGGGCAGTCCGTTCGCGACCAGCCCCAGCTCGTGGGCGCGGGCGAGCACGGCTTCGGGCAGCTTGGCGGCCTCGTCGGCCTCGCGCGCAGCCGGCCGCAGCTCCTGCTCGGCGAACTGGCGCACCGTCTCGACGATGAGGGCCTGCTCTTCGTCGGGCTCGAAGTCGATCACGATGCGGCCTCGCGACACCACCGCCGCTGCATGGGGTCTAGATCCGCTCGACGATGGACGCGATGCCCATGCCGCCACCGATGCACATCGTGACCAGGCCGACGGTCTTGTCCCGGCGTTCGAGCTCGTCGATCACGGTTCCGATCAGCATGGCGCCGGTGGCCCCGAGCGGATGGCCCAGGGCGATCGCCCCGCCGTTCACGTTGATCCGGTCGTGATCGAGGTCGAGGTCCTTCATCACCTTCATCGGGATCGCCGCGAAGGCCTCGTTGATCTCGAACAGCTCGATGTCGCCGATCTCCATTCCCGCCTTGCGCAGGCACTTCTGGGTGGCGGGCGTCGGCGCCGTGAGCATGATGACGGGCTCGTCGGCCGCCGTGGCGGTGGCGATGATGCGGGCCCGCGGCTTGAGCCCGTGGGCCTTCGCGTACTCCGGCGACGCGAGCAGCACGGCCGCGGCACCGTCGACGATGCCGGAGGAGTTGGCTGCCGTATGGATGTGCTTGATCCCGGCGACCTGCGGGTAGACGGACTTCGCCTTCTCGTCCATCGAACGCGTGTCGCCCTCCTGCACGTAGCCGCCGAGGCCCTCGAAGGAAGGGGGCAGCTTGCCGAGGCTCTCGACGCTGCCGCCCGGGCGGGGGTGCTCGTCGCGATCCAGCACGATCTGGCCGGCCGCGTCCTTGACGGGGATCAGGCTCTTGTCGAAGCGGCCCTCCTTTTGGGCGATCTCGCAGCGCCGCTGGCTCTCGGCCGCGAAGGCATCGACGTCTTCGCGCCCGAAGCCCTCGATCGTGGCGATCAGATCGGCCGAGATGCCCTGCGGGACCAAGGGATGCAGGGCCGCGAGCTGCGGGTCCTTGCCGTCGAGGCCGCCCCCGGCCGCGCCCATCGGGACCCGGGACATCGATTCGACCCCTCCGCCGATCACGAGGTCCTGCTGGCCGCTCATCACGCCCATCGCGGCGAAGTTCACGGCCTGCTGGCCGGATCCGCAAAAGCGGTTGAGCGTCACACCGCTGGCAGTGCGGGGATCCCAACCCGCGGCCAGAACCCCATTGCGCGCGATGCAGGCGGCCTGCTCGCCGACGGCCGACACACAGCCTGCGACGACGTCCTCGACGTCCGCGGGGTCGAAGCCGTTGCGATCGCGCAGCGCGTTCAACGTCTGCGCGAGCAGCTGCTGCGGGTGCACGCCCGACAGGGATCCCGTGTCCTTCTTGCCCTTGCCTCGCGGTGTGCGCACGGCGTCGATGATCCAGGCGTCGCCCATCGTCGATTCTCCTCGCTGGTGTGGGGGTCATCCCCTGCGCGTCGGCCCGCGAACGGGACCGGGGCTGCGTCGAAGGGTGCGTCGTCGCCGCGACGGAGTCGCAGGCGCGACGAAATCCCCTGGGGGTTGACGGCGGCGGATGGTATCCGATCGCACTCGCCGTCGCACCGCTCCGACGACCTCCTAGGTGTGCGCCAGAACAGGGTTTTGACGTTCCACCGGGAGTTTTCCAGGGTTGACGCCCCGAAGCTGAAGTCCTAATGAACGTGCGCCTGCTCACCCGTGCGGGGTGCGTCTGGTTTGTCCGAGTTGTGCGCGGCGCGTACTCGCTCGGCTCCACACCGGGCGTGTGCACGGAGCGGGTGCCAACGGCAGCTCGGATCCAAAGCTCGGACCCACACAGGGGGCGCCTCGAAAACGTCATGGGAACGCATCGCTCGCCCCGTCGTTCCGTCGTCATTCTCGCCGCTGCAGCCCTCGCTCTCACCTGGACGGTGATCGCGACGGGGCCGCACGCCAGCGCCAGCAGCGCACGACGCGCCGGCAGCATCTGCGAGGCCCAGGAACTGAAGGCGCTCGCGGCCGCGGATCCCCACCTGGCCATCGAGATCCCCGAGGAGTTCGACAAGGAGTTCCCGACCCTCGAGGCGTGCCGCTCCCACGACGCGGCCTGGGACCCCGAAGCCGAGGGCCCGCTCCAGCCGATTCCCTTCAGCCACAAGCACCATGCCGGCCTGTGGGAGATGGACTGCCAGTACTGCCACTCGGGCACCGATCGCTCGCGGGCCGCCGGCGTTCCCTCGGTCGAGCTCTGCATGGGCTGCCACGAGAACTTCCCGAAGGAGTACGACTCCCTCGAGGGCATCCAGATCCTGAAGCAGTACTGGGCCGAGCAGAAGTCGATTCCGTGGGTGCAGGTCCATCGCCTGCCGGAGCACGTGAAGTTCCAGCACCAGGCGCACGTTCGCGCGGGCTTCGACTGCCAGACCTGTCACGGACCCGTCGAGGCCATGGACAAGCTGTACATGACCCCCGACACGAAGTGGTGGCAGTACGGTCTGCCCACCCAGAAGCTCGAAATGGGATGGTGCATCATGTGCCACCGCGACAATGGCGCCTCGCAGGATTGCCTGACCTGCCATTACTAGGACCTAGGACCCTCGGATGCCTGAGACTTCTCGCCGGGATTTTCTGAAGATCGTTGGAGTGAGCGCTGGCGCGGCTGCCGCGTCCGGCTGCTACGACCACGTCGAAAAGCTGATCCCCTACGTGGTGCAGCCCGAGGAGATCACGCCCGGAAATCCCGTCTACTACGCCTCGACCTGCCAGGAGTGCCCCGTCGGCTGCGGCACCCACGTGACGACGCGCGAGGGACGGCCGATCAAGATCGAGGGCAACCCGGACCACCCGATCAACCGCGGGGCGCTGTGCGCCAAGGCCCAGGCCTCGGTGGCGCGCACCTACCACCCGGATCGGTTCCACGGCCCGATGGGCCGGGGAGAGACGGGCGACCTCGAGAGCACGAGCTGGGACGACGCCATCGCGGCTCTCGCCGAGGCGATCGCCCGCGCACCGGGGCGCGCCCACGTCCTCGGCGGCCACACCGGCGATACGCTTTCCGGGCTGATCGACCGCTTCGCCTCCGCGACCGGAGCCAAGCGCACCATCTACGAGCCGCTGGTCGACGAGACCCTGCGCGAGGCGACCCGCCGCGTGTTCGGTGTGGCCAGCGAGCCGGTCTTCGATCTCTCCGGCGCCGATCTGATCGTCGACTTCGGTTCCGAGGTGCTCGATACCGGGCTCTCTCCGGTCGAGCATCAGCGGCAGTGGGCGCAGGCCCGCGACGTCGCCGACCACAGCGATGGCGGCGCGCGCCTGGTCTACGTGGGACCGCGGCTGTCGGTCACCGCCTCCGCCGCGGACGAGTGGCTGCCCGCGAAGCCCGGTTCCGAGGGCCTGGTCGCTGCGGCGTTGGCTTCCGTGGCCTCCGGCGGCTCCGACGTCGCAGGCGCCGCCAAGGCGAGCGGGATCCCTGCAGCGACCCTCACGCGTCTCGGTCGCGCCCTCGCGGGGGCGAAGAGCCCCGTGGCGCTGCCGCCCGGTGCGGCGCTCTCCAGCCGGCGCGGTGTGGCTACGTCGGCCGCGGTCCTGAATCTGAACCAGGCGATCGGTGCGGTCGGCCGCGGGATGACCGTGCCCCCCGCCGAGGGCACCGCCAAGAACCGCTCGAGCTATCGCGACGGGCTCGCCCTGGTCAAGGCCATGGAGGCCGGCGAGGTCGACGTCCTGCTGATCCACGACGCGAACCCGGTGTACAACCTGCCGGCTTCGGCGGGCTTCGAGGCCGCGCTCGCCAAGGTCGGCACGGTCGTGAGCTTCGCGACCGCGGCCGACGAGACCGCCGCCAAGGCCCACCTCGTGCTTCCGGATCATGCACCGCTGGAGACCTGGGGCGATGCCCGGCCGCGTCCCGGCATCCGCGGTCTCGTGCAGCCGACGATCCGTCCCCTCTACGACACCCGGGCCCTCGGAGACACCCTGCTCGACGTCGGTCGCGCGATGGGCGAGGCCGTCGCGGCCAAGCTGCCGACGGGCAGCTTCCGCAGCCTGCTCGAGGACGCCTGGGCCGGCGTGGGCCTGCGAACCGCCCTCAAGAACGGGGGCGTGTTCGAGGCGACTCCCTCTGCAGCGACCGGGGCTGCCGGAGCCGGTGCGGAGCTGGCCGAGCCCCTCCTGACCGGAGAGGGCGACTACGTGCTGCTGGCCTTCCCGCACTCGCTGCTCGGCGACGGGCGCGGGGCGGCGCTGCCCGTGCTGCAGGAGATCCCCGATCCCGTCACGTCCGTGGCCTGGGACAGCTGGGCCGAGATCAGCCTGGCCACCGCCGAGAAGCTCGACGTCGAGAGCGGTGACGTGATCGCGATCCAGACCTCCGCCGGAACCCTCGAGGTCGCGGTCTATCCCCGGGGCGGCATTCGCGACGACGTCGTGGCCGTGCCGATGGGGCAGGGGCACACGGTCGGCTACTTCGCGTCGAAGGAAGGCCAGGGCCTGCCCGGCATGGCCCGCGGCGTGAACGTCAGCGACCTGCTGCCTGCCCAGGTGGACGAGGGTGGCGGGCGCGCCTGGCTCACCGAGCGGGCCACGCTCACGAAGACCGGGCGCCATCGCCGGTTGCCCGCGATGCAGACCGAGGACAACAAGCGACAGCGCCAGCTCGGCGAAGTCGTGACCCTCGCAGCGCTCGCCGAGATGGGCGACGCCCACGCTGGCGGTCACGGCGAGGCCGCATCCGGGCATGGCGAGCCCGCGGGTGACCATGACGGCGGGCACGGCGGCGGCCATGACCAGCCCCACGAGATCCGCGAGCCCTACGACCCGGCAGACGACGCGGCCGACCAGGAGCTCGAAGACACCTTCTTCGACCAGAAGTCGATCAAGGCCTCCGACTACCGCTGGGGCATGACCGTCGACCTCGACAAGTGCACCGGCTGCAGCGCCTGCATCGCCGCGTGCTACGTCGAGAACAACATTCCGGTGGTCGGCGAGGACGAGACGCGCCGGGTCCGTCAGATGGCCTGGATCCGGATCGACCGCTTCGTCGGCGACGGTGACCGCAAGGAGCTGATCCCCGGTCGCGCCTTCATGGGTCCGAACCACGAGCAACTCGGCGACACGGACGTCCGCAACTCGCCGATGTTCTGCCAGCACTGCGGCGCGGCGCCCTGCGAGCCGGTCTGCCCCGTCATCGCGACCTACCACAACGAAGACGGCCTGAACGGGATGATCTACAACCGCTGCATCGGCACGCGGTACTGCGCCAACAACTGCCCCTACAAGGTCCGGCGCTTCAACTACTTCGACAACCAGCTCACCAAGTGGCCGGAGCCGATGCGGCTCGGGCTCAACCCGGACGTGACGGTTCGCGGGCAGGGTGTGATGGAGAAGTGCACGATGTGCGTCCAGCGCATCCAGCACGGCCGGCAGGAGGCCAAGAGCGCCGGGGAGGCCACGATCCCCGACGGCTCGGTCCAGACGGCGTGTCAGCAGACCTGCCCGTCGGGCGCCATCGAGTTCGGCAACCTGCGCGACGACGACAGCGCGGTCTCGAAGAAGGCCGACGATCCCAAGCGTGGCTACCACGCGCTCCACGTGCTCAACACGCGCCCCGCGGTGACCTACCTGGCGAAGGTCGTGCGCGGACCGGTCGAAGGGTGAATCGATGACGCCGCCGCCTGCCATGTCCGTCGCCGAGACGATGCGCCACACGCCGGAGCCGCCGGACAGCCAGATCAACACCGACCTGCTCGGTGTCATGTACCACCGCCCCTCGATGGGCTACCTGCTGCTGCTGGGCCTGGCCGTGCTCTCGGTCACGGCCGCGGGCGGGACCTGGGTCTACCAGGTGTATCTGGGCCTCGGCATCGGTGGCTACACGCACCCGATCTTCTGGGGCGCGTACATCATCACCTTCGTGTTCTGGGTCGGCATCGCCCACGCCGGAACGCTGATCTCGGCGATCCTGTATCTGTTCCGCGCCAAATGGCGCAACGCGATCAATCGCGGCGCCGAAGCGATGACGGTCTTCGCAGTGCTCACGGCCGCGCAGTTCCTCGGCATCCACGTCGGCCGGATGTGGAAGAGCTATTTCATCCTGCCCTACCCGAACCAGCGCGGCCTCTGGGTGAACTTCAAGAGCCCGCTCGAGTGGGACACCTTCGCGATCTCGACCTACGCGACGATCTCGATCGTGTTCTTCTTCATCGGGCTGATCCCCGACCTCGCGATCGCCCGGGATCGCAACAGGGGCTGGCGCAAGCTCGTCTACACGGCGCTCGCCCTCGGCTGGCAGGGCACCTCGCGGCAGTGGAAGTCGCACAGCCGGGCGGTGCTGCACCTCTCCGGGCTGGCGACGCCGCTGGTCCTGTCGGTCCACTCCGTAGTGTCCTGGGACTTCGCCATGTCCATCGTGCCCGGCTGGCACGCGACGATCTTCGCCCCCTACTTCGTGGCGGGCGCGATCTTCTCCGGCTTCTCGATGGTGCTGACCTTCTTCATCCCGCTGCGCAGGATCTACGGCCTCGAGGCCTACATCACCGACTACCACTTCGACAACATCGCGCGCTTCATCCTGCTGACGGGCTGGATCGTGACGTATGGGTATCTGAGCGAATACTTCATCGCGTGGTACAGCGCGGTCGAGCCAGAGCAGACCTCCTTCTGGTTGCGTGCCTTCGGGCCCTATTGGATCTCGACGTGGGTGATGTTGTTCTGCAACTGCATCGCTCCACAGATCTTCTGGTTCAAATGGGCGCGCACGACGCCATGGATCCTGTTCAGCATCGCCACGCTCGTGAACATCGGGATGTGGTTCGAGCGCTACGTCATCATCATCACCGGCCTCTCCCGCGAGTACGAGCCGGCGGTGTGGGGCGTCTACACGCCGACCTGGGCCGAGCTGTCGATCTTCGCCGGTAGCTTCGGCTTCTTCTCCATGCTGTTCCTGCTCTTCATCAAGATCTTCCCCGTGATTGCGATCACCGAGATCAAGGAGCTCGCGATCCACGACAAGGCTCACGGAGGCGCCCACTGATGCCTTCTCTCGTCGGCGTCTTCGATACTCCGGGGCCGGTGGCGGCCGCAGCCAAGCGGCTCAAGGGCCGCGGCTTCCAGGATCTCGAGATCTACGCGCCCGCGGCGTTCCCCGAGCTGGACGACGTGATCCTCGAGAAGCCCTCCGGCGTCCGCGTCTGGACCCTCGTCGGCGGGCTGCTCGGGGTGGTGACCGGTTACTCGATGGCGATCTGGATGTCGCTCGACTGGCCCATCGTGGTCGGCGGCAAGCCCTTCGCGTCGATCCCGCCCTACACGATCATCGGCTTCGAGCTGACGATCCTGTTCGGCGGCATCGCGACCCTGCTCGGCCTGCTGGTCGTCGGCGGGCTGCCCTACGGGCAGTTCGGCGTCACCGACAAGGCCTACGACAAGCGCTTCTCGGCCGAGGAGTTCGGGCTGGTCGTCGAGTGCCGCGATCGCGACGTCCCCGAGGTCGACGCGCTGCTGCGCGCGCACGAGGCCAAGGAGGTGAACCTTGTCGAGGCCTAGCGCCAGGCACCTCCCCGCCCACGTCGCCTTCCTGGTGGTGCTGCTCGGCGTCTCCGGCGCCGTCGGCTGCTGGGAGCAGTGGTCGGAGACCTGGTTTCCGCAGATGAAGTGGCAGAAGGCCGTCCAGGCCTACGAGCGCGTGGAGTGGAACGGCCAGCCCGATCCCTTCATGCCGCCCGAGGGTGCGGTTGCGATCGATGCCGAGCTGCCGCGGCGCGAGCAGTACGACCCGGCGAACGACCGGCTGACGAACCCCCAGCCGGCGAACTTCAAGTCGGTGGGTCGGGGCCAGGAGGTCTACGAGATCTACTGCGTCACCTGCCACGGCAAGGGCGGCATGGGCGACGGCCCGGTGAGCATGGCGGGAGACAAGAAGGGCCCCTTCGCAGGGGTGTTCCCCCTCGTGACCGCCGCCGGGCGCACGGACGGATACCTCTACAACCTGATCCGCGGCGGTGGCCAGCGGATGCCCGGCTATCAGCGCATCACTCCCGAGGACCGCTGGCACCTCGTGAACTACGTCCGGTACCTGACGAAGGGAGGACAGCCGTGAGCGGCGGGTCCGAACGAGCCAACCCCCAGCCGATTCCGACTCCGGCGCTCTTCACGGCGGCCTTCCTCGCGCTCATCGGTGTGCTGGCCTTCGTGGCCGGACTGGCGCGAGACCCGGCGGCGGCATGGCGCGCCTTCCACGTGAACACGCTCTACTTCGGCAGCCTCTCCCAGGGCGCGCTCGTACTGTGCTGTGCCTTCGTGATCGTCGGCGCACGCTGGCCCGGGCCGGTGCGTCGCATCGCAGAGTCGCTGGCCGCCTGGATCCCCGTCACCCTGGTGCTCGTCGCCATCGGTCTGGCCTTCGGTCGCGAGCACGTCTACGGCCCGTGGCTGCACGGTCCGCCGCCCGGCAAGGAGGCATGGCTCAACATGCCCCGGCTGGCGACCATGGACCTCGCCATCCTGGCGGTGCTCACGGTTCTGAGCCTGGCCTTCCTGAAGGCCTCGAATCGGCCGCACCTCAAGGGCGCCGCCGACCGCTCGGAGGGCTTCGCGAAGAGCATGTTCGAGCGTTGGACCGCAGGCTGGCGGGGCGACGCGGAAGAGGTCGAGGCCTCGGCGCAGCGGCTCAAGGTTCTCGCTCCGATCATCGTGCTGATCTACGCCCTCGGCTACACGGTCATCGCCTTCGACCAGATCATGTCGCTCACGCCGACCTGGTTCTCGAACCTGTTCGGAGGCTTCTTCGCGTGGGGCGGCTTCCTGTCCGCCGTCTCCGCCACGACCCTGATCGCGGTGATCCATCGCCATTCTCCCGGCCTGGGCCCGGCGCTCACGACCGATCGCTTCCACGACCTCGGCAAGATGATCTTCGCCTTCTCGATCTTCTGGATGTACCTGTTCTTCTCGCAGTACCTGGTCATCTGGTACGGCAACCTCCCCGAGGAGACGCAGTTCTTCCAGGCGCGGCTCGGCAGCGAGTTCCTGCAGGGCACCTGGTACTTCCACGGCTGGTCGGAGCGGATCACCAACGAGCCCTGGGTGATTCCCACGCTCTTCGCCTGGGTCTGCATCTGGGTCATCCCGTTCTGGATGCTGCTCGGCCAGAAGGCCAAGCAGACGCCCGTGTTCCTGGGCTCGATCGCCTTCATCTCCGTCGCTGGCTTCTGGGTCGAGCGCAACGTGCTGATCTGGCCTTCGCTGGTCCCCGAGGACAGCTACGCCTTTCTCGGCAACATCCAGGTCGGCATCGCGCTGGGCTTCCTCGGCCTGTTCGCCCTGACCGTGATGGCCTACCAGCGGCTCTTCCCGACGATCCTCATCCCCTCGGACGACTGACCGCGACCCGAAGGCCCGGCCTGCCCGACGGGGCCCTCTACACTCCAGCCGATGGCGTGGGATGCGGGCGGCATGGGATTCGGCGATCCGCCTGACGGCTCGGCAGAGAGGCGCGAAGGCGAGGGATTTCCGATCCGCGGCTGGGGCTCTCTCGAGCTGCTGGAGACCGGAATTCGCTGGCCCCGCGGCCGCCGCCGCGCGGGCGTGCTCTCCTACCGCGATCTGACCCACGTCGCGCTCACCTCGCGCTTGCTCCGGGTCGCCGGTCCACGGGGCGCCTGGTCCCTGCCGCGTGCCCGTTTCGACGCGCCAGGTGCGCCTGCCGAGGCCCTCGAGGCGATCCGGGCGCGGGTGGCGCGTCTCCCCGACGGGCCCGCCCGCCTGGCCCACATGGAGCGGCTGGACCAGCGCGCTCGTTCCGGGAGTCCCGGCTGGGTCAGCCGCAGCATCGTCGTGGCCTGCCTGCTCGTCGCGGTCCTGCAGATGCTCGACCCCGGTGCCACGCCGGCGGGGGCCCTGCGGCTCGGATTGACCTTCATCGAGCCCTGGCGGGCGGTGACGGCCCACTTCTTCCACGGCTTCGTCGAGCAGATCGGTCTGCTCTCGCCGCACCTGGTCCTGAACCTGCTGTGCGTGTGGGCCGTGGGCGGTCTCGTGGAGCGTGTGCTCGGCTCGCCGGCCACCGTGCTGGTGCTGGCGGCCAGCGCCGCGGGCGCGGTGGGGGCCTCGCTGCTCTGGGCCTACCCGTTCGTCGTCGGGGCCTCCGGATTCGTGATGGGACTGCTCGGCGTGCTGCTGTGGCTCGAGTTCCGGGCGCCCGCCGAGCTGCCCGCCACCTGGCGGCTCCCACGCTGGCTGCTGGTCGGGGTCGCGGCGCTGGAGCTGGTGGTGGTCGGCAGCCTGCCTTTCGTGGCATCGGCGGCCCATTGGGGCGGCGTGCTGGGCGGCGGCGTCACCACGGCGTGGGTCCTTCGACGACCGGACCGGCGTTTCGGGCTTCGGGTTCGCGCGCTGGCGATCGGGCTGAGCGTCCTCACCGGGCTGGCTTTCGTGGCTCTCGCCGGGTCGCTCGTGGCGCCCTCACAGGCCCAGCTGCGGCGTGCGCAGCTTCTGCTCGAACGCCCGGACGTCGCCCCCGATCTGCTCAACGACGAGGCCTGGACGATCGCGATTGCCGACGAGCCCGCTGCGTCGGCGCTCGCACTGGCGCAGCGCATGGCCGAGCGCGCGGTCGAGGCGACGGAGCGGGGCATCCCCGAGCTCCTCGATACCCTCGCCGAGATCCGCTTCCAGCAGGGTCACGAGGGCAGGGCGGTCGCGCTGATCGAGGAGGCGATCCTGCTCGCGCCGACCGATCCGTACTTCCGGGAGCAGCGCTTGCGCTTCCTCGGCGAACGGCCGCGCGAGGATCGGCCCGAGCAGCTGCCGCGCAGCCCGGAGGCGCCGAGGGTCCCTGCCCCCCGCGAGGTGCCGCGCCCGCAGCCGGAGCCGGACGACGGCTTGCTGGTGCGCCTCACGCCGACGGGCGCGGAGCCTCGACTCGCCCGGTCCCCCGGCCGGCCCGGGTCTACGGGGTGATCTGCTCGCCGTCCTCGGCGATCACCACGGCACCGCGGTAGGTCTCGCCCACCAGGTTGCGGTACTGGGACGGAAAGACCGGCGGGGGCCGCAAGCGCACCAGGACCAGGCCCCGGGCGCGCGCCTTGGCGGCCAGTCCGCCCACATCCTCCAGCCGGAAGTGCTCGGCCGCCTCGCGCTGCAGGACCTCGATGTGGTCCGCACCGGCCTCGGCCGCTGCCTCGAGCGACGCGCCGTAGACCGCGCCGGCCCACAGCCAGTCCACACCGTCGGCAAAGGCCGCCAGGCGCTCGGGCTCGTGGCTCCGGGGTGCGACGGCCATCGCATGGGGGCCGGCCTCGATGCGTGCGGCGAGCCCGTCACCGAGCGGCTCGAGGCGCAGCGTCATGCCCCCGATGACGCGTTCCGTCGGCTCGTCGATCTCCTGCACGGGCGTGAGGCCGCCCTCGACGGGGAGCTCCCAGCGCTCCGCCATCCGGCCGGCACTCTCGCCGTGGGCCGCACGCAGCTGCTCGACGAGCTGCGCCGTGCCGCGCGGTCCGAGGATCTGCAGTGGCGCCTCGCGCCGTTCGACCCAGCCCGTGAGCCAGAGATCGTCGAGCCCCACGGTGTTCTCGGGCAGCAGCTCGGTGATCACCACGTGGGCGGGCTGCCAGACGGGGATGTCGGTCTTGCGCAGGGCCTCGGCCACGCCGCGACCCGCGTCGACGAGGATCACGTCGCGCCCGAGGCCGAAGGCGATCGCCGGACCCGAGCGCAGGTGGTTCTCGAAGGTCCCGCCGGTTCCGACCGCGACGCCCGTCAGTTGCTCGAACCGGGCGGCGGGCAACGCCGCGATGCCGCCGGCGACCTCCTCGAACTCCTTCGACAGGTACGCCATGACCCACATCACGATCACGATCAGGAGCAGCCCGGCAAAGACGATCAGGCGCAGGTTGCCGGTCAAGAGCGGAGGTCCGGGGCCGGGGCAGGTCGCGTCACGCGAAGACCACGGTCTTGTTGGCGTAGGCGATCACCCGGTCCTCCAGGTGCCAACGCACCGCCCGGGCCAGTACGGTGCGCTCGAGGTCGCGGCCTTTGCGCAGCAGGTCGCGCACCGAGTCGCGGTGGCTGGTGCGCACCACGTCCTGCTCGAGGATCGGGCCTTCGTCGAGATCGGCCGTGGCGTAGTGCGCGGTCGCGCCGATCAGCTTCACGCCGCGCTCGAAGGCCTGGTGATAGGGCCTTCCGCCCATGAACGCGGGCAGGAACGAGTGGTGGATGTTGATGATGCGATTGGGGAAGGCCTCCACGAACTCGCTGGTCAGCACCTGCATGTACCGGGCGAGCACGATCAGGTCGACCCCGAGACCCTCGAGCAGCTCGCGCTCCTTGACCTCCTGGGAACGCTTCGTGTCCGCCGTGACCGGGTAGACGTGGTAGGGCACGTCGAACTGCTGGGCGACCTCCTCGAGCTCGGCGTGATTGCTGATCACGGCGACGAGATCGCAGGCCAGCTCGCCCGATCGGTGTCGCAGCAGCAGGTCCCACAGGCAGTGATCGACCCGCGAGACGAAGATCGCGACCCGCTTGCGCACCTGCGGACGGGCGACCCGCCAGGTCATGTCGAAGCGCTCGGCCACCTCGCCGATCGCGCCCTCCAGGCTCCGGCGGTCGGTGTGCAGCTCGGAGAGATCCACCCGGATGCGCTGGAAGAACTGCCCCGCGCCGACGTCGGTGTGCTGGTCGGCGTCGAGGATGTTGCCCCCGTGGCCGTGCAGCACCTGGGCGAGCGCCGCCACGATGCCCCGCTTGTCCGGGCACGTCACCAGCAGGGTCGCTTCGGAGGCCGGTTCGGTGTGCGCCATGGGGCGCCGATTCTAGGCCGCCCCGCGTTGCTGGCCATGCCCCGAAGGGCCGCAGAAGGGGGCGGAACCCCTCTCTCGCAAGCTCCTAGCCACGCCAGAGGCCGTCTGATAGGGTCGGAGCACAGGGGAAATCACTCATTCCCGAGTCTCTCGGCCGACGGGAGGCGACCCGGGGCGGTTGGATCGGCGCCTTCAGGCCACCGGGACCGAAGCGAGCAACTGGGTCTCGTGGGGTCAATCGACACGCCGGAGAAGGAGGTGCACAACTTGGACCAATCTCAACCTACGGCGAGTGAGGTGGCGGCGTCTTAGCCACTACCCGAGCCGAAGATTGAATCTTTCTCGGTAGTCGTCGGGACACCGTCCCAGGCCACCGCCCCCGGGAGCGCGGACGCCGTAGCCGCTGTGGGGTTCGAAGGGAACGAGGTCGCAAGACCCGGAACCGGAGACCTGCTCTCGGGGGGTCGTGTTTCTGGACCCCGATCGGCGGGCGAAGACGCCGCGGCGACGCGTCGCTGGGGTCCGGACGGCGCCCCGGCGAGGCCCTGGCCGGTCGCAGCGCGAGGCGAGCAGGGGCCCACGCAGCACCTCGCCCCGCCCGGACGGGGATGGAGCGCGGAACGTCCACACTCCTGCGGGTCGAGGCACCGCGTGGGCAAGAAGGTCGGCCGAGCCCTTGCGAGCACCGGCCTTCCCACGAAACGAACCCTCGCACGACCCCGTGGTTCCGGCTGTGCGCGCAGTCACAGCCCGGGCGTTAGAATGCGCCCCCTGCGGGAGGGCCTCCGCCCTCCGACATCCGACGGGAGCGATCCATGAAACAGCCGGCAGGACACCGAGGCCCCACGCCGCGCCGCATGGTCCGCCACGCGGTCCTCGCCTCCGGTCGCAGGCGCACGCGCCTCGCCGGCGCCGTCGGTCGCTGGGCTCTGCTCGCGAGCCTCACCGTCGGTCCGCTGCTGGCCGGTCCCGCCTGGTCGTCGCCCGAAGAGCGCCTCGCTGCGGCCCTGCGCTTTCCGACGGTGTCGCACCAGGATGAGCCGCACGACGTCCACGCGTTCCGGGCGCTGCACCGGTACCTGGAGCAGACCTATCCCGGCGTCCATGAGGCCCTGGAGCGGGAGACGGTCGCCGACCTGAGCCTGCTGTACACGTGGAGGGGGAGCGACCCGAGCCTTCCGCCCATGCTGCTGACGGCCCACCTCGACGTCGTGCCGGTGCCCGAAGCGACCTTGTCGTCCTGGGAGCAGCCTCCGTTCGCGGGAGTGATCGCCGACGGCCACGTCTGGGGCCGCGGAGCCCTCGACGACAAGGTGGGCGTGCTGGGCGCGCTCGAGGCGGTCGAGTCACTGGTGTCCGGCGGCTTCGTGCCGAAGCGAACCCTCCATCTGGCGTTCGGCCACGATGAGGAGATCGGCGGGCCCGATGGGGCCGCCGGGATCACGCGCCGGCTGGAGGAGCGGGGCGTTCGTCTGTGGTTCAGCCTCGACGAGGGCATGGTCGTTCTCGACGATGGTCTGTTCGGACTCGAGCGGCCCGTGGCCTTGATCGGCATCGCCGAGAAGGGTTCGGTCTCGATCCGCATGACGGCGCGCGCCCAGGGTGGACACTCGAGCATGCCGCCCCCGAGCGGCGCGATCGGTCGGATTTCGCGGGCCGTCCTCGCCCTCGAGGCGAACCCGATGCCGGTCTTCCGCGAGGGCGTGTTCGAGGAGATGATCGCTGCGATCGTGCCGCACCTGGGTTTCGGCCAGCGGCTGATGCTGACCGTTCCACCGTTCTCGACCTTGGCCCGCCGGCGCATCGCCCGCGATCCGGCGGTCAACGCCGTGCTGCGCACCACGACGGCGGTCACCATGGCCGGCGCCGGCACCAAGCTGAACATCCTGCCGCGAGAGGCTTGGGCGATCGTCAACTTCCGCATCGTCCCCGGCGACAGCAGCGGCGCGGTCGTCGAGCGGGTACGCGACATCGTCGACGACCCCGAGCTCGAGATCGAGGTCATCGGCGCGAGTGAGCCCTCGCCGACCTCGGACCCCCGCGCGGCCGCCTACCGGTTGATCGAGCGCACGGCGACGGACGTGGTCGGCGACGCCATCGTGGTGCCCGCCCTGGTGGTCGGCGGGACGGATTCGAAGCACTACGGCCGCATCGCCGAGAACGCCTACCGGTTCTCGCCGATCCGACTGCGCTCGACGGACCGCAGCCGGGTCCACGGAGTGAACGAGCGCATCTCGGTCGCCTCGTACCGGGAGGCGATCCGCTTCTACGAGCTGCTGCTCGAGCGCGCCGGGAGCGCCACCGAGGCAGGACCGCCCTAGCTGCGAGGCAGCCGGAGCCGGTCAGGCCCGAGCCCCGAGTGGCCGATAGAACCGGCATGCTCCACCCGTCGCCGTGCTGGCTGCTCCTGGCCCTGCTCCTGCCCGCGCCGCTCTGGGCCGGCTCGTTCAACCGGGTGCCCTCGCCCCCGAAGGCCACGGCCACGCCCGTGGCCCCTCCGGCTGCACCGGCGCCCGCTCCCGAGCAGCCCGCGGGCGAAAGCGCGGCCACGGAGGCCGGAGAGCCGGAGGCCGCCGTGCAGGGGGCCTCCGCCGGAAGTGCGGAGGAGACCCCTGCCGCCCCCGAGAGCGATGGCCTGGCCGAGCCGGTCGGAGAGCCGACCTACGGCGAGGTCTGCATCTTCGGCCCGCGCGGCGTGGTCCATGCGCCGCAGGGGCGCGACTGCGAGGCCGAACAGGCTGCGAAAACGGCCGCCGCCGCAGCCCTGGCCTCCTCCGGCTCGGGGCGCTGCATCTTCGGTCGGGGTGGTAAGGTGGTCTATGCACCGCCCGGCGAGCAGTGCGAGGGTCGGGTGCGCGAGGTCGCGCCCAAGCCGCCCGAGCGTCGCCTTCGCCGCCGATCCATCTACGACTAGCGGGACGCGCCCCGAGGCCCACGACTCGCAGCACGATCCCTGCGGTTCCCGCGGCTGCCCGAACCTAGAACCGGCCGCCGTCCGGCCAGACGGTGGCGGCCGTGGGGTCGGCCGGAGCGTCGGCCAGCAGGTCCCGCGGCAACAGCCGAGCGGCTCCTGACAACGCGCGGCTGGCCTGCTCGCGCTGCCCCTCGGCGAACAGCGCCCCGGCGGTCTGCAGGGCATGCCCGCCGTCGCCCGCGATCCGCTGGCTCTCGCCCTGACCCGCGAACGAGGCCGCGGCCGGCAGGCTGGCCTCTCGCAGCGCCTTGGCGAAGCGGACCCAGCGCCGGCCCACGAAGGGTTCGAGCTTGCCCCCGGCTCCTCCGGCATGACTGCGCGCGGCCAGGAACTCGAGCACGGGCCGGTCGTCGCGGTTCAGCGGCAGCGCGGACAGGGCGGGGGCTAGCGGGCCGAGGGCCCCGACGTGGAGCGCCCAGAAGCCTTCCGGCCGGGTCACCCAGCGGTCGTCTTCACCTGCGGCCGCGAGCGCGAGGACACGCCTCTCGATCGTCTCCGTCGACGGAGGATCGCCCGCGAAGCCGATCAGCGCGGCGATCGGAAAGCGGCCGAAGAAGTCTCCGCGAAAGACGACCGCGTTCGGAAAGACGTCGAGGAAGGTGCGGGCGACGATCAACGCCTCGTCTTCGCTGAGCTGGTACAGGGGCAGCCACTGGCTGAAGACGCCTGACTCGGACAGATGGGCGCGGGCGGCTTCGAAGTGCTCGCGCGAGTAGAGGGAGCCCGTGCCCGCCCGCCACGGTACGAAGAGGTCTGCGACGATCACGTCGAAGCGGTCGGCGGTGCTGCGCAGGTAGCTGCGCGCGTCGTCGATGACGAGCCGGCTGCGTACGGAGTCGACGACGTCGCGGTTGGCTGCGCGGAAGAACGACGCCGCGCGCGCGACCCCGGGCACGAGCTCGACGAGGGTGAGCTGCTCGACGGGGTGGGCCAGGGCGGCGCCGGCGCTGCCGCCGGTCGCGGAGCCCAGGAAGAGCGCCCGCCGTGGCGCCGGATGCAGCAGCAGCGGCACGTGGCCCTGTCGCTCCTGGTGGACCCGGTCGGCCGTACCGCCCAGGGCGTAGTGGTTGTCGACCTGCAGGACGAGGCCGTTCGCGCGCTCGATGACGGCGACGAGACCGGCCGGTGTCTCCTCCGCGAAGAGCAGCCGGTCTCCGTCCTCGACCCGCAGGGCCGGCAGCGCCGTGGGAGAGCCCCGGGTCATCAGGACGAGCCAAGCGACGGCGAGCGCTCCGTCTCGCAGCAGCCGGGAGCGCCCTGGCGGAGCGGGAACCAGGACGGCCGCGACTCCGTAGAGCACGGCGACGGCGAGGATCCCCATCCACAGCCCGAGCACCGGAAGCAGCACGAACGGCGCAAGCAGCGCGCCGGCCACGGCACCGCCGGTGTTCCAGGCCAGCAGCCGGCCGAGCCGGGCGGCGCCTTCTCCCCCGCTGCCGCCGGCGGCACCCGCCGCATGCAGGACGGCGGGCAGCAGCAGGCCCGAAGCGAACAGCGGCGGGCCCGCGGTCGCGAGCGCGAGCCCGAGGGCCGAGATCAGGTAACCCGGCCAGGGCCGCGTGCTTCCCCAGTAGGAGAGACCGTCGGTGGCGCCGACGAAGATCGCGGGGAACCCGGCCCAGCCGATCGTAGCGGCGACTCCCGCCCAACCGAGCAAGGTTCGCGCGCCGACCCTTCGGCACAGGACGGCACCGAGCCACGCCGCTGCGCCGAGGCAGAGGAGCACGGCCAGCAGCACGATGCCGAAGGCCTGGGTCGATTGGTTCAGTACCCGGGTAAACGCCTGCACGACCAGGCTCTGGCCGGCGAAAACGCCGATGCCCGAGAGCGCGGCCAGTGCGGCCAGGGCAGCGGGCGACAGGCCGGGCTCGAGCGGGGGTGCCGATGTGTCCGGAGGGGCGGGCAGCGGCGGACGCTGCTGCGAGCCGGCCGCCACGAGCGCGGCCAGGGCGATCGCCGCGAGCCCGACGGCGTAGCTGGCGCGGACGCCGATCCAGGGCGGCAGCACGAAGCTCGCGAGCGCTACGCCGGCGGCCCCGCCCAACGTGTTGGCCGCCAGCAGCGCGGCACCCCGACGGCCGAGCGCCCCGGCCTCTCCCAGGACGAACGCGGCCAGGGCCGGAAGCGTCGCACCGAAGGCGACGCCGGCGGGGAACGCCGCGACCAGGGCGACCCCGAAGCGCAGCGCGGTGAGCGCCACCGGCGTCGCGCGGAGCGCATCGGAGGCCGCGTCCACCGGGCCCTGGACGAGCAGCAGCAGAGCGGGCACGGCTGCGGCGCAGACCACGGCGGTCGCTTCGAGGGCCGCGTACAGGCGGAGCGGCCGGGGGTGGCTGGCGGCCCAGCGTCCGCCGAGACGCGCACCGAGGGCCTGCCCGGCGAAGAAGGCCACGAGGGTCGCCGAGACCGCCGGCGCCGTGGCACCCAGCAGCAGCCGGAACCAGCGCAGCCACAGCGTCTCGACCACCAGGGCGCCGAGACCGGAGAGGAAGAAGAGGCTCGCCGCCAGCGCGAGGGCGCGCCGTCCGGTCAAGCTACACTCCCGCGGCGCGCTGTCGGAGGGTTTCCTCGACACCCGCCACGTCGGCCGGCGTGTCGACCGGGAGGCTGCGCCAGCCCTCGATCACGGCGCAGCGGATGCGGTGGCCGTGCTCGAGCACGCGCAGCTGCTCGAGCTGCTCGCGCTGCTCGAGGTCGCCCCGGTCCAGGCTGACGAGCTCCCGGAGGAACGCGGCGCGGTACGCGTACAGGCCGACGTGCTGCCAGATCCGGGGGGCAGCCGAGCTCCCGGCATCGCGCACGTGGGGGATCGGACTGCGCGAGAAGTACAGGGCGTCGCCGCGCCGATCGAGGACGACCTTGACCCGGTTCGGGTCGTCCAGGGCGTCGGAGCCGGCAGCGTGCACGACCGTCGCCATCGGAACCTCGGGAGCCTCCTCGAGCGCCGCCACGGCCGCGTCGATCACGAAGCCTTCGATGAGCGGCTCGTCCCCCTGCACGTTGACGAAGACGTCGGCCTCCAGATGCGCTGCGGCCTCTGCGAGGCGGTCGGTGCCGGTCGGATGCTGCCCGGACGTCAGGACGGCCTGTGCACCGAAGGCCGCGCAGGCGTCGACGATGCGCGGGTCGTCGGTGGCCACCAGCACCTCCGAGAGGCGCTTGGCCGTGCGGGCCCCTTCCACCACGTGCTGGATCATGGGCCGTCCGGCGATCGAGGCGAGGGGCTTGCCCGGAAACCGGCTCGACGCGAAGCGAGCGGGGATCACGCCCACCGCGCGGAGGCTCGACATGCTCACGATGCTAGCGCGCGCCGGCTCGACATGGTGACGATGCGCATCGACGGGTACCTTCCGCGGCGATGGGTGCTCCCCCCGGCTTCCCTCGGCGCAACGGCTCCGAGTCTACGCTGCAATCGACGGCTGCGGTGGCCCTGCGCGGATCGGAGGAGAGGTCCGACGTGCGCCGCGTCACCCTCTCCGTCTGCTCGAACAAGGGCGGTGTCGGCAAGACGATGGTCGCGACCCAGCTCGCGATCTACCTGCGCGCCCTGTATCAGGACCTGCCGGTGCTGCTGGTCGGACTCGACGACCAGCGAATCATCGACCGCATGTTCGGGCTCCGGCCGCCGGACCCGGGCCAGCCGAACCTGAAGCACGGCTGGGCTGAGCGCGACCTGCGGCCGGTCGTCCAGCTGGGTCAGTACGGCATCCACTTCGTGCCGACGCCCCCCGACACCGGGCCCCTCAAGATGCGGGCCGAGGATCCGACGATGCTCCGGTCCATCCTGGAGCGGACCGACTTCCCGGGCCTGACGATCCTCGACACCAAGAGCGATCTCGAGGCCCTGACCCGCAACGCCATGGTCGCCTCCGATCTGGTCATCCTTCCGGTCTCCGACTGGTCGGCGTTCGAAGAGGCGGAGAAGGCCTTCGCGCTGCTCGGCCGGGAGCCGGGCGGCGAGCGACGCGGTCGCGTGCTGTTCACCCTGGTCGATCGACGCACGCGCATCGACCGCGAGGGTCGCGACCTGTACGAACGCCTCGCGACCGCCACCGAGGAGCGCGGCTGGCCCCGCTTCCAGAGCTTCCTGTCGCGCAGCCCGCGGGTCGAGGCGCTCAGCTCGGGCAGTACCATTCCGGGCTCGGTCCTGCACCAGGCACGCGGCACGGCCGTGCATCGCCAGCTGCGCGAGCTCGCCGAGGAGGTCGGCAAGCTGTTGCCGCTCGGGGATGCGGTCTCGATGCCGGCACCGCCGCGCACGGCATCGCCCCCGGCCGCGCCGCCGGGCTCCGCCGCGAGCCTGAAGAACGCGTTCCTGCGCGGACTGCGCCGGCGCTAATCGCCGGGAAGGGAGGCGCCTGCCTGGGCCTCCGCCGCGGCTTCGAGCTCGGCCTTTTCCCGCTTGCGGGCCGCGCGCAGCGCCTGGTTCAGGCGCCCCTGCAAGACACCGAGCTCCGCGAGGCGCACGTCGCCGACCTCGCGCTCCTCGCCGACGATCCCCTCGATCTGGTCCTTCAGCTCGTCGATGCGGGGGCCGGCCAGATCGAGCACGCGCTTCGCATCGTCGAGCCGACCGACCTCCACGAGCACGAGACCGCCGCGAAGGCGCTCTTCGAGCGAGGGGCGACCGGCGGGATAACGCTGGGCGACGTACCGCAGCAGCCCACGCTCGACGGTCAGGAGCTCCGGGGGCGCGGGTCGCAAGCTGCGCGAAACCGAGCAGCCGGGCCCGAACTCGCCGTGATCGTAGGCGACGAGGGTCTTGCCTCGGAAGATCATCCAACTCGCCCGCTCCTGGCGCAAGAACTCGAACCCGTCCCGTCGGCGGCAGATGCGGTGCGCGACGAGGCCCAGCGTTCCGGCGTTGGCGTCGGTCGGTCCCAGCTCGCGCCAGGGGCGCTCGTCGAGGTCGAGCACCCGCAGCTCCTCGATCTCGACGGAGTCGCCTTCGCCCACGCTCGCTGCGTAGAGTCCTGCGACGACCCCCTCGAGCGCTGCGCCGGCGGCCGGCGCCACCGCGCCCACCCCGGGATCGGGCCGCCAGGCGGCGACGCCGCCGGTGGCGCAGGCGAGCGGTAGCAGGATAGACACGAGGGCGAGGCGGCGCATGGCGGCAGCGTAGCGTCGCTGACGAGGGCGGGGTGGCCTCGGTCCCCGCCGCCCTCGCCCCGCGACGGGGTCCGCAGGGGACCACGCTTTGCAGCGAGGGTGGGCAGCGGCTACCAACGTCCGAGCGGGCGGAGGAGGACAGTCATGGCGACGCAACCGGAGGCCGGTGCCCCGCGCCTGCATCCGCGGAACCAGTCCTTCTCCTGGTCGGCGCCCCCGGGGCCCTACCGCTGCATCGACGACGCGCAGGCCCGGGCCTGGAACGAGGCGGGCTACTTCCTCCTCGAGGACGCGTTCGACGCGGATCGCATGGCCGAGCTGGTCGCGGCCATCGACCCGATCGAGGAAGAGGTGGCGGCGTTCCTGCGCACCCGCCCGGACGGCAAGCTCTTCATCGCCGAAGAGGGAAACCTGACCTTCTCGACCCACGTCGTGTTGCGCTCGCCCGTCGCGCGCCGCTTCTGCGCCGACCCGGTCTTCCAGGACCTCGGTGCGGATCTGATCGGCCCCGACGTGCGCCTCTACTGGGACCAGGCCGTCTACAAGAAGGGGGAACGCCCGCAGGAGTTCCCGTGGCACCAGGACAACGGCTACACCTACGTCGAGCCCCAGCAGTACCTGACCTGCTGGGTGGCCCTCACCGACGCGACCGTCGAGAACGGATGCCCCTGGGTGATGCCCGGCCTCCACCGCCGCGGAACCCTCGAGCACTGGATGACCGACCTCGGCTGGCGGTGCCTCGAGGAGGCTCCCGGTGCGGTCCCCGTCGAGGCC
>JAJDAR010000290.1 GCA_029261775.1 Deltaproteobacteria bacterium | reverse complement strand
GTTGGACGATCCGCACCCGCGACGGCGGATGGGTCGCGCACTACGAGAACACGCTGGTCGTGACCCGCGGACGCCCGCTGCTCCTGACTGCGGCCTGAGGGCGGGCGCTGCGCTCGCGCTCGAGCAGGAAGCTCTTGCGGGTGACACCGCCGAGAAAGCCGCCGAGCCCACCATCACCGCGGATCGCCCGGTGGCACGGGATCAAGACCGGCAGCCGGTTCGTTGCGCAGGCGCGACCGACGGCTCGCGCACCGGCCGGGCACCCGACCGCCCGCGCGAGCTCTCCGTAGCTTCGGGTCTCACCCGCCGGGATCCGGGAGAGCGCGTCCCAGACACGACGTTGGAAGCGGCTGCCCCGCACATCGAGGGGGACCTCCGGCGACGCAACGCGCCCTTCGATGCGATCGACGATCGCATCGATCCAGGCTTGCAGGCCCGTGCGGTCCCTGCGCGTCGGGGCACTCGGGAACTCGGCACGAAGGAGGGCGAGCAGGTCGGCGCTGCGCTCCCCGAAGCGGATCAGGCAGACGCCGCGCTCGCTCGCCGCCACCAGGATGAGGCCGAGCGTCGTGTCGCGAAGGTCGTAGCGGAGTGTGGCTTCCATGCCCGCAGCGTCGCGGCCCCTTCGCGCCACCGCTGGCGGTTTCCGGACGTGGTGTCGCCGACCGGGTCCAGGCGGACGGGGACCGATTCGACCCCGACGAGCCCGCGAACCCAGCGGTCGGCCCATCCGTACTTATGGTCCATGAGCGACAGAATCGCGGCTCGCGCCTCGGGGACCGGAACGGCCCGGTATCTCCTGGCCTGGCCCCGAAACGTGACTTCGACCTCGGGCTGCGCGCGGATCCGCGCGAGCCAGCCCGCCTGGTCGTTTCCGGCGTTCAGCCAGAGCCGACCCTCGTGCTCGACGACCCACAGACGGGTCGTCTCGGTCGCCCCGTCGGCGCCCTGCGTGGACAGCGCCGCGACCTCGCCGCTCTCGATCGTTGCGAAATGGAAGGCGATGCCGACCCCTGCCAGGAGGAGGGCGAGGCCGAGCAGACGAAACACGATCTTCAAAGGGAAGCTCCAGCGCGCGCGCCGGGGAGGCTAGCGCTCGCGCTAGACTCGCGAACCCGACCCAGCGGAGATCCAGGGAGGACCAGCGTGGGATTTCTCTTCCGAATGGCGCTCACGGCATTCGGTCTGTGGCTGGCGTCACGCCTCGTCGCAGGCGTCGCCATCGAATCCGACCTGACCTTGTTCATCGCCGCCATCCTTCTGGGTTTCGTGAACGCGGTCGTACGCCCGATCGCTGTGGTGCTGACCCTTCCGATCACCCTCGTGACGCTCGGACTGTTCCTCTGGGTCATCAACGCAGGGATGATCGGTCTCGTCGCCTGGTTGCTCGCGGGCTTCGAGGTGAGCGGGCTCGGCCCGGCGCTGCTGGCCGCGGCGATCGTCAGCGTGACGGGGTGGCTCGGCTCGTCGTTCATCGGTTCTCGCGGCCGCTACGAGGTGATCGTCGTCCGGCGCTAGGCCGGGCGCGGGAGGCAGGGTGCAGGAGCAGATCGTGATGTGGGTGCTCTGGCTGCTGGCGGTGGCGATGGTCGTCATCGGCCTGCTCGGTGTCGTGCTGCCCGCGATCCCCGGGGCGCCGGTGTTGTTCGGGGGACTGTTCCTGGCGGCGCTCGCCGAGGATTTCGTCTACGTCGGTCCCTGGACCCTCGGCGCCCTCGGGGTGCTCGCGCTGCTGACCTACGCGGTCGACTTCGCCGCGGGCGCATTCGGTGCGCGCCGTTTCGGAGCGACCCAACGCGGGATGATGGGAGCGGCGCTCGGGGCGCTCGCGGGCCTCTTCTTCGGCATCCCCGGGATCCTGCTCGGTCCCTTCGTCGGCGCCGTGCTCGGCGAGCTCTCGGCGCGCCGCAAGCTGGAGGAAGCCGGTCGCGCGGGCATCGGCGCCTCGGTGGGGCTGGCGCTCGGCGCCGCCGCCAAGCTGGCGCTGGCCTTCTCGATGATCGGCCTGTTCTTCTTCATGCGGGTCCTGCAGGCCGGCTGAGAGCCGGCGCGCCGGCGCGCCGGAGCGCCGGACCGGCGCGTGGTACCCTCTCGAGCCCGCACGCCGGAGAGCCCATGAAAGCCTCGAACCCGCTCCACGTCGTCCCGCCCGTCCACGACGAGGAGGCTCCCCAGACGCGCTACCGACGCGATGCTCCGTGGCAGCTCCTGCGCTGGTGGCACCTCGGGCCGCTCGTCGTCGTGTTGGCGCTGTTCGGCGGCTCGATCGCGCTCGGGGACGCGCGCCCCGCCGTCCTCGCACTCTGGTGGATGGGCTACCTGACGATCGGTCTGGGCATCCTGTTGGGGGTGATCGCGGGCATCGTGGGGCTGCTCCTGGCGATGCGCAGCGGCTGGAAGACCCGGCGCGGCGCGAGGCCCCGGTCCTCGTGAGCGCCCGGGCTGCGGAGATCGTCGTTGGCGTGGCGTGAGGCGCTGCGACGGCATCCGGTGATCGCCGCGGTCATCGTCGGGGGCGCGATGCTCGGCGGCGGTCTCGGGTTCGTGTTCCTCGATCCCGAGTGGCTGGCCGTCCGGCGGATCGCCGCCGGCGCGGTCGCGGGTGGCGGCCTGGGCCTCTTCGTCACCGCGACCCGGATGATGGACTGAGGGCCCGGTGGCCAGCCTTGCCCACCGGTGCCAAGCTCGCTGGATGCTTCGCGCCTTTCTCGTGACCGCGCTGCTCGCGCTGGTCGGCTGCAGCGCCCCGCCGCCGAACGTGACGGCCGATTTCTGGCAGGCGATCGCCGACGGTGATCTCGAGACGGCCGCCGACCTGTCGAACGAGCAGGACCTGCGTCGGCTCGCCCGCCTCGTGGAGCGCCACCCCATCGGTTCGATCGAGATCGGGGAGGTCCGGACCGAAGGCGACGCCGCCACCGTCCAGACCCGGCTGCACCGGGAAGGCGAGCCACTGGTGTTCGAGACGCATCTCCGACGCGGCGATTCGGGCTGGCAGGTCGACGTGGGCACCAGCACCCTCGCGGTCCGTCGCGCCCTGCTCGAATCGTCCGTGGCGGAGCTGCGGGGTGTCTTCGAGGACGGCGCGGACGCGCTCGGCGAGGCCGCCCAGCAGGGTCTCGACGAGGCGACGAAGGCGATTCGCGAGGCCCTCGGCGAGCTGGAGGCCGGGGCCGCCCCACCTGTCGAACCTTAGGCCGTGGCCACCCTGTTCTCCCACGCGCTGGTCGGCGGCTTGCTCGCCGACGGCGCCGTGCCTGGGGTGTCGCGCAGGCGTGCCGCCGTGGTGCTCGGGCTGCTGGCCGTGCTGCCGGACGTCGACGTGGTGGCCTTCTCGCTGGGCATCTCGTACGGGCATCCCCTGGGTCACCGCGGCATCACCCACTCGCTGCCCTTCGCGTTGGTGCTGGCTCCGATCGCCGTTCGCGTGGCGTTCCCTCGGCTGGAGAGATTTTCTCGCGACTGGTGGCGCATGACCGCGCTGTGCGCGCTTGCATGTGCGTCCCACGGCTTTCTCGATGCGTTCACCGACGCCGGACGCGGAGTCGGGTTCCTGCTCCCCTTCGATGCGACGCGCTTCTTCTTCCCCTTCCGTCCGATCGCCACCTCACCGATCGGGGTCGCCTCGTTCCTCGATCGCGGGCTCCCGATCCTCATGAACGAGGCGCGATGGATCGTGCTGCCCGCGCTCACGCTCGCGCTCTGTGTGCGCTGGGCGACCCGTGCGCGTCCGACGACCGGCGCGGAGGGCCAACCGGGACGCGGACCTGCGTGACCGCCGCTACGCCTCGTGGGAGCAGGTGCGATTGCGGCCGGATTGCTTGGCGCGGTAGAGGGCGCCGTCGGCCCGGCTCACCAGATCGGGCCACGCCAGGGTCGAGTCCTCCGGACTGGCGGTCGCGACACCGAGGCTGACCGTCACGATCCCGTGCTCGGACTCCACGTGCGGGAGCCCGAGAGCCTCGATCGCCTGGCGGATCCGCTCCGCTGCATCTCGCGCGCCCTCGAGGCCGGTCTCCGGCATCGTCACCAGGAACTCCTCGCCGCCGTAGCGATACAGGAGATCGGTGTTGCGGATCGCCTCCTGACAGGCGGCCGCGACCTCGCACAGGACGGCGTCGCCTTCCGGATGCCCGTAGTGGTCGTTGTACTTCTTGAACTCGTCGATGTCGAAGATGACGACGGCGAAGCCGCGGTGATAGCGGTTCACCACGCCCTGGAGGCGCTCGAGCTCCCGTTCCATCGCACGGCGGTTGCCGGTCCCGAGCATCGGATCGACGAGGGACATGTGCTCGAGCCGATCGGCGAAGACGCGCAGGTCATGAGTCCGCTCCTCGACCCGGGTCTCGAGCAGGTTGCGCTCCTCGGTCACCATCAGGGTCTGGGCCTCGACGATGTCGGACTGCGTGACGAGACCGACCAGCTCGCCCTGCTCGTCCACGACCACCAGCCGGCGAATGCGGTGCTCGTGGGTGAGGGCGACGGCCTCGTCCGCCGAGGCCTCCGCGCGAACCGTGACCGGGGGCCCCGACATGAGCTCTGCCGCCGTCGCGGGGAGGCTCTCGCCGTGGCACAGGTGCTCCGCGAGGGACCGCACCACGTCCCGCTCACTGATCACCCCCACCGGCGTGCGTCCGTCAACCACGGGCAGACAGGAGATCGAGAGGCGGTTCATCCGTTCGAGCACCGAGGCGATTCCGGTCTCCGGTGCGACGACCTCGACCTCCGCGCTCATCACGTGCTTCATGCGAGCCGTCACGGTTCCATGCCCTGGGCGGCATCGAGCTTGGCGATCTGATGCCGCCGAGCTTCCTCCGCGAAGATCCACTGGCGCAGGGCAGCCTGCTGCTCCGGGGTCATGTCCAGGAACTCGAAGCCCACGACGCGTCGGCTCTGACCACGCGCCTCGGCGACGCGAACCACGCGAGCCTCGAGCTCGAAGTCGCCGACCGACGGAAGATGGAACCTGCACTGCACGGCCTCGCCCATCTCGAGCTCGAGGGCGGTCCGGGCCGACGCGCCGCTAGCGCTCACGTCGAGCATGGGCGCGCACTCCTGCTTCCGGGCGTCGAGCAAGTCGTCGATGCGAAGAATGTCGACGGAGACGTCGTGCGTGGTCAGGCGGACCTGCGCACGTCGCTGGCGACGTTCCCACGCGCCGATGCGGCGAAGCGCAAGCGTCTCGGGCGGCACCAGCTCGACCCGGGCGGGCGCCCAATACTGGGCGTCGCCCGTCGCCACGTGGATGAGGGTCACCGTGTCGCCCGGTTCTCCAGGCCTGGAGCCACCGCTGATCCAGATCAGCCCGTCGTTCACCCGCACCACCGTCGTCGTGTGGGGAACGTGATCGGCGCCCAGGGTCACCAGCCGGGTGCCCGTGGAGAGGCTCGGTCCTTTTCTTGCGGCACGCACAGACATCCAGGGACTCGTTCGGCCTGTCCGGCCGCCGGGTTGAGTCCATGACGTGCGACCGCCCGCACCCGAGCCCCCCAGCGAAGCCGACGCGGAGCCTTCTGGTCATTCCCCGAGTGGGTCTGGGGTCTTTCGCCCAGCACGGCGGGAGCCCCCATTGCATCCTGCACGTCCCGGCTCTTTCGTTCTGCGTCCTTCCGCCCGGAGGACGCTCACGAGCGCGCAACACGGCGGCATCGTTCTTGCGTAGAGGCACGGGAAACGCGCTCGCGCGATCCCCGGATCGAAACCGCGAAGGAGGCCTCGCGTGTCCGGAACCCTGCAGATCCTCGTCACCGGCGGCACCGGCTCCTTCGGCCACGCTTTCGTCCGTCGCCTCCTCGACACGCGCGAGGATTGCATGATCCGCGTCTACAGCCGCGACGAGCTGAAGCAATCCGAGATGGCTCGGCACTTCGACGACGAGGAGCGGCTGCGCTTCTTCATCGGCGACATCCGCGATCGCTCGCGGCTGCGCCGCGCCATGACGGACGTCGACGTCGTGGTGCACGCCGCTGCGATGAAGCAGGTCCCGGTCTGCGAGTACAACCCCGCAGAGGCCGTCAAGACCAACGTGATCGGAGCCATGAACATCCTCGAGGCCTGTCTCGACGCGGGCGTCAAGAAGGCGATCGCCCTGTCCACGGACAAGGCGGTCAATCCGGTCAACATCTACGGAGCCACCAAGCTCTGCATGGAGAAGCTGTTCATCCACGGCAATGCCTACGCAGGCAAGCAGGACACGCGCTTCGCGGCGGTGCGCTACGGAAACGTGGTCGGCAGTCGCGGCAGCGTCATCCCGCTCTTCCTGAAGCAGGCCGCGGATGGCGTGATGACGCTGACGGATCGGCGCATGACCCGCTTCTGGATCTCGCTCGAGCAGGCGGTCGATCTGGTCATGACGGCGATGCAGGAGATGCGGGGCGAGGAGATCTTCGTGCCCAAGATCCCGAGCATGCGGATCCTGGACCTGGCGCGCGCCATCCGCGAGGACGTGCTGATCAAGGAGATCGGCATCCGCCCCGGCGAGAAGATGCACGAGGTGCTCCTCACGGCCGACGAGGCGCGGCTCTCCCGTGACTTCGACACCCACTTCGTGATCGGCGGCGATCCCAAGGGGGGTCGCGAGATCTCCGAGGGCTTCGTCTACTCGAGCGATCAGAACACCCTCTGGCTCAGCGTGGACCGCCTCGAGGAGCTGATCGAGAGCTGGAAGGTGGACCATGGGTGAGAAGGGGCCTCGGCCCCCTCTCCCCTACACGCGCCACACGCTGACCGAGGCCGACGAGCACGCCGTGCTCGCTGCCTTGCGCAGCGGCTGCATCGCCCAGGGCCCGGTCGTTCGCGCTTTCGAGGCCGAGCTCGCCGACAGCGTGGGCACCGAGTTCGCCGTGGCCGTCTCGAACGGCACGGTCGCCCTGGAGCTGGCCCTGGCCGCGCTCGGCGTGGGACCCGGGGATCAGGTGATCGTGCCCAGCCTGACCTTCGTCGCGACGGCGAATGCCGTGTGTCGGCGCGGCGGCATCCCGGTCTTCGCGGACGTGGACGACGACACGCTGAACCTGAGTCCCGTGTCGGTGGCCAAGCTCCTGAACGAGCGCACGGCCGGCGTGATCCCGGTGCACTTCGCGGGCCACCCGGCGGACGTGCCCGCGTTGCGCGAGGTGGTCGGACCCGAGCTCTTCGTGCTCGAAGATGCCGCTCATGCTCTCGGCGCCTTTCTGGGGGACGAGCCGGCCGGGGCGCTCGGAGACGCCGCCTGCTTCTCCTTCCACCCCGCCAAGCTGATCACCAGCGGGGAGGGAGGCGCCGTCGCGACGGACTCCGGCTTTCTCGCGCGTCGTTTGCAGAGCTTCCGGGAGCACGGCCTCGAGCGCGATCCGGCCCACTTCGAGGGCCTGGGCTTTCCGGAGGATCGCGAAGCGGATGCCTTCGGTCCCTGGGTCTACGAGCAGCAGCTGTGCGGGACCAACGCCCGCCTGTCCGAGCCGTCCGCAGCACTCGTGAAGAGCCAGCTCGGGCGG
>JAJDAR010000289.1 GCA_029261775.1 Deltaproteobacteria bacterium | reverse complement strand
TCGGGCCTCCTCCTCGGCTTCGGCCGGGAGGTCCGCGAGTTGTTCGAGCACCGCCTGGACCTGTGCGCGGGGTGCCGGAGGTGCGGCCTGCCGCTTCCCGGCCTTCGGGTGGGTGGTCGACACCTTCCCGACCCGGACCTGCGTCACCTCTTCGCAGAGGGCGGGGCCGAAGGCGAAGAACTCGCCGGGCTTGAGCCGCTTGAACTCCTGGTGGCGGTCCTTCGGGAAACCCAGCGTCTCGGCGGCTCGCCGGACGTCGAGGTCGAGGGAGAAGCGGCCGACGAGGACGTTCACGGCCTCGGCTGCGGCGTCCTTCGCGAGCTTCGGAAGCCGCTGGGTCGCGAGCACGCCCGCAAACCCCCGCTTCCGACCCCGGGACATCAGGTCGATCACGGCCCCGGCGCTCTCGGCCTGGCCCTTCTCAGGGCAGTAGGCGTGGGCCTCGTCCAGCACCACGAGGCAGGGCCGCCAGAGAGCCTTCGGCGCGTTGAGCAGCGACTCGAGGAAGCGGCGCACGAACCGCACCCGATCGGCGGGCCGGAGCTCGTAGATGTCGAGCACGGCCGAGGTCCCGAGCTCGAGCAGGCGACGAGCCAGGAGATCCGCGGATCGGGGATCCGCCGGGGTGTCGCCGCCCTTGCCGGCAATGACCAGGTCGAATCGCTCTCGCAGCGAGGCGAACTCTCCCTCGGGGTCGATCACCAGGACCATGAGCTCGCCCGCGACCTGCTCGACGAGCCTTCGTATGGCCCAGCTCTTCCCTCCGCCGGAGCTGGCGGTGAGGAGAAGGCGCGTTTCGAGGAGCCGCGGGACGTCGATGCTCACGGACCCCGTCCCGGACTTGCCGAGGATCGGTTTCACCCTTGCTCCCCTTCGCGCCGGCCGGTTCGCGTATTGAAATCGCCCTCCGCCCTGGACCACGACTCCGCGTCGCGGGCCGCCCAGTAGTGCTCGCCACCGAACCGAAGCGCGTGCCCCTCGTGCTTCAATAGGAATGAGAGGAATGTCGCGTCCTGCCGGTAGAGAACTCCCCTGGCATCGTCTCGGTCGTACGGGCCTTGCCCGATCAAGAGAAGCTCTTGGCAGTCCAGGCACCCAATGTCGAACGTGTCGCTCACTTGCTCTCCTCCTCTCCGGTCAGATCCTCGACGGTCGGGTCGGGGTTGCCGAGAAGGGCGTTGTAGCCGCGCAGCTTCCAACGCGGTCCACCGATGACACCCATCAGCCAGATGGCGACCCGGGCGGTCCAGAAGTGGCGGCGCTTCACTTGCTCTCCTCCAGGGCCTTGCGGATGGCGGCGGCGTCGCGGTGGTTCATCTCGCGGTCGAACGGATCACCCTCGGCCTCCTCCAGCCCCCGGGCGCGGCCTAGGTGAAAATCGTCGCGGCGCTGTTTACAAGCCCAACAGGCATAAGGGACGATGAGATGGCGCTCTCGACAAATGGGAAGATTGCAACGTAGTTCGTTCCGCTCCTCGTCCGTCAGCGTGAGGGGGTCAGTCGCCATCGTCGGCCTCCATCGCGGCGTCGGCCCTTCCTGCAATCGCCTTTGCGATTCGTTCCCGTCGGAATGACGCGATGCTCGCAGAAGCAAGTCGCTCACCTCCCGGGCCCCGCTCGAATACGATCACGATCCTGCCGTTCGGCTGCTCCTCGATTCGCAAGTGCACACCGCCCTGTTCGGTCCAGCAACCTTCAACGAAGGTTCCAATCTCTCCGGCATCCAGCCGCCGCGTGTTGGGGTGCTCGGGTTGTGGCGCAGAACAGTTAGAGCAAAGCACAGGGATCACGGTGAGCGTGTCGGGGTGGGGCTCGGACGGGGTGTCGAGGCCGCTGGGTCCCTTGCTTCCGTTTCCGGGGGCGGTGCTCCCTAATTCCGCATCGGTCGGCGTCCCTTCCGATGCTCCGAGCGGCGGCGAACTACTCGGGGTCGATTTATCTGGCTCGCTCGGGGCGGGCTGGGCTCCGGTCGAAGCCCCACCGTACTGTGTGGGTCGCTTCCAGTGCGGCTCCTCCGGCTCGGCGACGAGGATGGCGTTGACCGCCCGTACCAATCGAATCACGCGCTCCCCGCCTTTCACGTTCGCGGGGTGCCGCAGCGGCCAGTCGAGCATCGCGGCGTCGTGGGCTTCGAGAAGCTCTCGCATCAGATCGGCGGTCACTTGCCCCTCGCCTCCCGAATGGTCCGGATCCAGTCCTCGCCCCGCTTCCGGTGGTGCGCAGAGTCAACCCCATCCCGCCAGTTCACTCCGAACCGATCTAGCACCTCGACCGCCTTCCCAAACCGCCAGCCTTCTGGGTGGAGGTCGATCAGAGCGAAGGTGAGGGACTCGGTGAGCTCGCTCACGATGGGCGCAGCAGTCACGCTCATGATGGCCACGCCTCGCGTGGCGACGGGTGATCCCGCCTGTGCGAGCTGCTCGCGCACGAGGTTTGCCACATCCTCCGGGCTCGTCTTCGGGTCGGTCGTGGAAATCTGGAGCATGATGTTGGTCCTGGGCATTGAGTTTCTCCCGTCATCACCGAGCAAGGGCGGACTGAAACGCCCGCTCCTGTTCGTCGGTGAGATGCCATAGCCCTTGCTTCCCCCGAACGTTCGGGATCGGCTCGGCGAACGCGACCACCTCGTCGAGTACCCACGCGCAGGGCCCCATGAACCAGCGCCGCTGGTCCAGGTCCACGTTCTGGCATTTCGTCCAGACCGTTCCGACGCGACACGCACCGACGATCGCGGACGCAGGGTGCTCCCACCCAGGTGGTCGCTCGAGGTCGGTGATTCGGTCGATGAACAGAGCACCGTCCGGATCCCATGCCTTGCCGGCGTGGAGCGCGATCACTCGCCCGCGGATCGAAGCGCGATACCACGAGCGGTTCTCCAGGCGCTTTCCTGCGACGAGGATTGCCCAGGGCCAGGGCCGGTGGAGCGTGAGTGCGTAGCTCACGCCCCGCTCCTCTCGACGTGTTCGAGGGTGGTCACGCCAAGGCCCCCCGTCCGGTTGCCAGTCCCGCGGCCTCTTCTTCGTTGGATCGGCGCCGATCACACCGCCAGATCCGCCACTCCATGTCCTCCCAGACGTACCAGCACTCCGGGTAGAAGCCTCCCCGCGGCGGCTGCGAGCTGCTCCGCCCGGTCTCGCTGTCCCCGCGCACGGCGGTGCGCCCGTCCGGGAGCTCGCAGTAGGAGAAGCGATCCACGGAGCCGGGCGGGCAGCCCAGGGGACTCGGATCGGCTGAGGCGGGCAGGGCGAGGAGGAGCAGCGCGA
>JAJDAR010000288.1 GCA_029261775.1 Deltaproteobacteria bacterium | reverse complement strand
GCTCCCCGGCCATGTACTCGTGGAACAGCACGTCGATCGACTGCGCGGCCGGGGCCTGCTCGCGGGTCTCGACGCAGCGCCGCAGCATCGTCTCGATGCGGTCGGCCCAGTAGTGGCCGAGCGCCACCGGGTCGGGCTTGGCCGCTCCCATGCGCGACGAGTAGGCGATCATCGTCGCGAACGAGGCCACCGTCGAGACGGGGTCGCGATGGGTCGTGGCGAGCACCGCATCCGGAAAGACCTCGAAGATGGCGGGCGCCTGCTCGAGATGCTGCGGGCTCTTCAGCACCCAGCGGGTGCCGCCGCGCAGCCACTGCAGCGCCTGCATCACCCGTCGCAGGTAGCGATAGTGCGGCGTCTGGTCCTCTGCCAGGTAGTGGTCCCGATAGGTCGGGAGCATGCCGGTGCCGAGGTTCTCGAAGTACATCGTGCCCATGTCCAGGGCGAGCAGATGGATCTCCTCGTGGACGTGGTCGACGGTCATCTCGTGCATGGCGTTGAAGTGCGGAAGCACCTGGTCGCGCATGGCGATGCCCTCGGCGGCGCGCGCGAGGCGTGGGTCGGGTGCGCCCTCTGCGGGTCGCTCGGCCTCGGCGAGCACGGGCTCGAGCGCCTCCCACCAGGGCAGCGACCGGAAACGCGTGTCGGCGGCGACGAGGCTGTGCAGGTGCGTCGTGCCGCTGCGCGGCAGGCCGGCGATCACCAGCGGTGGCTCCATCTCGACCTGCTCGATCTCCGGGTGCCTGCGGATCAGGTCCTCGAGCAGCAGCCGGTTCTTCAGGAACTGAAGGACCTGCGCCAACGCCGAGAGCTTTCCCACCGGCGAGAGCGGTACGTCGTCGCGCAGCCCCGCCAGGACGGCGGCGAGTCCGGCCTGCCAACCGTCGGCCCCGAAGTCCTGCAGGCCGGTCTCGCGCATCGCCTGCGCGATCAGGGCGTCGGGCTCGAGCCGGATCTGCGCGGCCAGCGGTTCGAGCTGGCGCGCCTGCTCGACGAAGCCGGCCGGCAGCACGGGAGCGGCCAGGTCGTCGATGCGGAAGGGGTCGGTCACGGGCGCTCCAAGCCTGGTGGAAACTCAGGGTAACGCGTTCGCGCGGTGGGATTCCTCCACGGAATCAGAGGGTTGGACCCCGCGGGCCCGGTCAGGAAACGGTCACTCGCGGGTAAGGATCGGGCCGCCCGGCCCGGTACGATGCAAGCCGTGGAAGTCCGCCCCCCTCGCCCGGAGATGCCATGTCGACCGAATCGCCCCCCACCCTCGACCCCCGCCGCCAGGCCGCCTTCGGTGAGCGCCTCACCGATGTGCTGAACCAGGGCGCCGTCGCCCTGATGCTGTCGATCGGCCACCGCACCGGGCTGTTCGACGTGATGGCGCAGCTGCCGCCGGCCACGAGCGCCGCCATCGCTCGCGAGGCCGGCCTCGACGAGCGCTACGTGCGCGAGTGGCTGGGTGCGATGGTGACGGGCGGCATCGTCGACCTCGGCCCGGCTGATGGGACCTACTTCCTGCCAGCGGAGCACGCCTCGCTGCTCACCCGCGCAGCGCGCCCGCACAACCAGGCGGCCTTCGCCCAGTGGATCCCGCTGCTCGGCAGCGTGGAGAACGAGATCGTCTCCTGCTTCGAACGCGGCGGTGGGGTGCCGTACGCGGCGTACCCGCGCTTCCACGCCGTGATGGCCGAGATGAGCGACCAGACCGTCGTGTCCTCCCTGATCGAGTTGATCCTGCCGCTCGCCCCGGGCAGCGGCGAGCAGCTCGCCCGGGGCATCGACGTGCTGGACGTCGGGTGCGGCAGCGGACGCGCGATCCATCGCATGGCGCGCGTCTACCCCCGTAGCCGGTTCACGGGCTACGACCTCTCGCCCGAGGCGATCGCCCACGCCAAGCGCGAGGCGGAGGAGCAGGGCATCGGCAACGTGCAGTTCGAGGTGCGCGACCTCGCCGAGTTCGAGGCCCACGAATCCTTCGATCTGGTGACCGCCTTCGACACGATCCACGATCAGGCCGACCCGGAGCGCGTGCTCGACGGCATCCACGACGGGCTGCGCCCGGGCGGCGTCTTCCTGATGCAGGAGATCGGTGGCACCAGCCACGTGCACGAGGACGTCGAGCATCCCCTGGGCGCCTTTCTCTACACGGTATCGTGTATGCACTGCATGACCGTCTCGCTGTCTGCCGGCGGCGCGGGCCTCGGGGCGATGTGGGGGCGCGAGACTGCGCAGGCCATGCTCGAGGGTGCCGGCTTCGTCGGCATCGAGCAGACCACTCTCGCGCACGACACGATGAACCAGTACTTCGTCGCGCGCCGCGAGGGCTGACGGGATAGCCTCCCGGGGTGTCCCGAAGCGCAACGCGATGATCTACCGATTCGGTGCCTTCGAGCTCGATCCCGAGGCCGGGGAGCTGCGCCAGGCGGGTGACACCGTCCGACTGCAGCCGAAGCCCTTCGAGCTGCTGAGCCTGCTCCTGCGCGAGCGCGAGCGGATCGTCTCGCTCGACGAGCTCTTCGAGGCGCTCTGGCCGGACACC
>JAJDAR010000287.1 GCA_029261775.1 Deltaproteobacteria bacterium | reverse complement strand
CGGACCTTCCCCTTCAACGCTTCTTCCGCGACATGAACATGCTCGCGACCCACGCCTTCTTCGAGTGGGACACGTCCCGGGAGCAGGTCGGGCGCTTCGCGCTCGGCCTCGACCCGACGACGCCCCTGCTCTGAACCAGGAGGAACGTCATGCCCTACGAGATCGAAACCCTGCTCACCGGATACACCCTGGCCGAGGGCCCCACGATCGACGAAGAGGGGCGCCTGTACTTCAGCGACGCGCGCGGCGGCGGCGTGCACTGCCTCGAACCCGACGGGCGTGTCCACACCGTCATTCCCGACCGCATGCGGGTCGGTGGCATGGTGCTGCATGCGGACGGCGGGCTGGTGGTGACGGGGAAGGACGTGAGCCACATCCGCGGCGACGATGTGCGGGTGCTGCTGTACGACATGGACGGCGGTGCCTTCAACGATCTCTGCACCGACGCGTCGGGCCGCGTGCTGGTGGGAACGCGTCGCTTCGAGCCCCTGGCGCGTCCCATCGAGGTGGTCCCCGGAGAACTGCACCGCATCGGCCTCGATGGCTCCTCCGAGGTGCTCTACGACAAGGTCGGGCTGCCGAACGGAGTGGGTTTCTCACCCGACGGCAGTGTGCTGTACCACTGCGACAGCGTTGCCACCCACGTCATCGCGCACGACGTCGACGCCGATGGCAAGCTGAGCGGGCGCCGCGCCTTCGTCGAGATCGAGACGGGCACGCCAGACGGGCTCGCCGTAGACGAGGACGGTGGGGTCTGGCTGGCGATCTTCGGGGGCGGGGTCGTGGTGAGGGTGACGCCAGAGGGCCGCATCGACGAGCGGATCGAAGTGCCCGCACGAGCCCTCACGAGCGTGTGCTTCGGAGGGCCGGAGCGCCGCGATCTGTACATCACGACCATGGACAACACGGAAGACGCGGCGCTCGGGGGCTGCGTCCACCGCACGCGTGTGGGCGTCGCCGGCCTGCCGATCCCCCCGGCGCGGGTCTGACCGATCGCCGTCGGCCAACCGGAGGCTTGAGCATGCCTGGACTCGAACCCCTGAAGCCCGAAGCACTGGACTCCGACCAGCGGAAGCTCTACGACGCGGTGCTCGACAGCCCCCGCGGTCGGGGCCCGGCCCGGCGCCTCATCCTGCGCGACGACGGCACGCTCGGAGGCCCCTTCGACGCCTTCCTGCGTACACCCGGGGTCGGGCTTCACCTCGAACGCGTGGGCATGGCCTTCCGCACCGATACGACCCTGCCCGACGCCGCGCGGGAGATGGCGGTGCTGGTGGTCGCCCAGGCCTGGGGGGCGGACTTCGAGTGGTGGGTGCACGGCCTCGTGGCTCGGCAGTTCGGCATCAGCGATGGAGAGATCGATGCGGTCGGCCATGGCGAGCGACCCGACTTCAGCGACGAAGCCGTGGCCGCCGCCCACGACGTCGCAGTGGCCCTCGTCCACCAGCGCGCGGTCGACCACGAACTCCTCGAGCGCGCCCGCGGCGCCCTCGGCGAACGGGGCCTCGTGGAGGTCGTGTTGCTGGTGGGCTTCTACCAGCTCGTGTCCGGGGTGCTGACCACGTTCGAGCCCCCGCCGCCCTCGGGAGACTTCGATGTGGTGGGGCCGCCCACCAGCGGAGCCCGTCCCCAATAGGACGAAGCGTCACGACGATCGGCAGGAATCCCATGCAGGAAGTCACCCTCTACGCCTCCCCCGCGTCGCTCTACTCGGGAAAGGCCCGCAGCTACCTGATCAAGGCCGGCATCCCGTACCGGGAGATCTTTCCCAGGACCCGACACTTCCTGGAGGCGGTCGTGCCGAAGGCCGGCACCATGACGCTGCCCACGATCGAGCTGGCGGATGGCACCGTCGTCCGCGACAGCACGCGCATCATCGAGCACTTCGAAGCCCAGGAGCCGCGTTTCGCGACGCGGTCGCCGCGCCAGTCGGTGGTGAGCCTGCTGTTCGACGTGATCGGTTCCGAAGGCCTGCTGCGGCCGGCGATGCACTACCGCTGGAGCTTCCCCGACGTCAACGAGGCCTTCATCCGGCCCCATGCCGAGATGATGGCTCCCGAAGGGGTCGACGCCGGCCCGCTCGCCGAAGCCGGCATGAAGCGGATGCGCAGTCGGGGCGTGGCGCTCGGCGTCACCCCGGAGAACCTCGCGGGCATCGAGTCGCTCTACGAGGGCTTTCTCGAACGGCTCGACGCCCACTTCGCAGAGCACGGCTACCTGCTCGGCGGGAAGCCCTCGATCGGCGACTTCGGGTTGATCGCACCGCTCTACGCGCATTTGGGTCGGGATCCGTACCCGCTCCGGCTGATGCAGACGAAGGCGGTCCACGTCTTCCGCTGGGTCGAGCGGATGAATCGCCCGGAGCCCGACGTTGGAGAGTTCAGGGATGGCTCGAGAGAGCATCTGGCGGACGACGAGGTCTCGGAGACGCTCGTCTCCGTGCTCCGGCACGTCGCCCGGGACCTCGTCCCCGAGACCCTCGAGGCGGCGGATCGCATCAACCGGTGGCTCGATACCAAGTCACCCGCGGCCGGCACCCTGATCTCGAAGGACGTCGGCGAGATGGCCGAGTTCGAGGCGGCCGGCATGGCGATCCGGTCCGTCGCGAAGCCCTACCGGTTCTTCCTGTTGAAGCGCGTGCAGGATGCGGTCGATGCACTCGACCCGCCGGCGAGGGGCGCCGTGCTCGATCTGCTCGCACGCTGCGACCTCTCCGATCTCCTCGACGCGCGACTCGATCGGGAGATCGGCTGGGAACGCAACCAGGAGGTCTGGTGCTGACGTGATCGAGCCGACGCAAACTCAACGAAGCACGCTGGCGGCGATGGGCGATTCGCTCGGGATCCTGACCTTCCTGGCACCCACCGTTGCGTCCGCCGGCGCCCGACATCTGGCAAACTCGGCGCGGGCGGTGGCCGACGCCGGAGGCACCCGCCTCTCGACCCTGTCGATCGATCAGGTCCTCGCGGGGCCGGACCTGCCCTTCCGGGCTGCAACGCTCGACGCGTTCGCCGACGGGGCTTCCGCACTGCGGGCGTGGGATGGGTGGTCGCAGGACCGGGCAGCCACGATGTCGGACGTGCAGGTCCTGGTCCTGCGGCTCAACCGGATGGTGCCTCGGGTGACCAGGACGCTCTCGCGGCTCCACCGGCTCGTCCGGTGGTTCGTTCCCATCGACCCGGGGCGCGAGGTCGACGCCAAACGGGTCCTCTCGCCCGCCAGGATCCACTCGACCCCCGCCCAGCTCGACGCCCTCATGAAGGGGGATCCTTGCGAGCCCTTCTTCAACATGAACCTGGCGAAGTTCGAAGGCGGTGAGGCCGCTCGTGCAGCGGTGTTGAAGCGGGTCTACCAACCCTCGGGACACAAGCTGCTGGCCCTCGGCGGCCACGCTTTGGCCGGAGGAGAAGTGGTGGGCACGTTCGTCGGAGCTCCGGGCGAGCCGCTCGACGACGCGTGGAACGACGTGGCCATCGCAGCCTGGCCGTCGCGGGAGGCGTTCCGTACCTACCTGGCCAACGTCGAGCCCGAGGTCGCCGACGCCCGGAAGGAGCTCCTGGAGCGATCGATCCAGTTGGTGTGCACGAGCGCCGACGATTCCGTCGGGTGAAGCGATCACAGCCTTGCGTTGAGGTCGTGTCCATCCCCTACGGGGACTCGAGACGGCCCACCGCGAAGAGGCCTCACTCGGGTCGCTGTGCTTCGGCAATGGGAGCGTCTGCTACGCCCCCGTCAAGGCGATCATGCGTTCGCAGCGATCGAGCAGATCGACCGTCCCGGCGCGGATCCGCTTGGTCCTGGCATCGAGATCCACCATGCGGCGCTCGATCCAGGAGGCTGCATGGTCGAGGCGGCTCGGATCGAGTTGCGCTTGCTTCAGGAGCTCGGCCGCCACGATCACGCTGATCACCACCTCGGCGAGTGACTGTGCCGAGAGCAGCGCGTAGCGCGCATCGCTCATGAGCGCAGGCGACGCCTCGAGAACGCGCTCGATTCCGTCGCGGACCCGTTCGGCGTACGAGGCGAGCGGTTCGTCCTTCATCGTCTCGAGCTCGCGTCGCACCTCGTCGAACACGATCGAGAGCGCTCCCTTTCCGATCTCGCGCAACGCGAAGGACACCTGGATCTCGGAGGTGCCCTCGTAGATGGTCGTGATGATGGCGTCGTTGTGGAGCTTCCCGACCTCCGATTCCGCCATGTAGCCGAGCCCCCCGTGCACCTGGATCGCGTGCCGGGTGATCTCGTCGCAGCTCTCCGTGGCGAGGTACTTGGCGAGGGGAGTGAGCAGGCGGATCCGGACCTCGTTGCGTTCGTGGATGGCCTCGTAGCGCTCTCGCTCGTCGGCGGAAACCGCTTCGCCTTCGAGGTAGGCCCGGATCGAGCGATTGCGATCGACGAGGACACAGGTGCGGTAGAGAAGCGCTCGACTCCCCTCGAGCGCCAGCACCATCCGGGCGAGGATGTTCTTCATCAACGGCTGCTCGAGGATCGGCGCGCCGAACTGCTTTCGCTCCCTTGCGTATCCCACGGCCGCATGCACCGCGGCTTCCGAGATGCCGATGCCCTGGGCGGCCACGCCCAGCCGCGCGTTGTTCATCAGCGTGAGCATGGCCTTGAAGCCCTCTCCCTTGACGCCCACGAGATACGCCTCGGCGTCCTCAAACTCGATCGCGGCCGTGGGCGAGCCATGGATCCCGAGCTTGTCCTCGAGCCGCACCACCCGGACGCCGTTGCGGCGACCGTCCGGCAGCGTTCGGGGGCAGAGGAAGAGCGAGAGACCTCGCGTCGTCCCCTTGGACGCGTCGAAGTGTTCGGCGTCTCGGGCCAGCACCAGGTGGATCTCGGCCCCCCCGTTGGTGATGAAGATCTTGCTCCCGTCGAGCCGGATTCGGCCGTCCACCTCCGTGGCTCGCGTCGTGATGCCCCCGAGATCCGAGCCGGCGGCAGGCTCGGTCAGATCCATGGCGCCCATCAGCTCGCCGCTCGCGAACCGCGGCAGGTAGCGGTCCTTCAGCTCCTCCGAGGCATAGAGCTGGAGGTCGTCGGCGACGCCAGCCTGGAGACCGATCACGGTCATCAGCCCCGCGTCGGCGCGAGCGATCATCTGAAGGACCATGTTCGTCACCACCGTCGGGAGGCCGAAGCCCCCGTACTTCTCCTCGACGCCGAAGCTCACGAGCCCCGCCTCGGCGAGAGTGCGATACGCCTTCTCGATGTGCCCGGGGTAGACGACCTCGCCGTTCTCCAGCCGTGCAGATTCCGACCAACCGCCCCGCAGCTCGGGCTCCAGGCCTTCGCAGATCTGCGCCGCGGTCTCGAGGATCTCGACGAGGGCGGCACGCTCGCCAGGCACGTCGGCGGCGGTCCCCTTGCGCAGGGTGAAGTAGCTGTTCCAGTCGACACCTTCGCCCAGGTAGAGGCGAAGCCCTTCATGGAAGTAGGTTTTCATCGTCCGGCTCCTCTTGATTCGGGGGGGGGGGCGAGCTCGACCGCATGGGTCCCCGAGGCTGGATGTTCGATGGGGTGTCGCCGGAGCGGTTACACGGCGGCGACAGGTGGCCTGTGAGGGCCCCGGAGACGTTCCATCGCGGGGGCCCTCACGCCCGGCTTCGTCCTCGACGGTGGGACCGACCTGCATTATCGCCCCCATGACGAGCTGCGCTACGAGGTCGGCCGCCCCAAGCGCCGCTTCCTCGGACCCGAGTGGGCCGGACGGCTCCCGACGCTGCGGAGCGGGAGCCGGTCCAGCGGATCGCGACGGGGGCATCACACCCCGACCGCCCCTCGCCCCCGAGAACAGTAACTGGCACGGCGCCAGTGGAATCCAACCCTCGGAACCGGCCGCATGCAGAGGAACCCCCCGATGATCCGAACGCGACCTGCAGGGTCGCTCGCCCAAGCTACGCAACCGCCTCCCCCGCGCACGGTCCGGCACACGACGCTCCTCGGACCTCACATCGTCCCGATCGACGCCGCCGGTTCGATCGGCGAGCCGTTCCGGCCGTGAACAACCGAGAGAAGAGGAGAATCCCGATGACCACTGGTTCGCGGCTGGGGATGCCGCTTTTCACCCTGCGACTCGGCGTCTTCCTCGTCATGCTGATGTGGACGCTCGACAAGTTCGTCAACCCCTCGCACGCAGGAGCCGTCTTCGAGAACTTCTACGGGCTGGGCGGCCTGGGCGAGGCAGCGTTCCTCGCGGTCGGGGTGCTCGAGCTGATCGTCATCGTGGCGTTCCTGCTCGGAGTCAAGAAGACCCTGACCTACGGCATCGTGCTGGCCCTTCACGCCGTCTCGACGCTATCGTCGTGGCCGCAGTACCTGGGATTCGACCACCTGCTGTTCTTTGCCGCGTGGCCGATGCTCGCGGCGTGTTACGCGCTGTTCGCGCTGCGCGATCTCGACACGAAGTTCACGATCGCGAAGCTCGCCTGACGCATCGGCCGCCTCGACCACCAGCCGCCTCGGCTACGGCGGGTCGGTGCCAGCGAACGCGCCTGGCGAGATGTCCTCGACGAGACCGACGGGCTCCAGCGCGAACGGAACGACCGACGTCGTCGTCGGCGATACCGACGGCCCCGTCCCCGTTCATGTCGGTGCCGCTCCCGCCATCGGTCGAAGCGGCGAATTCGCACACACCTTGATGTCGGCAATGGAGCAGAAGCCGTCGTTGTCGCAGTCGCAGGTGTTGCCGGTGAGGTCCCCGTCGACGTCGAGCTGGCTGTTTCCCGGTGACGCCCGCGGTGCCGACTCCCCTCGACTCCGAGGTTCGAGGGTTCTTCCCCCATCTGAGGTAGCGTCAGGGATTGGGGCTTCCCGGCCCCACGGTACTTCCTGCGCGAGGGATCCCCGATGACCGACCATCGCATCCTTTCGATCCTGGTCTCCATCCTCGTCCTGACCGCGGCCCCCGCCTGGGGCCAGGACACCGACGGCGACAACACGGACGACGTCGTGGATCTCTGCGTCCAGATCGCCGATCCGCAGACGGACACCGATGGGGACCTGTACGGAAACCTCTGTGACTGCGACTTCGACGGCGATGGGTTCTGCGGCATCTCCGACTTCAACGCGTTCCTGCCGGACTTCATCGCCGGGACCGACAGCGGCCTGGGCACCGACATGGACTCGGATGGTGGGGTCGGGATCGGAGACTTCAACGCCTTCCTCCCCGGCTTTCAAGCCGGCGTCCCGGGCCCCTCGGGCCAGGTGCCGGACGGCGACGGGGACGGCGTCTCGGTGGCCGGCGGCGATTGCGACGATGGAGACCCGAACCAGGCTCCGGGCCTCGAGGTCGTCGCGGGCAGCGCCGGAGCCTACACCGAGGGCGCCTGCTTCCCGGGGCGCGGTCCTTTCCGCGACATGCGCGATACGGACGGCTGCAGCGCAAGCCTGCTGGTCGACGTCCTGAACCGGCTGAGCTTCCTCCCGCCGCCCGACCCCGCCGCCGTCAAGAACAACCCCCTCGACTACCTCACCAGCGGTGCGTGCAGCGCGCCGTTCGGCTTCGACGACGCCTTCGTCACCCCGGGCGCCTGCGAGCTCCACGACGCCTGCCTCTCGACCTGCGGAGCCACCCAGCTGCCCTGCGATCTCGAGTTCGGAGCGCGGCTGCTGGAGACCTGCGCCGCCCACTACCCGGTCGGTGGCACCTGCCGAAACGCCTGCGACCTGCTGGCCACCACCTACGCGGTCGCGATCGCTGCGATCGGCGAGCAGGCGTACCTGAACGACCAGCGCGTCTTCTGCACCTGCTGCCCCGATCGCTCGGCCTGCGGGGACGGCAGCTGCGACTACGCGCTGGGGGAGGGTGCGGCGAACTGCGCGACGGATTGCCAGGGCGCCTTCTCCCTGGGGCAGGAGTGCATCAGCGGTCTGGACTGCGCGACGGGCCACTGCAGCTTCCAGGGGGTCTGCGCGCCCGCATTCTGCGTGGTCAGCACCGATTGCGGGCCGGGGGGCATCTGCAACCTCGGCGTCTGCCTCGATCGTCCGCTCGAGAACGGCAGCAACTGCGCCGTCAACGCGGCGTGCAGCAGCGGGGTCTGCAACTTCGGCGTCTGCATCGCGGGCAGCCTTCCGGCGGTCAGCCCCTGCACCACCAGCGCCGCCTGCCGGAGCGGCAGCTGCACGGCCGGCTTCTGCGACTCCGTCTGCCCCGACGGCTTCTGCGACGGGCTCGAGAAGTGCGGCGACGCCAACGCGGGATTCGAGTGCACCGCGGACTGCGGGCTGTGCAGCAACGGCGCGATCTGCATCAACAGCAGTGACTGCCAGAGCGGTGTGTGCAACGCCGGTTTCTGCATCGCCGGCAACCTCCCGAACGGTTCGATCTGCACGATCAACGCCGCGTGTGCAAGCGATGTCTGCAACTTCGGCTTCTGCATCAACGGCAACCTCGCCGCCGGCAGCCCGTGCACGACGAGCGCAGCCTGCCGGAGCGGGCTCTGCCAGGGTGGGCTCTGCGAGGACATCTGCGGAGACGGGTTCTGTGACGGGCTCGAGAAGTGTGGAGATGCCAACGCCGGCCTCGAGTGCAACGCGGACTGCGGCAAGTGCGCCAACGGGCAGATCTGCCTCTCGAACGCGGACTGCCAGAGCAACCGCTGCCTGGCCGGCATCTGCGCCGCGCAGACCTTCTGCGGGGATCTCTCCTGCAACGGCAACGAGACCTGCTCGAGCTGCGTGATCGACTGCGGCCCTTGCTGCACGCCGAACGGCAGCGTTTGCGTGCTCGACGCGCAGTGCTGCTCGGGGGATTGCCGAGGCTTCGCGCCGCCCCGCTGCGGCTGAGGCCGCACGCATGAGTCCACCCGGAGGCGGCCCTGAGCCTGGGGCGGCAGACATGCCCTGCGCGGGCTCGGAAGGGCCGGGCACGGCTGCGCCCTGCTACCGAAAGAACCGATCAAGCAGAACGCGTCCCTCTGCCGATCAGCGACCGCTCATCGAGTCACGCAGTGGCTCCGCAGAAGGGCCTTGTGGCCCCCCATCGGCCAGACCGTCGACGATCGAGTACAGATCCTCCAAATCAACTTGCAGCCCCTCGCCGTTCAAGCAAGAGACAGCAGCGTGAGTTCCGTGCGCTCGTCGTCCCGAAGACCGCGGCCCGTGAACGGCCGACGCCGTTGTGGCGGCTCGGTGGTGCTCCCGTACGCGATGCTGCTCGCGATTGTGCTGAATCTGGCGTGCGCGACGCGAACACTGAACGCGCCCCCGACACCCTCCGCGCCATCCGCGCCCGGCCACAGTGGCCAGGAGGGACTCGCGAGCTTCTACGCGTCCAGCCTCGCCGGAAAAGAAACGGCGTCTGGCGAGCGATACGATCCGTACGCCCTGACGGCGGCGCACCGCACGCTGCCTTTCGGCAGCATGGTGCGCGTCGAACGACTCGGACCGAACGGCCGTGCCACGGATCAATTCGTCGAGGTGCGCATCAACGACCGGGGGCCGTTCGTGCGCGGACGCATCATCGACCTCTCCGGCGCGGCTGCAGAGCGGATCGGGTTGAAGCAGGCGGGTGTCGCCAGGGTGCGGGTCCGGGTGATCGGGCCTCGGTAGGGGCGGGGCTGGCGGGGCTGCGGCGGCCGACCCCGACGCTGGGTTCGCCCCGGACTGCCGCGACCTTGGCTCCGACTCTGCCGCGTCGGGATGGACTCGGGGTTAGCCGAGCAAGAGAGCGTTGCCAGAACTGCACACGGGCAGGGAGCGGAACGACTCTGAGCGCTCGCGTCTGTCGGTCACCTCGGCGACGGTGCTCGGCAGAGGGCCAGTAGCTACCCCTCCAGATCGGGGAGGCAAGCGCCGAGGATTCCGGTTGGGCCCAGGAAAGGATCGTCCCGTCCAGAGCGGGCCGCGAGAAGCAGGGCTCGACCTGCCCGTTGCAGGCCCAGGAGGGTCCCGTCGGCGGTGTAGAATGATCCGACAACGATGAAAGGGCACGCATGCGCTGCTTCACACTCGGGATCGCGCTCGCACTCCTGGCCACATCTGCCGTCGCAAGCGACGGAATCATCGAAATCAACTCGATCTGCGCCCTCCAGACGGGTTGTTTCAGCGGAGACGTATCCGGGTATCCGGTGACCATCAGGAATCCAGGGAGCTACCGATTGACGTCGGACCTCGCGAGGAGTGGATTGCTCGGAGGGATCGACCCTTCCACGATTCTCATCATCGCCAACGACGTGACACTGGATTTCGCCGGATTCACGATGTCTTGTCGTCCGCTACTCGGAACCTGCAGCGGTCTCGCTCGGGGTATCGACACGACGTCGGGTTTCGAGCGCACGACGGTCAAGAACGGCGCCATCGTCGGGATGCCCGCAGCCGGCATGGTCCTCGGGGACGGATCCATCGTTCGCAACATGCGGGTGATCGGAAGCGGTAGGAGCGGGATCGCCGTCGGCGTTGGCTCTCTGGTCTCAGACAACGTGGCCCTGGACAACAGCGACGCCGGAATCCTGGCAGGCGGTACCTCGGGCTACCGGGGAAACGTCCTGATCGGCAATGGCACGACCGTCGGAGGCTTCGCTGTGAATCTCGGCGGCAACCTCTGCGGAACGAATACCTCCTGCCCCTGAGCGATCGGGAAGAAAGCGTGCCGAACGGCCCAGCACGTCATCACTCGCGACCGGCAGGTCGTCGAGCCAGACGATGGTGGCGGCCGGGGCGCCGCCTGGCAGCACGAGGGCGAGCAGCGCGCGTGACCCGCTTCCCCAAACGCGACCGAAGCCCCCAACCAAGTACCGCCAGAACCCGAATTCCTCAGCGAATCTGGCGGCTTGTGGGGGGGCGGACGGGACTCGAAAGCACAACTCCCGGCCGTAAGTGCGCGAAAACGCAAGGGTCGGGAACCGTGAAACCTGTATCCCGCGTGTATCCCAACCCCCAGAGCGCCTGGGCTGAGTCGGCGTGAGTGATTGTGTAGGCTCTCACACATGGCGACCAACCTCGATCTCGACCCGAACCTCGTCGAGCGCGCCTTGGCGCTCAGCGGGGCCCCGACCAAGAAGGCGGCGGTCACGGCCGCGCTCCAGGAGTTCATCTCGCGGCGCGAGCAGCAAGGACTCCTCGAGCTCTTCGGCAAGCTCGAGTGGGACCCGGGGTACGACTACAAGCAAGTGCGCTCTCGGGATTGAGCCTCTTCGTCGACACGAGCGTGTGGTCGCTGGCGCTGCGCCGCGATCGCCCGCCCGACGTGCCCGAGATCGACGCGCTCGAGCGTGCTCTCGCAACCGGCGATCTCGTCATGACCACGGGGCTCGTCTACCAGGAGCTGCTCCAGGGCTTCCACGGTCCCCGCGATCAGGAGGCGATCGTGGCGCACTTCGGCGCCCTACCCTTCCTGACCCCCGACCGTCACGACCACTTCGAAGCCGCCCAGCTCCGCAATCGGGCCCGGCGCCGCGGGGTCCAGGTCGGCACCATCGACGCCATCCTGGCCCAGCTCTGTATTCGCTATGAGCTCCAGCTGCTCACCACCGACGCAGACTTCACGCGAATCGCTGAGCACGAGCCGCTGGAGCGTTGGACTCCGTAAGAGACACTCGCAGGAATTCGAACCCCCGACCCCCAGGTTCGAAGCCTGGTCCAAGAAGAAGAAATGACGGGGACTTGCGTCCCGTTGCAGAGCAGGGGAGTGCAATAGGGTGCACAGGAGTGTCGTTTCTGCGGCACCAGATCGCTGGCGGCACCATGCGGCGCCTCTCCGGAGAGGCTCTCTTGCTGGGCTCACGCACCCGGGCCCGATCCGCGGATGGGGCGTTCAAGCTGAGTCTTGGCTCCAGGTCCGAGTAGGGGGATCATGTCAAGCCACACGGGGGGCCGCGTTGGGCGCCTTCGTGTGATCTCCACCGGCTGGAGGCTTCGAATGCCGCGAACGATCTCGACGCTGGTCGTCACTCTACTCGCCATCGCGGGACCGTCTCCCAGCCACTCCAAGCCGGACTACCTCCTCCCCGCACAGAAGTACGGAGCAACGAACTGCGGCTTCTGCCACGTACTTCCGTCCGGGGGCCCCGGCACCAACGAGCGGGGTAGCTGGCTCATCAGCGAGCGGGATCAGGAAGCCGGTCTTGCCAACCTGCGCGACCGCGAGAGCGGCGTACTTCCTGCTGCCAAGGTCGCCCCCGTAAGCGGGCCAGTCGCCGTGGCGCTTGGAAATCGACGTGGAATGGCTGAGCGCTCGCGATCCCCTCGTCGAGGTCCCGTATCTGTTGAGAGCGGAGCGCGTCGAGGCTGGCTACGAGTACCGGGTCCACGAATCACTCCTGTTCGTCGACTATCTGCCGATCGTCAAGCCGCCGTGGTCGAGCCTCACCGCCTATACACTCGACTCGGGAGACATCGCCTGGTCGATCCCCAACGGTGCGGGCCTTCATGACCACCCACGTCTGAAGGGATTGGAACTCCCCGACCTCGGGGCGCTCGGGGAGGCACCCGGACTACTCGTCACCAAGCATCTGGTCTTCTTCGGCCACTCGGAGGAGTCTGGCAGCGGGGGCCTTCGCCCCACAGAGCTGCGAGCACTCGACGGGCGAACCGGGACGCTGCTTTGGCAGCATCGCATCGATGGCGAGCACAGGTGGGCGGCGCCGATGACCTACATGGCAGGGGGACGCCAATTCGTCGTCGTGGCGACAGGGAGCACCACGGAACCGGCCCGCCTCACCGCATTTCGATTGCCCTAGCGCCCGAGCCCGAGGTCCGGCAGCTGGCGACTCGAGGTTCCGGGCGGCAGCTCCGCGAGAGCATTGGCACGCCGGGAGGGACGGCTCGTGCCGCTTCGCGGCCCGGCGTGCTCGGGCGCTTCGCCCCCTCGGAGCGAACCCCGACCCCCAGGTTCGAAGCCCGTTCGCGACGTAAGTGATGACGGCGACTTACGAGCTGGAGAGTGGCAGGAAGCGGCATGGAGCGGCCCAGGCCGGCACCGACGACGGCACCAGGCGGGCGGCTCTGGTCCGAGCGCCAGGTCGGCGGAGATGTCGCCGTGCGTCATGCGGACGCTCTCTCTGGACTGACCGGGCTCGGCCTCCACGGGAGGCGCTAAGTTGCACGCACCGTGATCGACCTGGCAGAGGAGTTCCGCGCCCTGGTGGGCGCGCTCGAAGCGGCTCGAGTCGAGTTCGCCGTCTGTGGCGGACTTGCCGTCGCGATTCATGCGCGACCGCGCGCAACGATGGATATCGATCTGCTGCTTCGATCCGACTCAGTCGAGGCCGCAAAAGAGGTCGCTCGTGCGCTCGGGTACTCGATCGATGCGGGGCCGATGGCGATCCGGCCCGGTGTCATCGAGATCCAACGCCTCACGAAGGCTGATCCGGACTCGGGCGATCTCCTGAGCATCGACTTCCTTCTAGTGACGCGGGAGTTGGAAGCGGTGTGGGCGGGAAGGGAACGGGTGGAGTGGGAGTACGGCGAACTGCCCGTCGTCTCGCGCGCGGGCCTGATCCAGATGAAGCGCCTGCGTGCGAGCGGCCAGGATCTCGACGACATTCGCGCGTTGGAGGAGGATGACGATGGCGAAGCCTGACATGTCCCCGAAGGCGGTCACGGTGCGGCTGATCCGCACGGCGCAGCTTCGAAAGCTATGCCTCCAACTCGCGAAGAAGCCGAGGCCGCAGGTCCGGCCGCGGTCGAGCGCCCCCGCGAAGTAGCATGGCACGCTGGGGGGGATCGCTCGTGCCGCTTCGCGGCCCGGCGTGCTCGGGCGCTTCGCGCCCTCGGATCGAACCCCCGACCCCCAGGTTCGAAGCCCGGTGCTCGATGTCGAACCACCAGACAACGCCGTTCGATGAGCCGCGCGCGTAGGCCCGAAACCGGGTACTCGTCGCCGCAACCAAACGGGGTACCAACCGCCGCCAGAACGAGAATTTCTAAGCGAATCCGGCAACTTGTGGCGGGGCGGACGGGACTCAAACCCGCGCCGCCCGGCGACAAGCCTCCGGAATCGTGAGGGTTTTTCTCGCGGACCCCGTGCTCAAGGTGTGCTCAAGGCCCGGCGGACTCGGCGACCCGAACGGGTCTCTCTAGTGGGAGTACGGTTTCTACGATACGGTTAGCCGTATGAAGACCACCGTAGAGATTCCGGACCCTCTCGCCGAGGAGGCCAGGGCCGTGGCCCGGCGCGAGAAGACGACCCTGCGCGCGCTGATCGAGGCGGGCCTGCGCCACGTGGTGCGAGACCGGCTGCGCAAGTCGCGCTTCCAGCTCCGCGACGCCAGTTTCGGTGGCCGGGGACTCCAGCCCGACTTCCGCGACGGCGACTGGCAGCGCATCCGCGAGGCTGCCTACGAGGGCCACGGCGGTTGATCGCCGTCGACACGAACCTGCTCGTCTACGCCCATCGGACCGATTCGGAATGGCA
>JAJDAR010000286.1 GCA_029261775.1 Deltaproteobacteria bacterium | reverse complement strand
GTTCGGCCGGTGGCGCTCGTTCCACCACGACTGGACGTTCGTGAAGTGCGACCAGTACGGCCAGCCGTCGGTCTCGCCCTCGAACCAGCCGCGGGTGATCCAGTTGCGCCAGAAGGTGTGGATGTCGTCGGGCGGCCTCGGGAACTCCTCACCCACCCGCTCCAGCGTGTTGTTCACCACGGCGAAGTGCAGATCGTTGTGGCCGGAGTAGTGGTTCCAGAGAGACATGAAGACGTCGCGCGCGTCGCGGGACACGTAGATGTACTTGAGCCTCTCCTCGTAGGGCATGCAGTCGAAGGGCAGGTGGGTCTTGATGAAACGCCTGTGGGTCTGTCCTGCGAGGTTCCCCAGCACGACCTCGAGCGGCAGCGTCCGCAGATCGAGCCACGGCGAGAGCCGCGCCGGATCGGCGGGGAAATTCCCGTCCGGGAAGAGCAGGTTGGCGACGATCGCCTGCGTCCAGGTCGTGCCCGCCTTGTAGGACGTGGCGATGACGATGTCGTCGGGCCGGGTCTCGAACCACCTCCATCGCGTGCTGTCGAAGTGATGGTTCTGGTAGAGGCGCGGTCGTGCGGGCTCGTTCATCGCGGGCGCAGGGTACAGCCCGCGATCGCCAGGTCGCCAGCTCGCCAGGAGGCCAGCGTGTCGACCTGCCCCGGAATTCGGAAGCGCCCGCTCCGGGAGCGATCTAGAGTTCGCGGGTCCGCAAGAGGGCCCGAACTGGAGGATCCACTGGGATGTCGAGACTGCACCGGAACGCCGGCCGGGGCGTCGGCCTCATGATCTTCGTGGCCTTGGCGGCCTGCCAGGGCCACGGCGGAGCCCCTGCCGAGAACCCGACCCGGCGAGCGCTGGCCGCCGTGGACGCGGCCCGCCTGACCGCCGCCGACTCCGAGCCCGGCAGCTGGATGTCCTACGGCCGGACCTACAGCGAGCAGCGCTACAGCCCCCTTGCCCGGGTCAACGACAAGACCGTCGCCGACCTCGGCCTGGCCTGGTCCCACGATTTCGGCACGGAGCGCGGAATCGAGGCGACATCGATCGTGGTCGACGGCGTGATGTACGCGACGTCGGCCTGGAGCATCGTGCACGCCCTGGACGCGCGAACCGGCAAGCCGCTCTGGCGCTACGACCCGGGCGTCGCCAAGGCGAAGGCCAAGCACACCTGTTGTGACGTCGTGAACCGCGGGGTCGCCGTCTGGGAGGGCCAGGTCTTCCTCGGAGCCCTCGATGGTCGCCTGATCGCACTCGATGCCGCCACGGGTGCGGTCAACTGGGAGGTCGCGACGGTCGACGCCGCCCTGCCCTACACGATCACCGGCGCACCGCGGGTGATCCGCGGCAAGGTTCTGATCGGCAACGGCGGGGCCGAGTTCGGGGTGCGCGGCTTCCTGAGCGCGTACGACGCGAAGACGGGGAAGCTGGTCTGGCGCTTCTACACCGTGCCCGGCGACCCGGCGCTCGGGTTCGAGAACCAGGCCATGGCCATGGCCGCCAAGACCTGGAACGGCACCTGGTGGGAGCTCGGCGGCGGGGGCGGCACCGTGTGGGACGCCATGGCGCACGATCCAGAGCTCGACCTGCTCTACATCGGCGTCGGCAACGGGACCCCCTGGAACCGGGAGATCCGATCGCCGGGCGGCGGCGACAACCTGTTCCTCTCCTCGATCGTCGCCCTTCGGCCCGACACCGGGGAGTACGTGTGGCACTACCAGACCACTCCGGGCGAGACCTGGGACTACACGGCGACGCAGCACATCATCCTGGCGGATCTGGAGCTGGACGGGAAGCCGCGCAAGGTGCTGATGCAGGCGCCGAAGAACGGGTTCTTCTACGTCCTCGACCGCACCGACGGCACGCTGCTCAGCGCCGAGAACTACATCGGCGTCACCTGGGCGACCCACGTCGACCTGAAGACCGGCCGACCGGTCGAGGTGCCGGGCGCCCGATACGAGGACAAGCCCTTCCTGGTGGTCCCGTCGTACCTGGGCGGTCACAACTGGCACCCCATGTCGTTCAACCCGGACACGGGGCTCGTGTACATCCCGGTGCTCGACTTCGGAGCCAACTACGCGCAGCCCGAGAACTTCCGGTATCGGCCCGGCATCTCCAACGTCGGCACCCACGGCATCCTCGGGAGCCTGCCCGACTCCCAGGCGGAGCGGAACGCGTTGCGACCGCTCATCAAGGGGCGACTGGTGGCGTGGGACCCGAAGACGCAGAAAGAGGCCTGGCGGGTCGAACACAAGGGCTCGTGGAACGGCGGCACCCTGACGACGGCAGGCAACCTGGTCTTCCAGGGAACGGCCGACGGAAGCTTCGTCGCGTACAGCGCCGACGAGGGCAAGCCGCTCTGGTCGTTCCCGGCACAGACGGGCATCGTGGCTCCGCCCATCACCTATGAGATCGACGGCGAGCAGTACGTCTCCTTGAACGTCGGCTGGGGCGGTGCCTTCGCGCTGGTCTTCGGCGAGTTCGTGCAGGCGAAGAGCCTTCCCAACGTCAGCCGGGTGCTGACCTTCAAGCTCGGGGCCAGGGGCGAGCTGCCTGCGGTGGACTGGAAGCCGGCCGTGCACTTCAGCCCGCCTCAGCAGACGGCCTCGGCCGAGACGCTCCAGAAGGGTTTCGCCGAATACTCGGACGTCTGCATGGGCTGCCACGGCCTCAACGCCGTCTCCGGACTGTTGATCCCCGACCTTCGAGGTTCGGGCTTCCTTCACGACCAGGCCGCCTGGGACTCGGTCGTCCGGGACGGGGCGCTGCGAGACCGGGGCATGGCCGCCTTCGGCGACCAGGTGAGCCCGGAGGAGAGCCGGGCCATCCGCGCCTACGTGATCCAGCAGGCCTGGCGCGCCGTCGACCTCCAGAAGAACGCCGAGGTGGCCCCGTGATCCGTTCGCAGAGCCTCCTCGCCATGCCGTTGCTCCTCGCCCTGCTCGCGGCACCGGCTGCGGCCACGACCGTCGAAGAGATCCCCCTGCAACTGCACGTCCTCGACTGCGGGACGATGAACGGCCTGGAGGCGTCGAGCTTCCTGCCAGGCGTCGAGGACCGGCCCG